>JBHELQ010000107.1:0-3870 GCA_046262995.1 Thermoleophilaceae bacterium
GTCCCGGCCACGCCGCCCGCCAGCGCCGCGGATCCGGGTCGGGCGCCGCTGCGGTCGCCCGCGCCGAGATGCGCTCGGAGGGACGCGAGGAAGAGCAGGAAGAAGGTGAACGCCAGGCCCACCAGGTAATTGCTCGCCAGGATGCCTCCGCGCTTGTCCATGAAGTAGGAGGTGATCTTCGAGACCTCGTCCGCCTTGGGCGGGGTCCCCGGCAGGAACAGCGCGACGAGGGCGATGATTACGAACGCGATTCCTGCCGCTCCGCCCATCCGGCGGACGCGGTCCATTGTGAGGGGCATTGCGTCTCCTTCTGACCTGGGTTCGCGTTCGATCCTCTCAGCGCCGGCGATGCCGGGTCAAGCCGTCTAAGCTCGCCGCATGTGCAAAAACATCAGAACCCTCCACAACTTCGAGCCCCCGGCGACCGACGAGGAGATCCGCGCATCGGCGCTCCAGTACGTCCGCAAGGTCAGCGGCTACAACAAGCCGTCGCAGGCGAACGCCGAGGCCTTCGAGCGCGCCGTCGAAGACGTCGCCCAGGTCTCGACCCGGCTGCTGAGCGAGCTGGTCACCTCGGCGCCGCCGAAGGACCGCGAGGTCGAGGCGGCGAAGGCGAAGGCCCGCAGCGCGGAGCGGTTCGCGGCGTAGCTCAGAGGCTGGCCAGGCGCAGGTAGCGCCTGAGCAGGCGGGGGTGGCGCAACAGCGGCTTCGCCGCGACGCCGACGAAGCGGACCCTCCGACGTCGAACGCCGAAGATGCGTCTGCTGCGCGGGCCGGCGCGGTAGAGCCCGGGACGCAGGCGCAGAGCGGCCGGGAACCGCCGCACGAGTCGCGCGAAGGATTGACCCGGGCTGACCCTGCGGGCGCTGTAGCGCCGTATTCTCGTGACGACGAGCCATGCCCGCCCGCCGGCGGAGCGCCGGGCGAAGACGGCCGCCACGCGCCTGCGCGAGCCCCTTACGCACCAGCGGTAGCTCCTGGCCGTGCGCGCGACAGGGACGATGCGCCGCCGCAGGCGCTTACGCGTGGCGCCCAGCGCGATCCGGCCGATGCGGCGCCTTCCGATCCGAACGCGGCGGGACAGGCAGGACCGCCTGGCCGCGACCGCGCGGTAGGCCCTCGACTCGCGGCCCACCAGGGCGGTCAGGTTGCCGAGGGCGATGTTGATGTCGACCAGGTGGGTGCCCCAGGTCGCGTCGGGCGATGGATCCAGCTTCCGCGCGTTCGCGACGGGGGAGAGCATGAGCACGCGCGCGTGGTTGGAGGTCATGCAGCGGCCCGTGTAGTGGTCCTGGGGCTGCAGCCACGGCTTGTCGGCCGTGGGCGGCGGGCCGCGGTAGAGCTTCACGAGCAGGGCCGCGATCACGCCGGGCGCGAACGGCTCGCTCGGCTGCAGTGACGCGAACCTGCCGCCGGCCCCCGCGAGCCTGGTCGGGTCCACGCACATCACCTCGAACTTCGGCCCGACCGGAAGGCCCAGGGCATTGCCAACCGGGTCGGTGTCGGTGCGGCCGAAGCGCGCGTTGTCCGGCGGGGTCTCGTTGAAGGTCGAGTACGAGATCACGCAGCCGATCTCGCCGCCGGTGCGACAGGTCGGCACATGCGCGAAGTCCCCGCCGACTCGGCTTCCCTTGCGCACCGTCGCGTTGGCGCCGGGGATGATCGCCGAGACGAGCAGGCGGCGGACGGACGGCTTCGGGTCGATCTCCCGGCGGATCAGCGCGCGCAGCATCCGGCTGCCCTGGGAGTGACCGATCAGCACCACGCCGCGGCCGTGGTTGTCATGGCGCAGATAGCTGAGCCACGCCTCGCGCACGTCGGTGAAGGCGGTCTCGTAGGGCGTCGTGTCGTGCGTCTGGCTGGCCATCGACACGCCGGCGGCGGTGACCTCCCGGTAGATCGGCGTGAAGACCCGGCAGCGGGTCGAGAAGCGCTGCGCCTGGTACTTCGCGATCGACTTGATCTCGGGATCCGCCGTCTGCGTCGCGTTCGGCGTCGGCTGGTTGCTGACCGTCGGATAGACGTAGAAGCAGTCGATCGGAGGCTTCGCCGGAACCGCCGGCCTCCCCACGCGGGAAGACCCGTCGGATGCGAAGTACCTCGTCGTCTGGTCGCCCCGGCATGGGTTGTCGGCCACACCGGGACGGCAGAGCCAGACCACTCGCGCGTCGGCCCCCGACGCGGCCAGGCTGCTCACCGTCAGAGCGGCGAGCGTCAGCAGCAGGACGCGAACCATGCCCGTCCTGTGAACAACGCCCAGCGAGCCTCCCGGCCGGCGCACGGGTGCAGCGTACAGCGGTTCCCTCCTCACAGACGTGCCTTACGCTGCGGGCCGATGGCAGACGACCGCCTAGCCGTCCTGTTCGACATCGACGGAACGCTGATCAACACCGGCGGCGCGGGGGCCACCTCGTGGCGGCTCGCGTTCGATGAGCTCTACGGCGTGCCGGCCGACATCGGCGAGTTCACCGACACGGGCATGACCGACCCGGCCGTCGGCCGTGCGACCTTCGAGGGAGTCATGAAGCGCGCGCCCGGCCGCAAGGAGTTCGCCCGGCTGCTCGAGCGGCGCCTGCACTACCTCCATCAGGCCGTCGAGCAGTCCGAGGGCTATCAGGTGCTCGCGGGAGTCCAGGAGCTGCTGCCAAGGCTGCTCGAGCACGGTTACCTGCTCGGTCTCGTGACCGGGAACGTGGAGGCGGCTGCCCACATCAAGCTCCACCGCGCGCGTCTCAATCGCTTCTACTCGTTCGGGGGCTACGGCTCGGACTCCGACGACAGGGGCGAGCTGACCCGGATCGCGCTGGGGCGCGCCGCGCTCGTCTACGGCGAGACCGTGACTCCCGCGCAGGCGATCGTGATCGGCGACACGCCCCGCGACGTGGAGGGCGCGCATGCGGCCGGGATCGAGTGCGTGGGCGTGGGCAGCCACCACTTCAACGTCGAGCAGCTGCGCCAGGCGGGCGCCGACTATACGATCGCCTCACTCGAGGAGGACTTGCCGCTATGACCAACAATCATCAGTTCCGGCTCGCCGCTCGTCCAGAGGGAATGCCGGACCGCGACAACTGGGACTACACCG
This sequence comes from Thermoleophilaceae bacterium, assembly GCA_046262995.1. Classification (GTDB taxonomy): domain Bacteria; phylum Actinomycetota; class Thermoleophilia; order Solirubrobacterales; family Thermoleophilaceae; genus JBHELQ01. The sequence continues at coordinate 3,083 of JBHELQ010000107.1, forward strand.
AAGAGCCCGTTCCCGAGCCGGGCGACGGGGAGGTGTTGGTCCAGGTCCAGTACATCTCGCTCGATCCGGCCATGCGCGGCTGGATGAACGAGGGCAAGTCATACGTCCCCCCGGTCGGCATCGGGGAGGTCATGCGCGCCATCTGCGTCGGGAAGGTCATCGAGACCAAGCACCCCGACTTCGCCGAGGGCGATCACGTCACCGGTCTCTTCGGGATGCAGGAGTACGCGGTCCTGGACGGCTCCGGCCTGACGAAGGTCGACCCGGGACTCGCGCCTCTTCCCGTGTACCTCAACACCCTGGGCATGCCCGGCATGACCGCCTACTTCGGCCTGCTCGACATCGGCCGGCCCGAGCCCGGACAGACGGTCGTGGTCTCGGCGGCCGCCGGAGCCGTCGGATCCACCGTCGGGCAGATCGCCAAGCTCAAGGGCGCGTCGGCCGTGGGCATCGCGGGCGGACCCGAGAAGTGCCGCTTGATCGTCGAGGAGTTCGGCTTCGACGCCGCCATCGATTACAAGGCCGACGACGTCCCCCGCGCGCTGAAGGACGCGTGCCCCGACGGCGTGGACGTCTACTTCGACAACGTCGGCGGCGACATCCTCGACGCCGCGCTCGCCCGGCTGGCTCGCGGCGCGCGGATCGCCATCTGTGGGGCCGTCTCCCAGTACAACGAAAAGAAGATGAAGGGCCCGAGCAACTACATGTCGCTGCTGGTCAACAGGGCGACCATGACGGGGTTCGTCGTCTTCGACTATGCCGATCGCTACGGCGACGCCGCACGCGAG
>JBHELQ010000108.1:0-3522 GCA_046262995.1 Thermoleophilaceae bacterium
GAAGAGCTTCAGGATCTCCTCGTCGGAGCCGGTCCAGCCCTCGGGCACGTAGCCGCCCTCGCGCAGCACCTCGCCCATCGCCCGCAGCAGCACCGTGACCGGCAGCTTGCGCTTGCGGTCGATGCGGACGTAGACGCGCCCCTTCTTGTCGATCTCGAGCTCGAGCCAGGACCCGCGGGCGGGCATCAGGTTGGCGATGAAGACCTGCTTCTCGCGGTCCTTGGGCTCCATCACGTAGGCGCCCGGCGAGCGCACGAGCTGCGTGACGACGACGCGCTCGGTGCCGTTGATGATGAACGTGCCCCAGTCGGTCATCCACGGGAAATCGCCCATGAACACCGACTGCTCGCGGATCTCGCCGGTCTCGCGGTTCTGGAAGGCGACCTTGACGGTGAGCGGCCGCGCGTAGGTCAGGTCCTTCTCGCGGCACTCGAGGATCGGGGCGACCGGCTCGTCGAACTCGATCTGCTCGAAGACGACGGCCAGGTTGCCGGTGTAGTCCTCGATCGGCGAAACGTCGTCGATCGTCTCGCGCAGCCCGCCCTTCTCCGTGTCGACGAGCCACTCGAACGAGCGACGCTGGGTGTCGATCAGGTTGGGTACTTCTAGGACCGTCTCGAGGCGCGAGAAACTGCGGCGCGTACGAGCAGCGTCAACACGTGCCAAAGCGGCGACTCCTTAGGCGTGGTGGTTCGGCGAGGTTCCGGAGGGGCGCAAAGCGCGACCCGCCAGAATAGCAGACCGACATCCGCCCCCTCAAGGGGCGGCCCGGCCCGCTCAGGGCTGGCTGAGCAGTCGGTGGTTGGCCGTCACGGACCCCGTCCCGAGGCCCCGGGATATGTGCCGGGGCGCTGCCGAGGGACGGCTGCGGCTATAGGCCGTGACAAAGCCTAGCGGCTGTGTCCACGGCCGGCGCTGAGCTACTTCAGCTCGACGCTGCCGCCGGCCTCCTCGAGCTCACCCTTCAGCTTGTCGCCCTCTTCGCGCTCTACGCCTTCCTTGATCGGCTTGGGCGCCTCGTCCACCAGGGCCTTGGCCTCCTTCAGGCCGAGGCCGGTGGCGGCCCGGACGACCTTGATCACCTGGATCTTCTTGTCGCCGGCGCCGGTCAGCACCACGTCGACGGTGGTGGCCTCCTCCTCGGCCGCGGCTCCATCGCCGGCCGGGGCGCCCGCCGGGGCCGCCGCGGCGACCGCCGTGGCGGACACCCCGAACTCTTCCTCGAGCGCCTTCACGAGCTCAGAGAGCTCCAGCACCGACATCTTCTTGATCTCCTTGATCAGCTCAGCGGCTGTCGCCATCTAGCCCTCCTTATCGCCGTCGCCCTCGGCGGGCGAGTCGTCTGACGGTTCCTGGTCGGCCTCGGTCGAGGGCTCGGCGCCCTCTTCCTCGCCTGAAGATTCCTTGGCCTCGTCGGCCGCTTCCTCCGCCTGGGCGTCCTGATCGACCTCGGTCGAGGGCTCCTCGGGAGTCGGTCCGGCCTCCTCCGAGGACTCTTCCGATCCCGGCGCCTCGTCCTCCGCCTCCGCCTCCGCGGCGGGCGCCTCGCCGCCTGCCAGCCCCTGCTCGACGATCTGCTGCAGCTGGATTGCGAGCCCGGAGATGAGCGCGTTCAGTCCGCGCACGAGGCCCGTGATCGGAGCGGCCACGGTGCCAACGAGCTGCCCGTGCAATACGTCCAGCGCGGGTAGCCGGGCGATCGCCTGGATCTGCTCGCCGGTCAGCGGCTCGCCGCTCATGCGGCCGCCCTTGAAGTCGAGCACGTCGTGCTCGCGACCGAACTGGGCGAGCGCCTTGGCCGCCACGGCGACGTCACCGTCGCCCGCTACGAAGGTGAAGGCCGTCGGCCCCTCGAGGAGCTCCTTCAGGTCGTTGGCGCCGGCCTGCTCGGCCGCGCGGACCGTGAGCGTGTTCTTGACGACCCGGAAGCGGGCGCCTGCGTCGGTCAGCCTCGCCCGCAGCTCCGCGGCCTGCGGCACGCTGATGCCGCGATAGTCGACGGCGAAGATCGCCTCCGACTCCTGGATCTGCGAGGCGACCTCCTCGATCACCGTCGCCTTCTGGTCCTTCTTCATCTCGCCGCTCGTCTCTCTCGAATCGATTGAGCCCGCACGCAGGCGGGCTCTCGAGCGGACGTCGTCTCGCCGGGCCCCGCCTGTCCCGGACTTCCGCCTGACGGCTGCCGGGGGTCTCGGGCAGGAACTCTCTCCGTCAGGCTAGCGCGGCCGCCTCCTCGACGAGTCCGCGGGTGCGGTTGGGATCGACCTTCACGCCCGGGCCCATCGTGGTGGCGAGCGTGATGGTGTGCAGGTAGCGGCCCTTTGCCGACGCGGGCCTCGCTCGAACGATCTCGTCGATCAGGGCCGCGTAGTTCTCGAGCAGCTGCCGGCCGTCGAACTCGGTCTTGCCGATCGGCAGGTGCACGATCGCGCTGCGGTCGGTGCGGTACTCGACCTTGCCGGCCTTCGACTCCCCGACCGCCTTGGCGATGTCCTGGGTCACGGTGCCCACCTTCGGATTCGGCATCTTGCCCTGCGGGCCCAGGATGCGCCCGAGCTTGCCGACCACCGGCATCATGTCCGGGGTCGCGATCGCCACGTCGAAGTCCGTGAAGCCGCCCTCGATCCGCTCCGCCAGGTCCTCGGCGCCCACGTGGTCGGCGCCGGCCTTCTGCGCCTCCCGTGCCTTGTCGCCCTTGGCGAAGGCCGCGACCGTCATCTCGCGGCCGAGCCCGTGCGGGAAGGCGATCGTCCCGCGCAGCTGCTCCTCGGCGTGGCGGACGTTCAGGCCGGTGCGGATGTGGCACTCCACGGTCTCGCTGAAGCGCGGGCCCTCGAAGCCCTTGATCAGCTGCACCGCCTCCGCGGGCGAGTACACCCGCTCGCGATCCACCTGCTCGTAGTTGGTGCGGTAGCGCTTGCCGTGGGCCACCCCTACCCCACCTCCACGCCCATCGAGCGGGCCGTGCCCGCGATGATCTTCTCCGCCTGCTCGACCGTGTGGGCGTTCAGGTCGGGCATCTTCTTCTCGGCGATCTGGCGCACCTGCTCGCGGCTGAGCTTGGCCACCTTCTCGCGGTTCGGCTCGCCGGAGCCCTTGTCGATCCCGGCGGCCTCCTTGATCAGCACCGCGGCCGGTGGGGTCTTCGTGATGAAGGTGAACGAGCGGTCCTCGAAGACCGTGATCTCGACCGGGATGATCGTGCCGGCGTCCTGCTGGGTCTGGGCGTTGAACGCCTTGCAGAACTCCATGATGTTGACGCCGTGCTGGCCGAGGGCGGGGCCGACCGGCGGCGCCGGGTTGGCGGCGCCGGCGGGGATCTGCAGCTTGATCAGGGTGAGGACTTTCTTCGCCATCGTCGCGTCCCTAGATCTTCTTGACCTGGTCGTAGCCGACCTCGACGGGGGTCTCGCGGCCGAAGATCGACACGAGCACCTTGAGCTTGGCGGCGTCGTCGTTGATCTCCGAGATCTCGCCCGAGAAGTCGGACAGGGGGCCCGAGACGACCTTGACGGTCTCGCC
>JBHELQ010000109.1:0-31238 GCA_046262995.1 Thermoleophilaceae bacterium
GCCGCCGACCAGATCTTCTCGATGCTGATGGGCGACAAGGTCGAGCCGCGGCGCGAGTTCATCGAGACCTACGCACGAGAGGCGTCGCTGGACGTCTGAGATGTCGATCGAGCAGCTGACAGGCGGGAACATCGAGCCGCGGGGGCTCGAGGAGGAGATGCGCTCCTCGTACCTCGACTACGCCATGAGCGTGATCGTGGGCCGGGCGCTGCCGGACGTGCGCGACGGCCTGAAGCCGGTCCACCGGCGCGTGCTCTACGCGATGCACAAGTCCGGTCTGCAGCCGAATCGCCCCTACCGCAAGTGCGCTCGCGTCGTCGGCGAGGTGATGGGCTCGTTCCACCCCCACGGCGACTCGGCCATCTACGACACGCTCGTGCGCCTGGCGCAGGACTTCGCCATGCGCCATCCGCTGGTGGATGGCCAGGGCAACTTCGGCTCTGTCGACGCCGACCCGGCCGCGGCCATGCGCTACACCGAGGCCCGCCTGGCGCGCCTGACCACGGAGATGCTGCGCGACATCGACGCGGACACCGTCGAGTTCGGGCCGAACTACGACGACTCGGAGCTCGAGCCGCTCGTGCTGCCCTCGCGCTTCCCGAACCTGCTGGTCAACGGCGCGTCCGGGATAGCGGTCGGGATGGCCACCAACATCCCGCCGCACAACCTCGGCGAGGCGATCGACGCCACGATCGCCTTCATCGACGATCCCGGGCTCGACGTCGCCGGCCTCATGCGCCACATCAAGGGACCGGACTTCCCGACCGGCGGCATCATCGTCGGCTGGCAGGGGATCAAGGACGCCTACGAGACCGGGCGCGGGCGGGTCCTCGTGCGGGCGCGGGCGCACATCGAGCCGCTGCGGCAGGGCAAGGAGGCGATCGTCCTCACCGAGATGCCCTACCAGGTGACCAAGGGCGACGGCCGCAACGATGGCTCCGGCCTGATCAAGAAGATCGCCGAGCAGGTGCAGACCGGCAAGATCAAGGAGATCTCCGACCTGCGCGACGAGTCGGACCGCTCAGGCATCCGGCTCGTGATCGAGCTGAAGCGCGACGCGATCCCCAAGGTCGTGCTCAACAAGCTCCACAAGCACACGCCGATGCAGACGACGTTCGGCGTGAACATGGTCGCGCTCGTCGACGGCGTGCCGCGCACCCTCGGGCTCGTCCCGCTGATCAAGAACTACGTCGACCACCAGCGCGACGTGATCGTGCGCCGCACGCAGCACGAGCTGCGGGACGCCGAGCACCGCGCGCACATCCTGGAGGGGCTGCTGGTCGCCCTCGGCGACATCGACGCCGTGATCGAGCTGATCCGCAGCTCGCGCGACCCCGAGGCGGCGCGCGAGGGCCTGATGGACAAGTTCGAGCTCAGCCAGATGCAGGCCCAGGCGATCCTCGACATGCGCCTCGCACGGCTCACCGCGCTCGAGGAGGACAAGATCAAGCAGGAGCACGCCGACCTTGTCGAGCGGATCAGGGAGCTGCGCGAGATCCTCGGCGACGAGGACAGGGTGATGGGCCTGATCAAGGAGGAGCTGCTCGAGATCAGGGAGCGCTACGCCGACGACCGGCGTACCGAGATCACGCACTCCGAGGACGACATCGACATCGAGGACCTGATCGCCGACCAGCAGATGGTCATCTCGATCACCAAGTCCGGCTACATCAAGTCGCTGCCGCTGGCCACCTACCGCAACCAGAAGCGCGGCGGGGTGGGCGTGATGGGCATGGACATGAAGGACGACGACTACATCGAGCACCTCTTCGTCTGCTCGACTCACGACTACCTGCTCTTCTTCACGAACCGCGGCAAGGTCTACCGGCTCAAGGTGTACGAGCTGCCGGAGGCCTCGCGGACCGCCAAGGGGAGGGCGCTCGTCAACCTGCTGCCCCTGCGCGACGGCGAGCGCGTGCACGCCGTCCAGGCCACGCGCGACTTCTCGGAGGACAAGTACCTGGTCTTCGCCACCCGCAAGGGCCAGGTCAAGAAGACCGAGTTCCAGGCCTACAACACGCCGATAAAGGCCGACGGGATCATCGCGATCAAGATCCGCGACGACGACGAGCTGGTGGCGGTCCGCCGAACGAGCGGCGACGACGACATCATCATGGTCTCCCACTCCGGGCAGGCGGTGCGCTTCCACGAGAACCAGGCGCGGCCGATGGGGCGCGACACCGGCGGCGTGCGCGGCATGAACGTCTCGCGCGGCAAGAACTGGGTGCTCGCGATGGACGTCGTGCGGCCCGACACCGAGCTGCTGGTCGTGACCGACAACGGCTACGGCAAGCGCACCGACATCGAGGAGTACCCCGTCAAGGGGCGCGGCACGATGGGGGTCAAGACGATCACGCTGACCGAGAAGAAGGGCGGCCTGGCCGGCGCGCTGATCGTGCGCGAGCACCAGGAGCTCGTCTTCATCTCCCAGAACGGCATGGTGCAGCGCACGGGCGCCAGGGGAATCTCGAAGCACGGGCGCCCCGCCCAGGGCGTGCGGGTGATGAACCTGCGCGAGGACGACATGGTCAGCGCCGTGGCGCTCGTGGCCGAGGCCTCGACGGAGGCCGCCGCGCAGGTCGAGGCGGTCGTCGAGCAGGCCGACGCGGTCGAGGACGGTCAGCCGGCGGAGACCTAGGCCCGCCCATCTCCCCGGTTTGCTTCAATGGCCGGACCAGGGAAAGGAGGTGGTCCTAGCTTGAGTCATGAATTTTTCGGGACCCTGGAGGTGTCCGGCCCCTAGTCAGGAGCTGGATCCCCGTCTAGGGAATCCAACCGCGACGCCGTCGGCAGCGGAGGCCGGTAGTGGTCCCTCCGGCCCGGGCCGCCTCCAAGCGATCCGAGCGCCCGCCGTCGATCAAGTCCAGCGGAAGTGCAGAGGGGCGTCCCGCCGGGGCGCCCCTCTTCTTTGAGGCTTCGGCCCTAGGCCGCGGCGACCAGGTACTGCTCCCACGCGCTAGGGATCCGAGGCGCGGCCACGTGGATGAAGATCGTGGGCTGGGGCGCCTTCGGCTTGCGTCGCGGGCTCATGTTCGCCTGCCGGGGCAGCCGGTTCCCCTTGCGCCGGTTGCAGGGGGCGCAGCAGGTGACGATGTTGTCCCAGGTCGAGTTGCCGCCCTTCGAGCGCGGGATCACGTGGTCGACGGTCAGGTGGCCGCGCTCGTGGCCGCAGTACTGGCAGGTCCAGCGGTCGCGGGCGAAGACGGCTCGGCGGGTGATCTTGCGACGGTGGGCGTTCCGCGGGATCTTCACGTAGGTGACGAGCCGGATCACCACGGGGCGCGGCATCGTCAGGCTCTCGGCGTGCAGGCTCCAGTCGGCGTGCTCGAGGATCTCTGCGCGCTCCTTCAGGACCAGGACGGCCGCGCGCCGGACCGTGCAGACGTTGATCGGCTCGAACGAGGCGTTCAGGACCAGGACCCTGCCGCCGGAGCTACCGCGCTGCTCGGGGCGGCGCCCGGGCAGCGCGACGGATGGGGCCGGCTCGGCGTCGGCCTCTTGGGAGAGGATCCGTGTGGCGGTCGCGGCCACGGTTGGGCGCCAGTGTAGCGACCGCCACCCGGCTAGCCGCCGGGATCCGGGGGCGGCGCGGCAGGGTAGGAGCCGAGGATCCGGAGACCCTCGACCCGGTCGCCGAGCGCCCTCAGCGCCTCCGCCACGGGTGGCTGGTCGGCGCCGCCCTCGAGGTCCGCGAAGAACATGTAGTGGCCCAGGCGCACCCGCCTCGGCCTGGACTCGATCCTGGTCAGGTTGATCGACCGCTCGGCGAGCTCGAGCAGGACGGAGACGAGCCACCCCGGCGACTCGTCGCCCGCCCCCCAGAAGACGATCGAGGTCTTGGCGCGCGGGCCTGGCTCGCCCAGCTCGTCCTCCCGCGCCAGCCAGACGAACCGCGTCAGGTTCCCCGGGTCGTCCTCGACGTCGGCGGCCAGCACGCGGCAGTCGTAGAGCTCGGCCGAGAGGCGCGAGCCGAGCGCGACCCACGGTTCGTCCGAGTCGCGGACGATTCGCACGGCCTCCGCCGTCGACGACGCCGACATGCGCTCGGCGTCCGGCAGGCGCATGCGCAGGAAGCGCGCGCACTGCGCGGTGGCCTGAGGATGGGACACCACCCGCGCCGCCTCTTCGAGCCCAAGCTCCCGCCGGGCCACCACGCAGTGGTGCACCGGCCTGACGACCTCCGCGGCTATCCGCACCCGGTCGGCCTCGTTCGCCAGGGCGTCCAGGGTCGCCGCCACTCCGCCCTCGAGCGAGTTCTCGATCGGCACGACGCTCCGGTCGGCATCGCCCTCCTGCACCGCCATGACCGCCTCGTAGACGGTGGGGTAGGGCAGCTCGTCGACGTGGCCAGGCGCGGAGGCCCTGAGCGCCTCCTCGGTGAAGGTCCCCGCGGGGCCCAGGAAGGCGACCCGCACGAGGCTCAGGCCTCGGTGGGCGCGCCCTGCGGCGCTGCCGCCGCCGCCTCGATCGCCTGCAGCTCCTCCGGCGAGAGCTCCAGGTCGGATTGTCCCTCGCGCACCTGCTTGACGTAGACGCGCGCCTGGTCGCGATGCAGGATCGACGAGACGACCACGCCGGTTCGCCTGGAGTCCAGGAGAGCCAGCGAGCTCGACTGCTGGCCGGACATCTCGCCGTAGGCGTCGTAGCGGACGAGCGAGGTGTGGGCGACGGAGCCGTCGATGCGCCCCTCGGCGACCCCCATTCTCCGCTCGATGTGCGCGGCCGATTCCTCCACCCACTCGCGAAGCTGAACGAAGGCGCTCTCGAGCGTGGCGGCGTGGGAGATCAGGTCGCGCTTCCCGTCACCGAGTACCGCGCTCTGTGCGGCGCGGACGCGTCTCAGCTTCAGCGACAGGATCGCCACCCAGAGCAGGGCGATCAGGCCGATGCCGCCCGCCGCCAGCGCGGCGATGCCCTGAGTGGTCGTCAGGTCGTCCACTGGCCGCCAGGGTAGCGCCGGGCCGAGCTCGGGCGGAGGAGCCGGCGGCGCGTCACCTGGTGAAGATCGCCGAGAAGGTCTGCTTGTTGTTGTCGGTCTTCTTCTCGCCCGGGACGGGCACGACCTCTACCGTGATCGGCACGCTCTGGCCGGTGGGCGGAGCTTCCGTGATCGGCACGTTCACGGTCTTGGTCTCGCCGGCGGCGATCGAGGTCAATGTGTCCTCCGCCTTGATCGTGTTCCCGCCGCGGCCGATCGTCACCCGCACCGGCACGTCGGTCTCCGTCCCCTGGCCCTGGTTCACCACCTGCACGCTGAACGCCAGGCTGCCGGATGCCCTGACCGTGGCAGAAGCGCCGGGCGTGAGCGCCTGGCCGCCGAGCGTGACGCTGCCGAGCCCATCGCCGTGCAGCCCCGGGGTAGCGGCCTTCCCGCCCCTCCCGGTTCGAATGCCGGCCACACGCTCTGACACGAAGGCGGGCTGCAGCCACTGGATGTCCGGCACGAACTGACTGCGCGGCAGGCGTACCTCGTCGTCGAGCTTCTTGTCGCGGAGCACGCCCACCAGCTCGCGAAGGAAGCGCTGCGTGTAGATCACGTCACTGGTCAGGAACGCCTGCATCTGGGCCGTGACGCGCTCGGTCCCCTGCCGGCGCTCCCGATCGCCGAGAGCGGTGGGCAGGCTGTCGGCGACGGCGGCGAGGCCGTCGCGTCGGAAGGTCAGGGCCTCGACCAGGTTGCGCTGGGCGCTCTTCAGCTCGTCTGGCGGGTGCAGGTCTCGGGCGTGGTCCACGAGCTGGGCCGATTGCACTCGGAACCCGTTGAGGCTGTTCTGGATGTTGACCGCCTGGTCGCGCCCGCCGGGGCCGGACAGGATCTGGAACAGCTGCTTGCCCTGCTGGTCGGACTCCTGGGTGAGACCCGAGACCTCCTGGACGTAGTCCTTGATGGCGCGTTCCTTGCGCGCGCTGAGGCACCCCTTGATCCCCAGGATCAGCAGGATCAGGACGAGCACCCCGCCGGCCGCCGCGATTCCCCTGCGGACGAACAGCGTCTGGCGATCCACGGGTGGCCCGGTCGGAGGCCGGCGCTGCGGGCGGCGTACTGGCTCGTCCGGTTCGTCGAGGAAGGACAGAAGGTCGCTCCTGGCACCTGGGCGCGATTCGCGGCAAGTATGACCGGATGGGCGGTTGGCAGGCTCGCTCGGGGCAGGGAGCAGCCCCCTGAAGCCGAAGATGAAGCGGAGCCCATGCGCCCTCAGACGATCTCCACCATGCGCGTCGCGGACGCGGGGATCCCGCCCGCCGGCGACGGGGGCGAGCGGCTGCTCCTGGGTCGCTACAGGTTGGGAAGCAGGCTCGGGTCCGGCGGCTTCGGGGTGGTCTGGGCCGCCTGGGACGAACGCCTGGAGCGCGAGGTGGCGGTCAAGGTACTCGCTCGCGAGGGGACCGACGGGAGGGCCGAGCGGGAGGCCCGGGCGGCGGCGCGGCTGGGGCATCCGGGGATCGTCGGCCTGTACGAGCTCGCGGCCGAGGGCGAGGACGTGTTCCTGGTCTCCGAGCTCGTCCATGGGCGCACCCTGGCCGAGCTCGAGCAGACCGGTGAGCTCTCGGATCGCGACGTGGCGCGGATCGGAGCCGCCCTCTGCGAGGCGCTGGAGCACGCCCACGCCCGTGGCGTGATCCACCGGGACGTGAAGCCGCAGAACGTGATGGTCGTGACCCATCCGGCGGCGGGCGCCGGCTTCGCGAAGCTCACCGACTTCGGCGTGGCGCAGCTCGCCGGCGGCGACGCCCTGACGCGTACGGGCGACGTCGTGGGGACGCTCGCATACATGGCGCCGGAGCAGGCGGAGGGCCGCTCGGTGACCGCGGCGTGCGACGTGTACTCGCTCGCCCTGACCCTGTACGAGGCCTGGGCCGGCGACAATCCCGTGCGCGCCGGCGGGCCGGCCGAGACGGCGCGCAGGCTGGGACGCCGGTTGCCGTCGCTGGCCCGGCGGCGGAGGGACCTTCCGACCGAGCTCTGCGCGGCGGTCGACGAGGCGCTCGACCCGAGGCCCGAGCGTCGGCCGCCGCTGAGCGACCTGCGTGCCGAGCTGCGGGCCGCCGAGCCGGAGCTCGAAGACGAGGACGGCCTGGCGCCCGCCCGCCCGCTCGAATGGCCGAGCCTCCGGCTGCCGCGCGGTCTGCGGGCACCCGCGGGGATCGGTCGGCTGGCCGCCGGCGCGGCCGCCGGCGCGCTGATGCTCGCCACGCTCTCCGGCCTGGCTCCAGCGCCGCCCTTCCCGCCGCTTGCCCTCGCCGGCGCCGTGGCGGTCGCGGTGTTGCTGGTTCCGCGCGCGGGCTGGCTCCTGGCGCTCCTGGCCGTGTGCTGCTGGCTCGCCTCTCCCGGAGCGGACCGCCCGGGCACGGCGCTGTTCGTCCTGGCGGCGGCGCTGCCCGTGCCGCTGCTGCTCCCGCGGGCCGGCCGGCTGTGGTCGCTGCCGGCGCTCGCCCCCCTTCTGGGAGCCGTGGGGCTCGGACCGGCGTTCGTCGGGCTGGCGGGGCTGTGCGCCACGCCCCTGCGCCGCGCCGGCATGGCCGCCGCCGGTTTCGCCTGGCTCGCGTCGGCGGAGGTCATGACGGGCCGGGGGCTCCTGTTCGGCATCCCGGACGGAGCGCTCCCGCGGTTCGATTGGGAGCACGGCGTCCGCGCGGCAGGCTCCGATGCCGTCTACCCGCTGCTCAGCTCCCCCCTGCTGCTTCCGCTGCTCCTCTGGGCCTGTTTCGCGGCGGCGCTGCCGCTCGTCGTGCGTGGCCGCCGGCTGGTCTTCGACGTGGCCGGCGGTCTGCTCTGGGCCGCCGGCCTGGCCGCCGCGCACGGAGTGCTGACGGAGTTCCTGGCCTCCGCGACCGCCCGCGGGGAGGCGCGTGGGGCCGTGCTCGGGCCGCTGGCCGGTGCGGCGGCGGCGGTGGCGGCGGCACATGCCCGGCGAGGACCGGCCCGCGGCCTGCCGGAACCTGGCGCTGCCGGGCCCCCGCGTGGCACTACCCTCCCAGCTCGATGAGCGTGCTGCGAAACCTCGAGGCCAAGCTGGGCGGCCTGGTCGAGGGCGCCTTCGGGCGCGCCTTCAAGACCACCGTCCAGCCGGTCGAGCTGGCGCACAAGCTGGCGAAGGAGATGGAGGAGAACCAGGTCGTCTCCGTCTCGCGCGTGTACGTGCCGAACCACTACCGGGTCTTCCTCTCCCCGCAGGACCGGGAGCAGTTCTCAGGCTACGAGCCGGCTCTGCGCAAGGAGCTGTCGGACTACCTGCTGGAGCACGCGCGCCAGGAGGGGCTGGCATTGACGAGCCGCCCCCAGCTCGAGCTGATGACCGACGAGCGCCTGGGGCTCGGCGAGTTCGGGATCCAGGCGCACCTGCTCTCCCCGCCCGAGGAGGAAGCGCAGCCGGCCGAGGACGTCGCCCCGTCGGCCGGCGACTTCGGCCACACGATGGTCTACTCGCCGGATCGCGCCGAGCGTGTCCTCGATGCCGGCCCGGCGACCGGGCGCCAGGCGCTGCTCGTCGGCGAGGGGAAGCGCAACGTGCTGAGCGGCGACCGCGTCGTGGTGGGACGCAGCCGCGACTGCGACCTCATGCTGGCCGACCCGAACATCTCGCGCCAGCACGCGGAGCTGCGTCCGGGACGTCACGGCTGGGCCATCTTCGACCTCGGCTCGACGAATGGCATCAAGGTGAACGGGCGGCGGGTGGCGGAGGCGACCCTGGAGCCGGGTGACCGCGTCACGCTCGGCGTCACGGAGCTGACGTTCGAGCTGGACTAGGCCGGTGGACGAGCCGCTCGCCGTCGCGCTGAAGTTCGGCTTCCTGGCCGTGCTCTACCTGTTCCTCCTCTGGGTGGCGCGCAGCGCCATGCGCGATCTCGCGCGCTCCGAGCAGCCCGCCGCGGAACCCGATCTCGACCCGGCCGGCCCGCGCCGCCGCCGTCAGGAACCGCGACCCGCGCAGCGGGCGGGTGAGCCGCGGCTCGAGGTGGTGGCCGCCATGGGCCACGATCCCGGCACGGCCTTCGACGTCTCGCGCGGCGCGACCCTCGGGCGCTCCGACGCCGTCGACCTCCACGTCGACGATCCGTTCGCCTCCTCCGCGCACGCGCGCATCTTCCCGCGAGGCGAGTTCATGTATATCGAGGACATGGGGTCGACCAACGGCACGTACCTCAACGGGCGGCAGCTCGCTGCGGCCGAGCGGTTGAAGGCGGCCGACGTCGTCCGAATCGGCGACACCGAGTACCGCTACCAGGAGTAGACGTGGCGCTTCGCATCGCCGAGCAGGCCGGGAGCACCGACGTCGGTCGGCAGCGAGACACCAACGAGGACGCGCTGCTCGTATCGCCGCCGTTCTTCGCGGTTGCGGACGGGATGGGCGGCGCAAAGGCCGGCGAGGTCGCCTCCCGGCTTGCGACCGACGTGTTCGGGGACGACGACGACGGCGACGAGACGCCCGAACGCCGCCTGGCCCGCATCGCCCACGAGGCCAACAGGCGCATCTACGAGCTCGCCTCCCGAGACGAGTCGCGCCGAGGCATGGGCACGACGCTGACGGCCGCCATGGTGGCTGGCCGGGAGGTGAGCATCGGCCACGTGGGCGACAGCCGGGCCTACCGTCTGAGGCACGGGGAGCTCGAGCAGCTGACGAGGGACCACTCGCTCGTCGCCGAGCTGGAGCGAAGAGGGGAGATCACCCCGGAGGCCGCGGAGTCTCACCCACAGCGCTCGATCATCACGCGGGCGCTCGGGCCCGAGCCGGAGGTGGAGGTCGACACCTACACGGTCCCCGGCCGCGCCGGGGACGTGTACCTGCTGTGCTCCGACGGCCTGACCAGCATGATCTCCGACGACGAGGTCGCTTCGGTCCTGCGTGGCTCCGGGACCCTCGAGGAGGGCGCCCAGGCCCTCGTCCGCTCGGCGAACCAGAGTGGAGGCAAGGACAACGTGACCGTGGTCCTGTTCCGGCTCGAGGACGACGGCGCGGAGGGCGTCGACGAGCCGGCGGGCGCGGCCAGCGAGGACACGCTCGCGGGCCAGGTGAGCGCGGATCAGGTCCAGGCGGCAGCCCCGACCCCCGCGCCGGTCGCGACGGAGGCGCCCCCTGCGCCGGCACCTCCCCGCTCGCCGCCGCCCGCGCCCCGCCGGCGAGCCCGTCGCGGGCCGCTCCGGGGCGCGCTCCTCAAGGCGTTGCTGGCGCTGGTGCTGCTGGGAGGAGTGGGAGCGGGCCTCTACGCGCTGAGCCGCCAGGCGTACTTCGTCGGCACCAACGACGCGGGGCTCGTGACGCTCTACCGGGGGGTCCCCTACGAGCTGCCCTTCGGAGTCCGGCTCTATCGAGAGGAGTACGCGAGCGGGGTGCCTGCGCGGGCGATCCCGCGATCGCGGCGGAAGCGGGTGCTGGGCCACGACTGGCGCAGCCGTGGGGACGCCGTCGATCTGGTGCGCCAGGTGGAGCGCGGACGGCTCGAAGGCGAGGGCGGCCGCTGATGTCCGCCCGTGTTCGCGAGCTGTTCGGGCTGCTGCCGGTGTCGCTCCTGGTCTCGGCCGGGTTCGCCGCCGTGCTGATCACCCATAGCCGGGACGTGAGCGACGCGACCGCCACCTACGGCGCCTTCTTCCTCGGCCTGTGCGTGCTCGGGCACCTCTTCATCCGTGCGCGCCTCCCGGACGCCGACCCCTACCTGTTCCCGCTGACCGCGCTGCTCGCCGCCATCGGGCTCGTCGTCATCTACAGGATCGACGCCGACCTGGCGCGCGAGCAGGCACAGTGGTTCGTCGCCGGGCTGGTGTTCTTCGCCGGGACGATCGCCTTCCTGCGCGACCACCACGCGCTCGAGCGCTACCGCTACACGATCGCGGCGGTCAGCATCGCCCTGTTGGCCATGCCGCGGCTGCCTGGGATCGGCGCGCAGGTGAACGGCGCCTACCTCGCGATCGAGCTCGGCCCAATCAAGTTCCAGCCCGCCGAGTTCGCGAAGCTCGGCATCATCGTCTTCCTGGCGAGCTACCTGCGGGAGATGGGCGCCGTGCTGGTGCGCCCCCGGCTACGGCCGCTTCCCTTCCAGCGCCAGCTCCTGCTCTACGGCGCTCCCGCCCTGCTCACGCTGCTTCTGATCCGGGCCGCGCGGCTCGGCGGGGCCGAATCGGTCCTGCTGGCCGTCTTCGCCGCTTCCTTCGTGGCGGTCATGCGGGAGCGGCCTTCGCCCAAGCACTTCGGGCCGCTCCTGCTGGTGTGGGGCCTCGGGATGCTGATGCTCGTGGTTATCCGCGACCTGGGCAGCTCGCTGATGTTCTTCGGCGGCTTCCTTGCCCTGCTCTACGTCGCCACGGCCAGGCTGTCGCTCGTGAGCGTCGGCTCGACCATGTTCTTCGCGGGCTCGATCTTCTTCGCGAACCACGTCGGGCACGTGCACCAGCGCGTCGAGACCTGGCTGCACCCGTTCGACTCGAAGCTCTACGACGCGCAGGGAGGCAGCTATCAGGTCGCCCAGGCCCTGTTCGCGCAGGCGGACGGGCGCCTGTTCGGGCAGGGGTTCGGACACGCGATCCTGAAGGGCATCGACGGCGGGACGGTGCTGCCCGCCCCGCACACGGACCTGATCTACGCCGTGATCACGAACGAGCTCGGCCTGTTCGGGGCCGCCGGGGTGCTGCTGGTCTACCTCCTGTTCGCATACCGCGGGCTGAGGGTGGCCGAGCTGGCCAACGACGGCTTCTCGAAGCTGCTCGCGACGGGCTTGACGGCCGTCATGGCGCTCCAGGTGTTCGTGATCGTCGGGGGCGTGACCAAGGTGATCCCGCTGACCGGGGTCACGCTGCCGTTCGTCTCCTACGGCGGCTCCTCGATCGTGGCGAACATGGTGCTGCTCGCCCTGCTCCTGATCGTCTCCGACCACGCGCGCGCCGAGCGCTCGCGGCGCGGGGGGCTCGTCTGAGATGAACGCTCAGATATCGCGCCTGTTCGGGGTCGTGGTGCTGCTGTTCGCCGTGCTCCTGCTCGCGACCTCGTGGTCGACCGTCTTCGGCGCCGACGGGCTCGACAAGAACCCGAAGAACCGGCGCGCGCTGATCCGCGACGCGCGCGTGCCGCGCGGCCTGATCCGGGCCGACGACGGCACCGTGCTCGCGCGCAACCGGCGACGCGGCGAGCCGGGCAACCGCTTCTACACCCGCCTGTACCCCACCGGTCCGCTCTTCTCCCACGTGCTCGGCTACTCGTTCATCCAGTTCGGGCAGGCAGGGATCGAGAAGTCGCGCGACGACGACCTGACGGGGCGTGAGGACGAGTTCCAGTCGATCCTCAGCCAGATCGAGAGCAGCCGTCGCGAGGGGTTCGACCTGGTCACCTCACTCGATCCGGCCGCTCAGAAGGAGGCGCTCGCGTCGCTCGCCGGCCGGCCGGGCTCGATCGTCGCAATCGAGCCGCGCACCGGTCGCGTCAGGGTAATGGCCTCGCTGCCGGACTTCGATCCGAACCAGATCGCCCAGCGCAGGGGCCGCCTCGGTCGCATCAGCGGCTCGGTGCTCAACCGAGCGACCCAGGGCCGCTACCCACCCGGCTCGACCTTCAAGGTGGTGACCGCCGCGGCGGCGCTCGACAGCGGCAAGTTCAGCCCGCAATCGGTGCTCAGCGGCTCGTCGCCGAAGACGATCGGCGGGGTCCCGCTGTCGAACTTCGGCGGCGAGCAGTTCGGCGCCATCAGCCTGACCGATGCCCTGACGCACTCCGTCAACACGGTCTGGGGCCAGGTGGGGGAGCGGCTCGGCAAGCGCACGCTGTTTCGTTACATGGACCGTTTCGGCTTCGACCGCAAGCCCGAGCTCGACTACCCATCGGGCCAGATGGCGACGAGCGGCGTCTTCGATAGGCGACGGCTGCTGGGCGCAGGCGATTCCGTGGACGTAGGGCGCGTGGCCATCGGCCAAGAGCGGCTCGCGGTGAGCCCGCTCCAGATGGCCGAGGTGGCGGCGGCTATTGGAAACCATGGCAAGCTCATGCGACCGCGCCTGACCGAGCGCATAGTTCGCAAGGACGGCCGCGTGAAGGACCACATCCAACCGGCGGAGCAGGCCCGCGTGATGTCCTCGAAGGCGGCGGGCCTCCTGGCTCAGATGATGGGCCGCGTGGTTGAGGAGGGCACCGGCACCGCAGGTGCGCTGTCAGGTATCAAGGTGGCCGGCAAGACCGGCACGGCCGAGGTGGCGAACGGCCAGAATCAGGCCTGGTTCATCGCCTTCGCCCCGATCGACAATCCGAAGATGGCGATCGCCGTGACCGTCGAGCGAACGTCCGGTCAGGGTGGCACAGTCGCGGCGCCGCTCGCCAAAAGAGTGCTCCAGGTGCTGCTGAGAAAGCGATGAGCGAAGTCGCTACAGGCGCGGTGGTGGATGGCCGGTACCGGATCGTGAGCCGGATCGGCTCCGGCGGGATGGCCGACGTCTACCTGGCCGACGACACCCACCTCGGGCGCCAGGTGGCGCTGAAGGTGCTCCACCGCCGCTTCGCCCAGGACCAGGAGTTCGTGGAGCGCTTCCGGCGCGAGGCCAGCTCCGCCGCCGGCCTTCAGCACCCGAACGTGGTGGGGGTCTTCGACCGCGGCGAGCACGAGGGGACCTACTACATCGCCATGGAGCGCCTGGCCGGCCGACCGCTCAAGGAGCTCGTCGGCGCCGAGGCGCCGATGCCGCAGGAGCGCGTCATCGAGCTGGGGCTGCAGATCCTGCGGGCCGCGGGCTTCGCGCATCGCCACGGCGTGATCCACCGGGACTTCAAGCCGCACAACGTGATCGTGGACCAGCAGGGCAACGCCAAGGTCACCGACTTCGGGATCGCGCGGGCCGGCGCCTCGGAGATGACGGAGACGGGCTCGATCATGGGCACGGCGCAGTACCTCTCGCCAGAGCAGGCCCAGGGCCACTCCGTCACCGCGGCCTCGGACCTGTACTCGATCGGGGTGATGCTCTACGAGATGCTCGCCGGCCGGCTGCCGTTCCAGGGCGACACTGCGGTCTCCGTCGCCCTCAAGCATCTCTCCGAGCCGCCGCCTCCGATCTCGCACTTCCGGCCCGACGTCCATCCGGCGCTCGAGTCCGTGGTGATGGCAGCGCTGGCCAAGGACCCAGCCCAGCGCTGGCAGAGCGCCGATGAGTTCGCCGCGGCACTGGGGGAGTCGCTGAACCTGATCGAGACGGGAGCGAACGGCGGCCAGGACACCACGGCCTTCGCCCCGGTCCCGGCACCGGTGCCGGTCGGCGGGGAGCCCGGGCTGGCAGAGCCTCTGCTGGCCGGCGACGGAGCGCAGCTGCCTCCGCCCGAGCCGCCCAGCGAGGACGAGCGGCCCCGGCGGCGCTGGCCGATGTTCACGATCGGCGCGCTCACCCTGCTGCTGGCCGCCCTCCTGGCCTTTCTCGCCCTCAGCGGGCTGCTGTCCGGGCCGAAGACGACGGTCCCGCGGGTGGTGGGCAAGCAGCTGGTGGAGGCGAGGGCCGTGCTCGAGCGAGCGGGCTTCGACGTCGAGGAGCATCGCGCGCGGAGCCAGGCCGACTTCGACACGGTGATCGACCAGGATCCGCAAGCCGGCAACGACGCCGACAAGGGCTCGACCATCAAGCTCGAGGTGTCGAACGGCCCCGGCACGGTGCGCGTGCCGTCGGTCGAGAAGTTGCCGCTCGAGCGTGCGGTAAAAGAGCTCTCGAAGGTCGACCTCAAGGTCAACGTGGACAACGAACCCTCGGACTCCGTCAGGCAGGGCAACGCGATCCGGACCGTGCCCAAGGAGGGCGCCGAGGTTGAGCGCGGCACACGTGTGCGCCTGTTCGTCAGCTCCGGCCCCGCGAAGGTCACCGTTCCCGACGTGGTCGGTCTCTCGCGTGACTCGGCCGAAGGGCGCCTCCGCGACGAGCGCCTGGAGGTGGCGGTGCGCGAGCGCGAGTCCGACCAGCCGGAGGGCCAGGTCCTGGAACAGGGCCCCGCAGCCGGCACGAAGGTCGAGAAGGGCTCGAGGGTCACGATCACCGTCTCGAAGGGCAAGGCGAAGGTGGACGTCCCGGATGTCGTCGGCCTGTCGGCCGGCGACGCCGCGCGTGAGCTGCGCGCCGCCGGCCTGCGGCCGGTTCGCCGCGAGCGCAGCACCACGAACCGGGACGAGGATGGCCAGGTCCTCGACCAGCGGCCCTCGGGTGGAAGCTCCGTCGACCGCGGCAGCAGCGTCGTGGTCGTCGTGGGCGCCTTCCAGGAGCCCGGAGGGCAGGGCGGCGCGCCCGGCCAGCAGCCCGGCACCCCACCGAGCTCCGGTGCGCCGCCCGGCTGAGCTCGGAGGCTGCTCGTGAGGGTCGCCGTCCTCGGAGGCGGGCGCTCGAGCGAGCACGACGTCTCCCTCGCCTCCGCCGAGGCGGTGCGGGACGGCCTGCG
This sequence comes from Thermoleophilaceae bacterium, assembly GCA_046262995.1. Classification (GTDB taxonomy): domain Bacteria; phylum Actinomycetota; class Thermoleophilia; order Solirubrobacterales; family Thermoleophilaceae; genus JBHELQ01. Next base: position 15,387 of record JBHELQ010000109.1, read on the forward strand.
AGAGGGCGGTCACGAGCCGCTTGCCGTGGAGATCTCCCGCGAGGGGCGCTGGACCCATGCGGGCGGGCCCGTTGAGCTGCGCCCGGCGGGAGGCCTGCTCGGGGCAGACGTGGCCTTTCCCGTGCTTCACGGCCCCTACGGCGAGGACGGAGTCGTGCAGGGCCTGCTCGAGTCCGTCGGCGTCCCGTACGTGGGCGCCGGGGTCATGGCGTCGGCGGTCTCGATGGACAAGGTCGTCTTCAAGGACCTGATGGCGCACGGTGGTGTCCCGCAGGTCGACTACCGGCCGCTGCGCGAGGGCGACGATTCCGCCGTGCTCGACGGCCTCGGCTTGCCGGTGTTCGTGAAGCCCGCGCGCCTCGGATCGTCCGTCGGGATCTCCAGGGTCGACTCCGCCGAGCAGCTGCCGTCTGCTCTGGCCGCCGCCTTCGAGCACGATCCGCTCGTGATCGTCGAGGCGCTCGCCGTCGGGATCGAGGTCGAGTGCTCGGTGCTGGGCGACGAGCGCCCCGAGGCCTCGGTCCCGGGGCAGATCGTGCTCACCGCCGAGGGCGCCGAGTGGTACGACTACGAGGCGAAGTACAGCCCCGGTGGAATGGAGCTGCGGGTGCCGCCGGACGTCTCGGAAGGGGTGCGAGAGCGCGTCCGCGAGCTGGCGGTAGAGGCGTTCGAGCGGGTGGGCTGCGCGGGCATGGCGCGTGTCGACTTCTTCGTCGAGGACCCCGACGACGAGCGCAGCGTGCTGGTCAACGAGCTGAACACGATTCCGGGCTTCACGTCAACGAGCGTCTACGCGAAGCTGTTCGACGCGAGCGGCTTGCCGTACGTCGAGCTGCTCGAGCGGCTGCTGGCGCTGGCGCTGGCGCGGCACGAGCGCGAGCGCCGCTACCGCTTCTAGTGGCTAGCGCTTCAGCCCCAGCTCCTGCACGGCCGCCTTGCTGCCCTCCGGCAGCTTGACGATCCAAAGCAGGTAGTAGCGGAAGCGGTGGCCCGCCGTGTCGAGGTCGATGCGCTGGTCCTGCTTGACTCGCTTGCGGCCGCTCACCCGGCTCCAGCCCGAGATGTCGTCGGAGAGGGTGTTCGCCCCGTACACGACCGCCTCGAACCCGGGAGTCGGCGTCACGACGTCCATGCGCCGGGCCGAGATCGGGCTGCTCGCGTCGAGGTAGAGGCCCACCCCGGGCTTGTGGACGCCGGCCAGGCCGGCGCGGTAGGTCTCGGTGTCCCAGTACGTCGTACGGTTGCCGTCGATCGCGTTCTGCGTCTGGTCGGGCGACTCTTCGCCGTCGCCGTAGGGGTCGTAGTCGCTCGCCGCGTTGCTCGAGAGCCTGACCGGGCTGAGGCTCCCCGCCGTGGGGGTGAGGGCGCCGCCAGGGCCCTTCTCCGCTCGGGTGGCCAAGAAGGCGATCAGGCCCGCCACAGCCCCGGCGACGAGGGCGGACACCAGCACGGCCCGGCGTGGGCGCCGCAGCCGTCGGGGGGCGAACTCCGCGGTGTCGTCCGACAGGCTCCGCAGCACGGTTGTCGCCTCGCCCTGGGTCTCGCCGGCGCGGGCGACCTCTATCGCGAGCACCTCCTCCAGGTCCCGCACCATCTCGTCCACGTTGGGATAGCGGTTCTCGGTCTCCTTGGCGGTGGCCCGCTCCACGACCACGGCCAGCGCTGCGGAGATCTCCGGGCGCACGCGCTGCACGTCGGGCATCGGCTCGCGCACGTGTTTCATCGCCACCGCCACCTGCGTGTCGGCCTTGAAGGGGATCTCGCCCGAGAGCATCTCGTAGAGGCAGATGCCGAGCGAGTAGATGTCGGACTGCTCGGTCACCTCCTGCCCGAGCGCCTGCTCGGGCGAGACGTAGTCCGTGGTGCCGAGCACACGTCCGGGCGCCGTCAGGCCCTGGGACTCGAGCGACCGGGCGATCCCGAAGTCCGTGACCTTGGCCCGGCCCTCCGGGTCGATCAGCACGTTCTGCGGCTTGATGTCACGGTGAACGAGCCGGTGGGCGTGGGCGCAGGAGAGAGCGCGGCCGATCTCGATCGCGTAGGCCACCGCCTCGGGCACCGGGAGCCGGCCGAGCCTACGGATGCGCTCCTTGAGCGTCTCGCCCTCGACGTACTCGAAGACGATGTAGGGCGCGCCGTCGTCCTCGCCGGCGTCGATGACCGTCACCAGGTGGGGGTGGTTCAGGCGCGCGACCGCGCGTGCCTCGCGGCGGAAGCGCTCGAGCTGGTCCGGGTCGGTCGAGATGTCCCGGTGCATCAGCTTGATCGCCACCCAGCGCTCGAGGGTGGGGTCGTAGGCCCGGTAGACGGTGGACATGCCGCCCGACCCGATTCGCTCCTCGAGCCGGAAGCGTCCGCCTATCAGGGTCCCGATCACGTTCATCTATTTTCCGCCGACCGATGGCTGTAAGCGCACGTGTCTACACCGACCCCGCCTGTTCCGACTCGTGGGGGGCCGAGCCGAGCCTGCGGAGGCTCATGGTGGAGTTCGGCGCGGACGTGCGATTCACCTACGTGATGGGGGGTCTGGCTCGCGACTACGAGGCAGGGTACGAGGGGCTGCTGCTTCGTTGGCTCGACGGGGCGGAGCGGTCCGGGATGCCGATCGACCCGCGGCTGTGGAGCGAGTCTCCGCTCGCGAGCACCTATCCGGCCTGCATGGCCGTCAAGGCGGCCGCGGAGCAGGGTGCGGAGGCGGAGGCGCGCTACCTGCGCGCGCTCCGCGAGGGGCTGTTCTGCTTCCGCCGCAAGCTCGACACCACGGAGCCGCTCGTCGAGGAGGCGCGCGGAGCCGGCCTGGACGTGGAGCGCTTTCGCATCGACCTGCGCTCGCACGCGATTGTCGAGGCCTTCGGCCAGGACCTCGAGGCCGCGCGCGCGATCCCCGACGAAGCCCGCGAGCAGGAAGACGTGAAGCAGGCCCCGGGGGGCGAGCGTCTGGTGTTCCCAAGCGTCTGCTTCGAGGGCCGAGGGGACGGGGTGTGGGTGTTTGGCCTGCAGCCATACGAGGCCTACCGCGACGCCGCCCTGGCCGCCGGGGCACACCCGGCCGGGAGCGTCGCGCCCGACATCCCGGCCGCGCTTGTCCGCTTCGGGCGGATGGCGACCGTCGAGCTCCAGGCCGTCTGCGACCTGCCGGGGCCGCGGGCCGCGGCGGAGGCCTGGCGGCTGGCGGCCGAGTGGAGGGTGAGTCCGACCCGCGTGCTGACGGGCTGGCTCTGGGAGCTCGCCTAGGACCGGGTAATCGGGGCCGCTGAGAAGCCCTCGCCGCGGCGGCCGACGAGGCCGTGGCCCGAGCCGGCGCCCCGAAGCTCGACGAGGCCTTCGGCGGCTGTGGCCTGCCCGATGACCGCCGCGCCGGGGTGGCGCTCCGAGAGCAGCTCGACGGCCGCCTCGGCCTGCTCGCCCGGCACGATGCAGCAGAACCCGCAGCCCATGTTGAAGACCTCGTACAGCTCCGCGTCGTCCACGCCGCCGCGTGCAGCGATCAGGTCGAACACCGGCGGGACCGAGAGGGGGGCGTCGATCCGCCAGCCCACGGGCGCCTCCAGGCGCAGCAGGTTCAGGTAGCCGTCGCCTGTGATGTGCGCGAGCCCCCGCACGTCGACCTCCGACGCGAGCAGCTCGCGGATCGCGCGAACGTAGATGGTGGTGGGCTCGAGCAGCTCGTCGCCGACGCTGCGGCCGCCGAGCTCCGCGGGCGTCTCCTCGAGCTCGGGCAGGACGCGCCGCGCCAGGGTGAGCCCGTTCGAGTGGATGCCGCTGGATGGCAGCCCAACGATCGCGTCGCCCCCCCGCGCCCGTCCGCCGGTGACGATCGAGTCGAGCTCCACGGTCCCCACGCAGAAGCCCACCAGGTCGATCCCGCGCGGCGAGGGGTGCCCGCGCAGCAGCTCCGGCACCACGGCAAGCTCCCCTCCGGGGATCTCCAGCCCGGCGTCCTCCGCCCCGCGGCGAAGCCCGCGGCCGACGGCGGCGAGCGCGTCCGGGTCCGCCTCCTCGACGGCCACGTAGTCGAGCAGCGCGATCGGGTCCGCGCCGACGCAGACCACATCGTTGGCGTTCATCGCGACGCAGTCGATGCCGACCGTGTCGAGCCGCCCGAGCTGCTCGGCGACGACCAGCTTCGTCCCCACGCCGTCCGTCGCGACCGCCAGTCCGAGCCGGTCGTCGAGGCGGAGGACGTTCGCGTAGTGCCCCGAGCCGAGCGCCGCGAGCGAGGGACGCCCGGAGTCGATCCGGCGCAGCACCTCGACGAGCGCCCCGACGGCGCGCCCCGTCCGTGCCTGGTCGACGCCGGCGCGCGCGTAGGCCCCATCAGGCATGGGTCCATTCAATCGCAAGCGGGTGCCGCTCAGGCGCGGCGACGCAGCGCGAGCGCGACGGCGTCGTCGGACAGGCCGCCCGCCCAGGAAGACGTCTCGTCGTGCAGCACCCCGACGAGCTCCTGGGGATGCAGCCGCCGGCCCCGCTCGGCGACCAGGGCGGCCAGCCGCTCCACGCCGTACATCTCGCCCTCCCGGCGGGCCTCGACCAGGCCGTCGGTGTAGGCGACGAGCAGCGCCGAGGGCTCCAGGTCGAGCTCCAGCTCGCGGTAGCCGGCGGCGCCGTCCACGCCGAGGGGCAGCCCGCCTCCCGGGAGCTGCCGCGGCTCCCCGCCGGCGAGCACCAGTGGAGGCAGGTGTCCCGCGTTGCACCACCGCACCCTGCCCGGCGATAGGACCGCCAGGAAGGCGGTGACGAAGGTCGAACCGGGAAGCCTCTCCATCAGCATCGCGTTGGTCTCACGCAGGACGACCGCGGGACTCGGCTCGCCCCAGCTGCGCGCCTCGACGAAGAAGCGCACCATCGCGCTCAGCGCGGCGGTCTCGACACCCTTGCCGGCGACGTCTCCGACGAGCAGCGCGAGCTCGCCGCCGGGCAGCGGCCAGGCTCCGTAGACGTCGCCGCCGGTGGGCTCGTTGGAGGAAGGCGCGTACAGCAATCCGGTCTCGAAGCCGGGTACGTCGGGCAGCGACTCCGGGACGAACCCGAGCGTGAGCGCGCGGGCGATGCGGCGCTCGCGCTGGAAGTCGATCGCGTTGGCGATCGCGGCGGCGGAGGACCTGGCGAAGCTCACGAGCGCCTCCAAATCGGCCTCGCCAAAGCGGCCGGGCCGCTCGTGGGCCACGGTCAGGACGCCGAACAGCCGCGGCCCGAGCTCGATCGGAACGTGCATGAAGGAGCCGACTCCCTCGGCCCGGGCCCAGTCCTCCTCGCCCCCCAGGCATGGCCGCCGCGTCCGCACGACCTGGCTCAGGGCGCTGCGCTCGACGGACAGCCTCCGGCTGGCGAACGGCTCCGAGAAGTCAACGCTCGCAACCGGGCGCAGCTCGTGGGCGCGTGAGTCGAGGCGCGTGAGCAGCGCTCTGCTCGCTCGGGCGACCTCGGTTCCCTGTTCGGCGACGCTGCGGTAGACCTCGTCGAGCTCGAGCGAACCCGCCACGGCCTCGGCCGCCCGCTTGAGTCGGCGCTCCGCGCCCGCCCGCCGGGACTCCCTGTCGAGCAGCTCCGCCCGTTCCAGCGCGACCCCCGAGACGTCCGACAGCGCCTCCGCGATTCCCAGGTCGAGCGAGCGGAGCGGGCGAGCGGGGTCCGTCGCCGCGAGCACCAGCGCGCCGAGGGGCGATCCCGAGCCCGACTTGAGCGGGGTGCAGATCAGCGACGCCTGCGCAAGCGCCGCCCAGGCCTCCCGACCGCGGAAATCCCCAAGCCGCTCGAGGGCGGAGCGTTCGAGCTCGTGAGCGGCCTCCCAGGCCTCGAGCTTCGGAAGCAGAAGCGGACGGTCCCGCTCGAGGACGAGCTCGAGCAGTCCGGGTCTCGCGGGGTCGAAGGGCCAGCGCGCGGAGGGCGCCAGCGCTTCACGCAGGAGCGGGGAGGCGAACCAGCTGGCCGCCGGCCTCACCCAGCGCCGACGTTCGTCGACGAGCAGGAAGGCCGCGGCGTCGACTTCGATCAGCGCGAGGACGTGCTGGAGCAGGCGCTCCAGCGACGGCCAGGGGGAGGCCGCGGGCTCGCTGCTCGGAGCGGGGCCGGGGCGGGGCGGGCTTAGGGGTGGGACGGTCATTGAACGAGCCCCCGCCGAGGACCAGCTTAGGGTCGTTCGGGCCCTGGCGCCAGGATTCTCTTCAGGCTCGTTCGGCCAGTGCCCGGGCGCGTCGCCGGCGCAGCACCAGGAACGCGATGCCGAGCAGGACGGCGGCCACAACGGCGTAGTCGACGTAATGCAGGCTGTCCTTCCAGCGCTCCCAGCGATCGCCGGCCTGCTGGCCGATGAACGCCAGCGCGAGCACCCACGGCACGCAGCCCGCGAGGGTCAGGGCCGTGAAGCGCCAGAACGGCATCCGCGCGACTCCGGCCGGAAGCGAGATGAACGTCCGGATGATCGGCAGCATGCGTGTGAAGAACACCGTCGCGTCGCCGTGGCGTTCGAACCAGCGGTCCGCCCATTCGAGCTGGGACTTCTTCACGTGCAGCTTGCGGCCATGCTTCTCGAGTAGGTCCACCCGGCCGATGTAGCCGAGCCAGTACGCCAGCCAGGAGCCGATCAGGTTGCCGGCGACGCCCACGGCCGTCGCCGCGACCAGCGAGTACTCGTGGTTCGAGACGTTGAAGCCGGCGAAGAGCATGGTGGCCTCGCTCGGCACCGGGATGCAGGCGCTCTCGAGCAGCATGAGAGCGAACACCCCCGGCAGCCCCAGCGCGTCCACCACATCCACGGCCGCATTCACCACGGGGTCCGTGATCGAGGCGAGCTCGAGCATGAAGAGCGAAGTAGGGTAGCGAGCGGCTCATGGCCGTCCCGCTGTTCGCCACGACGCTCGAGCCCTACCAGGACCGGCTGATCGAGGCGCTCGCGCGCGTCACCCGCAGCGGGCGCTTCATCCTGGGCCCGGAGGTCGCGGCGTTCGAGCAGGAGCTCGCCGCATATCTCGGGGTTCGCCACTGCGTCGGGGTGGCGAACGGGACCGACGCGCTCACGATCGCCCTGCGGGCGCTCGGCGTGGAGGCGGGCGACGAGGTGGTCATGCCGTCCTTCACCTTCTACGCGACGGCGGAGGCCGCGGTCGCGGCGGGCGCCGTGCCCGTCTTCTGCGATGTGGACCCCGAGACGTTCTGCGTGACCCCCGAGACGGTCAAGCCTGCGGTCGGGCCGCGCACGAAGGCGATCGTTCCCGTCCATCTGTTCGGAAACGTGGTGTCCGTGCCGGAGCTCCGCGAGCTCGGGGTCCCTGTGCTGGAGGACGCGGCGCAGGCGATCGGGGCAACGCTCGGGGACCGGAGGGCGGGGGCGCTCGGCGACGCGGCGACCTTCTCCTTCTTTCCCTCGAAGAACCTTCCCGGCCTGGGGGACGGGGGCGCGATCGCGACCGACGACGACGACATCGCGGAGCGCGCGCGGGTGCTCCGCTTCCACGGCTCGCGCGACAAGCAGACCTACACGGAGGTCGGCTACAACTCGCGTCTCGACGAGCTCCAGGCCGCGGCGCTGCGGGTGCTCCTGCCCGAGCTCGATGGCTGGAACCGGGCGCGCAGGGAGGCGGCGGCAATGTACGAGCGCGAGGGGCTGGCCGAGCACGTGGCGCCTCCCCGCGCAGCCGACGGCGCGGGCCACGCCTACCACCTGTACGTCGCGCGCCATCCCCAGGCCGACCGGCTCGCCGGGAAGCTCGCCGAGCGCGGGGTCCAGGCCCGCGGGTACTACCGGGTCCCGGTGCATCGTCAGCCGGCCATGGCCGGGTTCGAGCCCGTCCGTGACCTGCCCGGGACCGAGGAGGCGGCCCGCGCCAACCTGGCCCTGCCTATGGGCGCCGCGCTGTCCGAGGACGACGTCCGCGAGGTGGTGGCCGCCTGCGGGTCCGCCCTCGATTGAGCGCGAACTTGCCGCCGCTGCGGCGTCCGGGCGGAGTCGTCAAACTGCACCTGCAAGCAGCTCCATGAAGTCGCTCACCACCTCAATCAGCGTGCGCCGCCTGGTCCAGGTGGGGATCGACTGCTGCCTGCTCGCCCTGGCCTACTACCTGGCCTACGCGCTGCGCTTCGACCAGGGCATCCCCGCGCGCTACGACGACCTGCTGTGGCAGACCATCGCCTTCGCGGTCGCCATGAAGCTCGGCGTCTTTGCCCTGTTCGGGCTCTATTCGAAGCTCTGGCGCTTCGTCGACCAGAAGGACTTCGAGTCGATCGTGAAGGCGGTCGTGACGTCCAGCGTCGTGCTGATCGCCGTGCTGTTCCTGTTCTCGTTCGGCGGCAAGACAGACCCGCCGCGCGGGGTGATCGCGCTCGACTTCCTGATTACGCTGGCCTTCGTGGCCGGGTCCCGCTTCCTCGTCCGCGCACTCGTCGAGCGTCCCCAGCGCGGCCCGCTGCTCCAGCGTGCGGCACGCGAGGTCCTGATCATCGGTGCCGGCAATGGCGGCCAGCAGGTGGCCTTCGAGCTGCGCCGCAACCCGGAGCTCTCGAGCGCGCCGATCGGATTCGTCGACGACGATCCGCGCAAGCAGGGCATGCGCGTGGCGGGCCACAAGGTGCTCGGCACGACCGAGGAGCTGCCGCGGGTCCTGGACGACACGGAGCCGGACGAGGTGATCATCGCGATCCCATCCGCTCCGGGCGTGGTCAGGCAGAAGGTGGTGACCGCCTGCCGCGAGCGCGGCATCCCGGTCCGTACGCTGCCCACCACATTCGAGCTCCTCTCCGGCGGCGCCACGCTGATGCGCCAGGTGCGCGAGGTTCGCGTCGACGACGTCCTCGGCCGCGAGCCGGTGCGCATGGAGGTCGACCGCGTGGCGGCGTACCTGCGCGGCCAGGTGGTGCTGATCACCGGCGCCGGCGGCTCGATCGGCGCGGAGCTCTGCCGTCAGATCGCGCGCGTCATGCCCAAGCTGCTCGTGATGGTCGACAACGCCGAGAACAGCCTCTTCGAGATACGCCGGGAGCTCGAGGAGGAGCGCCATTTCGCGCGGGCGGCGCCGGTGCTCGCCGACTGCAGGGACGCGACGCGGGTCCGCGAGGTGTTCCAGGAGCACCGGCCGTCGGTCGTGTTCCACGCGGCGGCCTACAAGCACGTCCCGCTGATGGAGGAGAACCCCGTGGAGGCCGTGCGCAACAACGCCGTGGCCACGCGCATCCTGGCGGCGGCGGCCGGCGAGGAGGGCGTCGAGCGGTTCGTGCTCGTCTCAACCGACAAGGCGGTCAGCCCGGCGACCGTTATGGGCGCCTCCAAGGCGCTCGCCGAGTGGGCGGTCGAGGCCGCGCAGAACCGCCATCCGGGCACGCGCTACGCGTCCGTCCGGTTCGGGAACGTGCTCGGTTCCTCCGGGTCCGTCGTGCCGATCTTCCGCCGCCAGATCGCGGCCGGCGGGCCGGTGACGGTCACCGATCCCAGGATGACCCGCTATTTCATGACGATCCCGGAGGCCGTGCAGCTGATCATCCGCTCCGGGGAGCTCGCCACGGGCGGCGAGGTGTTCGTGCTGGAGATGGGGGACCCCGTCAAGATCGTCGACCTGGCCCGAAACATGATCCGCCTTGCGGGCTACGAGCCGGACGAGGAGATCGCGGTCGAGATCACGGGGCGCCGGCCGGGGGAGAAGGTCCACGAGGAGCTCTTCAACCCGGGTGAGCGGCCGCGGCCGACCCACGCCGAGAAGATCGTTTCGGCGCTCCGCCCGCCCCTCGATCCCGAGTGGGTCGAGAGCGCGTTCGCCCGGATCGAGGAGCTGGTGTACGGTGGCGACGCTGCCGCGCTGGCGGGGGCAGTGGCAGAGCTCTCCGCCGAGCGCGCGCTGGCCGTCACGGCCGGCGCTCAGAGTGAGCCCTCCTAGGGCGCGCGCTGCGGGCCGCCGCCGTCTTTACAGTTCCCCAGGACCTTCCCGATGGAGATCATCAAGGAGATCGGCGCCTACGCCGGGCTGGCGGCGGTCGTGGGGCTCGCGGTTCTGTCCGCGCTCTACTTCTCGCAGGCCCGGGACCTGAAGCGGCTGCGCGAGTGGGCCGGGCGTGCGCCTGAGCGCGCGAGCGAGCAGGCCGTTCAGCAGGCGGCCGCGCCGGCGGGGCGCGTGGTCGCCCAGCCCAAGCCGGGGGCGACCCCCGCCCGCCCGGCGCCGGCTCAGGCAGCGGCGGCCGGAGCGACCCCCGCCGCGGCCGCCGCGAAGCCGGCCGCAGCAAAACCGGCCGCAGCCACCCCAGCCGCAGCCACGCCCGCCGGGCAGAAGCAGGCCGCCCCGGGGGAGCAGGCGAAGCCCGCGGCGCAGCCCGCCCCCGCCGCGGACGGAGCCGCGAAGCAAGGTGGGGACAAGCCGGGCCTCCAGCCGGCCGGCGCACAGGCCCAGGCGGGACAGGCGTCCCCGGGCGCGAAGGAGGCACCGCCCACCCCGGCCGGCGCGGGAGCCGTGGGCGCCGGCGATCAGGCCAAGTCGGGCGCATCGCCGGCCGGAGCGGCCGCGAGCCCGCCCGCGGGCGGCGAGACCAAGCCTTCGACCCAGCCCGGCCAGGCAACCCAGCCCCGGCCCGACGGCGAGACCCCCGCCGCCCGCGCGACCACTCCGCCGCCGCCAGTGCCGTCGGGTGGCGGCCAGGGCCGTCCGCGCTTCCCCTCACGCGCGGGGGCCAGCGGGCGGCCGGCGCCGTCGGAGACGGCCATCCTCACGCCCCCGCGACGGGACCCGTGGTACAGCCGGCTGCTGGCCAACCCCCGTTACCTCACCGTCGCGATAGCGGGCATCCTGATCGTCGGCGGCGGCGCGGCCTACGGCGTCACGCAGCTCGGCAAGAACGAGGGTCCCACGACGTCGGACAACGGCGGGAGGTTCGCCCCGTCGGGCGGGGATCAGAAGCCGAAGCGCCGTGGCGCGCCGATCAACCCGGCGACCGTGACCGTCTCGGTGCTGAACGGGACGACCGTGCCGGGCCTGGCGGCCCAGATCGGCGATTCGATCGAGTCCTTCGGCTTCCAGCTCGGCAACGTCACCAACAGCTCGGACCAGCAGCGCGCCGAGTCGGTCGTGCTGTTCCGCTCGGGTCACGAGCGCGAGGCTGCTGCGGTGGGTCGCAAGCTCCGCATCGGCCAGCGCGAGCCGATCGACGCCCAGACCCAGGCGCTCGCCGGCGATGCCACGGTGGTCGTGATCGTGGGCGCCGACAAGACGCCCTAGCCGGCGCCGCCCGAGCTCAGCTCGCCGCCAGCTCGCGGGCTCGCTGAGCGAGGTGCGGCACTCCGAGCTCGGAGGTCAGCTCCGCCGCCGCCTCGAGCCGCGCTCGCGCCGCCTCCGGGTCGTGCTCGGCCCAGAGCTGCCCCCCGAGCAGCCGGCAGCGGGCCGCCTCCAGCGGGCGGTCGAGGTCGCGCCAGGCCTTCTCGGCCTGTTCGAGCAGCCGCAGGCTCTCCGCGGGATCCTCCGCGGTCGCGCCGCGCGCCTCCAGGGCCGCCGCGCCGCCAATCGGATAGTGCAGCCGCTCGGCGAGCTCGGTGGCCTCCTCGGCCGCCTCGCGCGCCTGCTCGCCCCGCCCGGCCAGCGCCAGGACGACACCGCGCGCCCCCGTGGCCTGGATCGTCTGTGCGATCAGGCCGGCGCGCTCGCAGATGTCCACCGCCTGCTCGAGCGCAGTGATGGCGCCGTTCAGGTCCCCCGAGTCGCGCAGCGTGCCGGCGAGCCCGTACAGCGCTTGGAAGGCGAGCTCCGACCAGCCCACCCGGTCGGCGAGCTCGTGGGCTTTCCGAAACAGGTCGGCCGCCCCCTGTGCGTCTCCGTCACGCCAGCGCAGCAGCGCCCGCAGGACATACGGGAGACAGAGCTTCCCGACGAGCCCCTCCCGTTCCGCAAGGGTCGCGCTGGCCTCGGTGGACTCCGCCACGCTGGCCCAATCGGCGCGGTAGACGGCCAGCTGGCCGATCGCGGCGTGGAGCTCCACCTGGGCGGGCAGGTCCCCCAGCCGCTCGGCCAGGGTCAGCGCCTCGGCGTATGCCCGCCCCGCCTCGTCGAGGTCCGCCTCCGAGATCTCCAGGTGCCGTCCGAGGGCGAGCAGCGCGAGGATCGTCTCCCCGTGGTCCGATCCGCGGGCGAGCTCCACCGAGCGCTCCAGGTTGGAGCGCGCCTTCTCGGTGTCCCCGATGCGACCGAACACCCGCCCGAAGATGCCGTGGGCGCGACTGGCGGCCCGCGTCTCGCCCAGGCGCTCGGCCAGGCGCAGCGCCTTCTCCGACGCGTAGATGGCGAGCATGTTGTCGCCCGTCTGCAGGTAGAGCCAGGCGGCCTCCTCGTACAGCCGCACCAGCTCCAGGCAGGGCGGTCCGTCCTTCAACAGGTTGATGCCCTTCTGGTAGTGCTCGATCGCCGGTTTGCGCTCCCCCTTGTGGGAGAGACCGGCGCCGATCTTGCGGTGCAGGTCGGCCACGCGCTCGAGGTGCTCCTGGCCGCGGTGGTAGGCCAGGCACTCCTCCCACACGGCGATCGCCTCGTCCACGCGGCCCAGCCGCAGCGACACGTCGCCCAGGCTCTCCCCGATCCGGGCCAGGTCGCCCTCCGCGGCCAGCTCGCGGGCGTTCCGGTAGTGGGCGGCGGCCTCACGATTCGAGTACAGGCGCGCGGCGGCGTCTCCGGCCTCCTCGAGGTAGCGCACGGCGCGCTCGCGCATCGGAGCGAGCGTCGGAGCGGGGACCCCGACTTCCTGCCCGAGCGTGGCGGCGCGGCCGTAGTGCTCGGCCAGCAATGCCACCACCTCATCGGTGCGGTCGCCGGCCCGCGCCTCCACGAAGGCGCCGACCTCGAAATGCTTCTCCGACCGGACCGCCTTCGGCAGCATGCCGTAGGCGACATCGCGGATCAGCACGTGCTTGAAGGCCAGCTCCCGCTCGCCGGCCAGCAGGCTCTCGGCGCCCGGGGCAAGGATGTCCTTTTCCTGAAGGGAGGTGAGCGCGGGCTCCAGATCTCGGCCCTCATCCTGCGCCACTCCGGCCAGCGAGCTCGCCCAGAACGTGCGCCCCACGACTGCGGCCTGCTGCACGAGCCGTCGCTCGAACGGGTCGAGCGAGTCGAGCCGCGCGGCGAGCACGGCCTGGACCGTGTCGGGCAGCTCCGCCGTCTCGACGCTCCCCTCCTCGATGACCCTACGGACCATCTCCTCGGCGAAGAGCGGGTTGCCGCCGGAGCGCTCCGCGACGCCGGCCACGATCTCGCCACCGTCCGGCAGCAGGCTCGCCACCAGCCGCTCGGTGTCACCGGCGGTGAGCGGCTCCAGGAAGAGCTGGGTCGCGTTGCGGCGGCCCCCGCCCCAGCTGGGCCGGCGCTCGAGTAGCTCGTCGCGCGCCAGGCACAGCACCATCAGGGGCGCGCGCACCCACTGAGCCAGATGCTCGATCGCGTCCAGCATTCCGTCGTCGGCCCAGTGGATGTCCTCGAAGGCGAGCACGAGCGGACGCCGGCGGGCGGACGCCTCGATCGCCGCGCGCAGGGCCGACAGCAGCGCGTCGCGCATGCGCTCCGGGTCGTCCGCCTCGGGAATCGGAATCCGCTCCGGCACCTCGAGCCCTATCGAGCGACCGATGAGCGCGGCCTGCCGCTCGGCGGCCTCTCCCTCGCCCCCATGCAGCTCGGTCAGGTAGCCGCAGAGCTTGCGCCAGGCCTGCTCGGAGGAGTCCGTGTCCAGGATCCCGCACTCGGCTCGCACCACCTCGCCCAGGGCCCAGAAGACGATCCCGGACCCATACGGCAGACAGCGGCCGGTCCGCAGCACCGCGGGCTCCTCGTGGCCCGCGATCCGGCGCTCGAGCTCGCGCAGCATCCGCGTCTTGCCAACCCCTGCCTCGCCGATCAGCGTGACCAGGTGCGGGCGACGCTCGCGTATCACCCGCACGCAGATCGACTCGAGCGCCTCCAGCTCGTAGTCGCGCCCCAGCAGCGGAGCCTCGCGTGCGGGAGTTGCGCGCCCGCTGGCCTGCTCGGCGAGCAGGCCGACGACCTCCCAGGCGGGCACGGGCTCCGCCCTTCCCTTCAGGGCGAGCGGCTGGAGCTGCTCGTAGCGCACCGCGTCGCGGGTCGAGCGCATCGTTCGCTCGCCCACCGTGACGCTGCCGGGCCGCGCGGCCGTCTGCAGCCGCGAGGCGACGTTCACCGTGTCTCCGACGACGGTGTAGTCGTCGCCGACGGCGCCGGCCAGCACCTCGCCTGTGTTGATCCCGACGCGCAGCGCGAAGCTGATCTCCCCGGGCACACCCTCGTTCACCTCTTCCATCGCCGCCTGCATGCCCAGGCCCGCCCGGACCGCCCGCTCGGCGTCGTCCTCGTGGGCAACGGGCGCCCCGAACAGCGCCATGACGTTGTCGCCTATGTACTTGTCCACCGTCCCGCCGTAGCGCTCCACCTCGCGCCCCAGACGGCGCAGCGCTCCGTCGACGAGCTGCTTGACCGCCTCGGGGTCCATCCGCTCGGCCACCGCGGTGTAGCCCGAGAGGTCGGCGAAGACGATGGTCACGTGGCGCAACGTGTCCGGGGGGACCGCCCCGTCCGGCACGGCCGGGGCGGCGGGGGCGGCGGTGGCCTCGGCGAGCGGCGTCCCGCAGGACATGCAGAAGCGCGCCTCGGCCAGGGCCGGCTCGCCGCAACCCGGGCAGCGGCGCTCCAGCGCGGTGCCGCAGGACATGCAGAAGCGCGCGCCCGCGGGATTGTCAGTTCCGCAGGCGGCACAGGCGAGCCCGCTCATGGACCCACGATACAGCGGCCCCGCCTACCGAATGTGAGCCTGGTCACCCGCGCCCACGCGCCTACGGGACGCGTCCGGCGGAGCGGTACGCGTCGGCGACCTCCGCGAGCAGGCGCTCGTCGACGAGGGTCAGGGCGCGGCCGTCCACATCCACGACCGCTCCCGGCCAGGGCGGGTACCAGAAGGCGCGCAGCTTGCGGTCGATGTCGTCGCCGGGGCGGAGCACGCGCAAGCTCTCCAGCTCCTCGCGGCTGACGTAGCGCCCGTCGGCCTGGGGCGCCCGCTGGAGCGGCTCGCCGCGGAGCGCTTGCTCGACCACGTCCGTGAACAGCAGGTAGAGGCGCTCCTGGCTCTCGAGGTCGAGCGAGAAGGCCGTGGCCGTGTCCGAATCGATCGGGAAGCGCTGGACCGCCACCAGGTCGCCCGTGTCGAGCTCCTCGTCGACGAAGTGGCAGGACACTCCCCACTCCTGCAGGCCCTCGAGGATGGCCACGTTGTAGCCGCCGACGCCTCGGAAGTCGGGCAGGGGTGCGGGATGGAAGTTCAGGCAGCCCAGCCTGCCGTGCGACACGAGCGGCTCCCGGATACGCCTCCAGAAGAGGAACGAGACCACCAGGTCGACGCCCGCCAGGTCCGGTCCGCCGTCACCCGGATGGTCCAGCGCCGCGTACAGATCCTCGTCCGAGACCAGCGGGACCCTCGCCGCCTGCGCGACCAGGTCCAGTCGCTGATCCGGATGCAGGCTGTCGTCCGGCTGGGGGGCGACCACCGCCGGGACCTGGCAGCCCTGCTCCAGGAGGTAGGCCAGCGCCCGGGCCGCGGAGCGCTTGTGCTTGCCCATGAAGACGACCTTCATCGGCGCAGCTCCTCGTAGAGGCCCAGGGTCCGGCGGGCGATCCCCTCCCAGGAGAAGGGGCCGGCCGCCGCCGCCGCGGCTCGCTCCGAGAGGGCTGCGCGCTTCGCGGGGTCGTCCAGAAGCTCGCGCATCGCCGCGGCCAGGGCGGCGGGATCCCCGGGCGGCACCAATCGCCCGGCGCCGTGGTCCTCCGCGACCTCGCGGAAGCCGCCCACGGCGCTCAGCACTACCGGCTTGGCCACGGCAAGGCCGATGTACAG
>JBHELQ010000110.1:0-1236 GCA_046262995.1 Thermoleophilaceae bacterium
GCCGAGCGCGAGTACCGGACGCTCGTGGAACGGCTGCCCGTGGTGGTCTACTCGGCGCAGCCGGGAGCGGAGGGGCGCTGGAGCTACGTCTCGCCGCAGATCGAGAAGCTGGTCGGGTTCACGCCCGAGGAGTGGATGGCCGACTCCGACCTGTGGATCTCCCGCGTGCACCCGGACGACCGCGAACGGGTGCTCGAGGCCGAGGACCGCTGCGAGAACCACGGCCTGCAGCTGGAGGTGGAGTACAGAATGCTCGCGCGCGACGGGCGGCTCGTCTGGGTGCGCGACGAGGCCAAGGTCAGGAGCGCCGAGGGCGGCGCGTTCGAGATCGAGGGTCTCCTGATCGATATCTCGGACCAGCGCGCCGCCAGCGAGGAGCTCCGCTTCCACGCCAACCACGACCAGCTCACGGGTCTTTTCAACCGCCGCCGCTTCGAGGACGAGCTCAAGGGCCGGGAGGGCCAACGGGGCGCGGTCATAGCCGTCGGGGTGGACCACCTGAAGCTCGTGAACGACTCGCTGGGCCCGTCGGCGGGGGACGCGGTCCTGCGCGGGATAACCAAGGCCATCGACCGCATGCTCACGCCGGGCGAGCTGCTCGCGCGGCTGGGCGGCGACGAGTTCGCCGTGCTCGTGCCGGACGCCTCCGACGGGGCCGGCCGCGACCGCGCGCTGGCGATCCTCGACGCGATCCGCTCCCACCGGACGAGCATGCCGGTCACGGCCAGCGCCGGGGTGGCGCCGTTCGAGCCGGGCGACAGCCTCCGCGCGGAGGACGCCCTGATGACCGCCGACATCGCCCTGCACCAGGCGAAGGAGCAGGGCCGCGACCGGGTGGTCGTGTTCGCGGGGCGCCAGGACGAGCGCCTCGCCTGGGTGGGACGCGTGCGCAGCGCGATCCGCGAGGAGCGGCTGGTGCTGCACGCCCAGCCGATCCTGGACGTCCGCACGGGCGACCTCGTGTCGGAGGAGCTGCTGGTCCGCATGCTCGGCGACGGGGACGAGGTCATTCCGCCCGGTTCGTTCCTGCCGACCGCTGAGCGCTTCGGCCTCATCCGGGACATCGACACATGGGTGGTCCGCCAGGCACTCGCCCTCGGGGCGAAGGGACGATCGGTGAACATCAACCTCTCCGCCCGCTCGGTGGCCGACGCCGAGCTCCCGGCGCGGCTGGAGCGCGATCTCGCCGATGCCGGCGCGGACCCCAGCCGGGTCGTGTTCGAGATCACCGAGACG
>JBHELQ010000111.1:0-6455 GCA_046262995.1 Thermoleophilaceae bacterium
ACGTCGACGGGGGTGCCGCTGTAGAAGCCCTTCAGGTCGAGCGAGTCGATGGCGCCCGTGCCGGCGAGCTCCTCCACCAGCTCGCGCGACCAGGTGTTGGTGGGGTCGAGCTTGAAGCGCGTGCCGGGATACTTGCCGAGCACGAAGTGCACGCGCTCGGCCGTCTCCGGCTCGGTCGACCCGGGCGCCCCCAGGCGCATCGAGACGACGAAGCGGACGGGGCGCGGCTCGCGGCCGACCGCGTCGGCCAGCGAGCTGCCCGACTGCCGCAGCGCCAGGTCGAGCGCGGCTGACTCGACCGCCCAGCGGCGGTAGAGGCGCGAGACGTCACGGACGGGAGGCGAGGGCCAGAGATCGACCTCGTCCAGCCTCTGCGAGAACGAGTCGATCGTGTACGACCCGGCCAGCTCGAAGCGCGGCGCGTCCTGGAGCGCGATCTGGTCGAGCGCGTCGTAGGTCACGTCCTCGCCGATGCCCTCGTGGCCGCCGCCCTGGAGCTTGATGAGCGTGGTCAGGCGGGTGAAGTCGCTCGTGACCTCGAGCTCGAGCCCCTCGAGCTCCACGGACTCGACCTCGAGCGGCAGCTCGGCTATGCGCTCGTAGGTGCTCAAGCGCCCTCGCCGAGCGGCTCGGGCCTCACGGACGCCATCCGCTCGGCGCGGCGCTGCTGCCAGACGGTGAGCGCCATCGCCAGCAGCGTAACGAGGAAGATCATCGCGGCGATCACATAGATCTGCGGCGGGACGGCCACACGTGCCGCGCCCCAGATGAAGAGCGGGAACGTGACCGTCGACCCGGAGTTGAAGTTGGTGATTACGAAGTCGTCGATCGAGAGCGCGAAGGCCAGCAGGGCGGCGGCGAGCACGCCGGGCATGATCAGCGGCAGAGTCACGCGCACGAAGGTCTGCACGTTGTTGGCGCCCAGGTCCTGCGCGGCCTCCTCGATGCTGCGGTCGAAGCCGATCAGCCGCGAGCGGACGGTCACCACGACGAACGAGACGTTGAACATGATGTGGGCGATCAGGATCGTGGCGAAGCCGAGCGCGACTCCCACGTTCAGGAACATCGCCAGCAGCGAAGCGCCGAGCACGATCTCCGGGCTGGCCAGCGGCAGGAAGATGAAGAAGTTGGTGGGTGCCCGGCCGCGGAACTGGTAGCGCACGAGCGCGAGCGCCATCAGCGTGCCGAGGACCGTGGCGCCGATCGTGGACAGCGCTGCGATCTCCAGGCTCTTCTTCATCGCCTCGCCCAGCCCCTCGACGGCGAACGGGTGCTTCCAGGCGTGGAAGCTGAACTCCTGCCAGACGAAGTTGAACCGCCCCTTCGGATGGTTGAAGGAGAACGCCAGGACGATCGCGATCGGAGCAAGCAGGTACAGCAATGCCAGCAGCCCGTAGACGTTGAGGCTGTAGTCGAGCAATCGCCGGCCGACGCGGATGGCGCGCCCCTGACCGGCGGTGGCGGGAGCGACGGCGCTAGCAGCCTCCATCAGGTCGCCTCCGAGCCCATCAGCGACTCGGTGCCCGCGAAGCGGGCCCAGGCCAGCACCATCACAAGGATGATCGCCATCAGCACGAACGAGAGCGCCGCCGCGCTCGGGTAGTCGGCTATCACCAGGAAGCGGCTCTGGATCACGTTGCCGATCATGAACTGGCGCGGCGTGCCGAGCAGCGTGGCATTGACGAAGTCGCCCGCGGCGGGGATGAATGTCAGCAGCACGCCGGCCACGACCCCTGGCATAGAAAGCGGCAGCGTGACGCGTGTGAACACCGCGCGCCGACTGCCATAGAGGTCGTACGCCGCCTCCAGCAGCCGGTGGTCGATCCGCTCGAGGCTCGCGTAGAGCGGCAGGATCATGAAGGGCAGGAAGTTGTACGTGATGCCCGCCACCACCGCGGCGGTCGTCGCCAGCAGGCGCCCGTCGTGGCCGAGGATCCCGACCGACTGGAGCACGTTCACCACCACGCCGTCGTCGGCCAGGATCGTCTCCCAGGACAGGGTGCGGATCAGGTAGGTGACGAAGAACGGCAGGATCACCGCCAGCAGCAACGCGTTGCGCCACTTGCCGCCCCGGAAGGCGATCACGTAAGCCAGCGGATAGCCGATCGCGAGCGCGAGCAGCGTCGACAGGCCCGCGTACTCGAACGAGCGCAGGAACTGCTCCTTGTAGGTCGAGATCGCGTGCGTGTAGTTCGAGAACTGCCAGCTGAACTGGAAGCCGGTGTCGAGCGTGCCGGTCTTCAGCGACTCATAGGCCATCAGGCCCAGAGGGACCGCGAAGAACAGCACCAGCCACAGCAGCCCGGGGCCCAGCAACAGGTATGGCAGCAGCGCCTTGCGGCGCTGGGCGGCCTCCACGGCCTACGCGCCAATCACCTTCTGGAACGCCTCGTTGATCGTGCGCTCCTCGTCGGGCTTCAGGTCGCGGAAGACCGTTGCCCGCTTCAGCGTCTCGTCGCTCGGGAAGATCAGCTGGCTCGACGCCAGCTTCGGATACTTCTTCGCGAAGATCTCCTTGACTCCCTTGACCGGTGTTATGTAGTTGATGTATGCGGCGAGGGGAGCCTGGATCTCGGGGCGGTAGACGAAGTCGATGTACTTCTCCGCCGTGAAGGCGTGCGGGGCCCCGACCGGCACCTGCATGTTGTCGTAGGAGAGCGTGTAGCCCTCCTCGGGCGCGACGAACCTGATGTTCGGGTTGTCGGCCTGCAGCTGCACCGCGTCGCCGGACCAGCCGTAGATGATCCAGGAGTCGCCCTTGGGGATCTGCTCTATGTACTCGTTGCCGGTGAAGCGGCGGACCTGGCCCGACTTGGCGGCCTTGTCGATCTTCTCGATCGCCTTGAGCGCGGGATCCACGCCCTTGAAGGTCGCGGGGTCCTCGCCCATGCCGAGCATGACAAGGCCGACGGTGTCGCGCATCTCGGTGAGCATCGTGACCTTGCCCTTGTAGGCGGGGTCGAACACGTCGTTGACGCTGTGAGGAGTGCGCTTGACCTTGTCCTTGCGATAGATGATCCCCGCAAAGATCCCCTGCCACGGGATGGAGAAGTCGCGATTCTTGTCGTAGCCGGGGTGCCGCAATGCGTCGAGCAGGTTCTTCTGGACGTTCGGAAGCTGCGACTTGTCGAGCTTCTGCACGTAGCCGAGCCGCTGCATGCGCTGGGCCATCCAGTCGGTGACGACGTGAAGGTCCCGGCCCCCCGAGTCGCCGCGTGCATACTGCTGGCGCACCTTGCCGAAGAACTGGTCGTTGTCGTTGACCTCCTCGACGTACTTGATGCTCGTCCCGTAGCGCTTCTTGAACTCTCCCAATGAGCTCTTCTTCGGGTCGATGTAGTCCGGCCAGTTGGCGAAGTAGAGCGTCTTCGAGATCTGGCCCTTGGGGATGACCTTGGTCTGCTTCTTGCCACCGCCGGTGTCGCCGCACGCCGCCAGGTAGGCGATCGCGCTCGCCGACAGAGCCCCGGCGCTGCCCTGCCGCAGCAGGCGCCGACGCGTGATCGGGTCGCTCATCAGCTCCTCTAGGTACCGCTCGAAGTCCTCGCTCATTGCCCCTCCTCCTTCATGCCACCTGGGCGGTTTCCGGTTCCGGCGCGGGGGCATCGCCGCGCGCCTCTCTCACGATATGGATGTGCTCGCTGGCCCACGCCAGCCGCACGGGGTCGCCTGCCGTCGGCAGGCGCTGGCGGGCAGCCTCGTCGCTGTTGGGAACCAGCACGGTCATGGCCGTCCCATCCGCCAGACGCACCACCACCTGCGTCGCCGTGCCGAGATAGAGCGAGCTCTCGATCCTGCCGTCCACGCTCGGCCGGCCCGACAGCGGGACGTCGCCCGCCGGGTGGATCTCGAGCTTCTCCGGCCGCACAACGGCGTAGCAGCGCTCGCCGGCGGAGGCGCCGTGGGACTCGGGCGCTTGGACGGTCACGCCCGAGTCGAGCCGCAGGTCCGCCCCCGCCCCGTTCGCCGAGACCACCTGTCCCGGCATGAGGTTGGAGACGCCGATGAAGCCGGCCACGAAGGTCGTGCGCGGACGCTCGTAGACGGTCTCCGGGCCGTCCACCTGCTCGACCACGCCGCGGTTCATCACCGCGATGCGGTCGGACATCGTCAAGGCCTCCTCCTGGTCGTGGGTCACGTAGATGAACGTGATGCCCACGTCGCGCTGGATGCCCTTCAGCTCGAGCTGGAGCTGCTTGCGAAGCTTCTGGTCGAGCGCGCCGAGCGGCTCGTCCAGCAGCAGCACCGCGGGGCGGTTGACGAGCGCGCGGGCCAGAGCCACCCGCTGCTGCTGGCCGCCCGAGAGCTGGGCGGGCCTGCGCTTGGCCTCCCCCGAGAGGCCCACGCGCTCGAGCTCCTCGGCCACGCGCGCGCGCACCTCGTCCTTCGCCACCTTCTTGCGCTCCAGGCCGAAGGCCACGTTCCTCTCGACGCTCAGGTGCGGGAACAGCGCGTAGCTCTGGAAGACGGTGTTCGTCGGGCGCTTGAACGCCGGCAGGCCGGTCACGTCGCGGCCGTCGAGCAGGATCCGGCCCTCCGTCGGCTCCTCGAAGCCGGCGATCATCCTCAGGGTGGTGGTCTTGCCGCAGCCGGAGGGCCCCAGCAGGGTGAAGAACTCTCCACGCTCGATGTCCAGGCTCAGGTCGCGTACGGCCGCCAGGTCGCCGAAGCGCTTGGTCACCCGCTCGAGGCGCACGCTCGGAGCCGGAGAGTCCATTCGAGAGCTGACGGTATGGCCGGAGCGGCGCTCTGACAAGGGGCAGGAAGACCTAAATCGAGGGGTCGTCATTGTACGACTCGGACAATGAAACGCCGCGTGCTTTCACGGAATGCTCCCTTGTGTCTGCTCCAGAGCGCCGTTACCTTTGTCCAGAGTGTCTAGCTAGGCCGAGGAGAGCCGATGGCCACGACCCCCCAGACCGCCACCCAGCCGAAGCCGGGAGCGGCGAGCCGGCTGCAGGAGCAGGCCCGCCGACATCTCTGGATGCACTTCACGCGCATGGGCGCGTACGACGACGAGCACCAGATCCCGATCCTGGTGCGCGGTGAGGGCTGCTACGTCTGGGACGAGAACGGCAAGCGCTACCTGGACGGCCTGTCCTCGCTCTTCTGTGTCAGCGCAGGCCACGGACGGGCTGAGCTGGGGGAGGCGGCGGCGCGCCAGTCGAAGGAGCTCGGCTTCTGGACCAACTGGAGCTACGCCCACCCGCCGGCCATCGAGCTGGCCACGCGACTGGCCGAGCTCGCGCCCGGCGACCTGAACCGGGTCTTCTTCACCTCCGGCGGCTCCGAGGCGGTCGAGACCGCCTGGAAGCTCGCCCGCAACTACCACCGGCTGCGGGGCGAGGCCGGCCGCACCAAGATCGTCGCGCGCGAGATCGCCTATCACGGCACCTCCTTCGGAGCGTTGTCGGCAACCGGCATCACCTCGCTCCGCACTCCGTTCGAGCCGCTGCTCCAGGGCGCCTGCCACGTGCCGAACACGAACTCGTATCGCTGGCCCGACGACCGCGACCCGCTCTGGGCCGCCGACCAGATCGAGGAGCGGATCGTGTTCGAGGGGCCCGAGAGCGTGGCGGCCGTGATCCTCGAGCCCGTCCAGAACGGCGGCGGCTGCTTCCCGCCGCAGGAGGGCTACTTCCAGCGCGTGCGCGAGATCTGCGACCGCTACGGCGTGCTGATGATCTCCGACGAGGTCATCTGCGCGATGGGCCGGCTCGGTCACTGGTTCGGTTGCGATCGCTACGGCTATCAGCCCGACATCGTCACGTGCGCGAAGGCCCTGACCTCCGCCTATGCGGCGATGGGGGCGATGATCTGCTCGGACCGCCTGGCCGAGCCGTTCAACGACGACCCGAAGGGGATGTTCTCGCACGGCTTCACCTTCGGCGGCCATCCGATGGCCTGCGCGGTGGCCATGGCGAACCTCGACGTCTACGAGCGCGAGGACCTGTGCGGCCACGTTCGCGCGAAGAAGGGGGAGTTCCGATCGATGCTCGAGGGCATCGGGCAGGACCTGCCGATCGTGGGCGACGTGCGCGGGGACGGGTTCTTCCATGCGCTCGAGCTCGTCAAGGACAAGGAGACGAAGGAGAGCTTCGACGACAACGAGTCCGAGGAGCTCCTGCGCGGCTTCCTGTCGGGTGAGCTCTACCGCCGCGGCCTGATCTGCCGCGCCGACGATCGCGGGGACCCGGTCATCCAGCTCGCACCGCCGCTGATCGCCGACACCGAGCAGTTCGAGGAAATCGACTCGATCCTGCGCGCCGTCCTGACCGAGGCGTGGGACCGGATCGTGCGCCACTGAGTCGCTGATGCTCACCGTCCGCGAGCTCGTCAGCGAGATGGGCCTCGGCCTCGCCGCGGGCGAGCAGGGCGCCGAGGCGCCGATCCGCTGGGTGCACATCACCGAGCTCGAGGACCCGACGCAGTGGCTCTCGGGCGGGGAGCTGCTG
>JBHELQ010000112.1:0-15102 GCA_046262995.1 Thermoleophilaceae bacterium
CGTAGCAGGCGTAGAGCCAGCGGGGCACACGCGCGCGGCCGACCGTGATCCCGGCGACTACTTCGTCCTGCTCCTCCTCTTCGGCCGGGGGCGCGGGCGGCGCGGTCGCCAGCTGCCGCCTCGTCCTGACGAGGCGATCGAACGCGACCGCACCGACGATGAAGGCGACGGCAACGACCAGGACGATCACTGTCATACCGGCGATCAGGTTCACCCCGGACAGGACGCCGCGGGCCTTCTGCGTCTGGTCGGGGGTCTGGCCGCATCCAGCGAGGAGGGCGAGCGGCATCGCCGCGACGAGGAGGCGGATGCGTTTCATCGAGAGGGAAGCATGACAGGACGACCCGGAGCGCTCAACTCATTACGGCTCACCAGAAGAGCCGGTCTACGGCGATGGCGGCGAACAGGAGGCCGAGATACGTCACCGAGTACTTGAAGAGGCCGAAGGCGGTCTGCGGGTCCGGACGAAGCCGCAGCTGCGCCGCGCGGTAGATGAAGCCGACGCCGAGCGCTGCGGCTGACACGGCGTACAGCGCGCCGAGCCCGCCGACGGGCGAGAGGATGAGCGTTACGAAGACGAGGACGATCGCGTAGAGCAGGATCTGCTGCGTCGTCTCCGACTCGGTCCGGACGACGGGCATCATCGGGACTCCGGCCGCGGCGTAGTCGTCGCGATAGCGCATCGCAAGGGCCCAGAAGTGGGGCGGGGTCCACAGGAAGATGATCATGAACATCACCCATGCGGGCGCACCGACGGTGCGAGTGACGGCGGCCCAACCGATAAGGACCGGCATCGCCCCCGCTGCGCCGCCGATCACGATGTTCTGCGGCGTCGAGCGCTTGAGCCAGAGCGTGTAGACGAGCACGTAGCCGAGCAGGCCCGACATGGCTAGCACTGCGGCCAGGGCGTTGACGGTGAGCGCCAGCAGCGCGAATGAGGCGCAGCCCAGCAGTACCCCGTAGACGATCGCCGCCTTGGGGCTGACCCGGCCGGAGGGGACCGGTCGGTTCGCGGTGCGCTTCATCATCGCGTCGAGGTCGCGATCGAGCGCGTGGTTGATCGCTCCGGCCCCGCCCGCCGAGAGCGCGCCGCCCAGGCACGTGAGCGCCACCAGGCCGAGCGACGGGCGCCCCGCGACGTACATCGTCGTCACGGTTGTGAAGAGCAGCAGCGACTGCACCTTGGGCTTCGTCATCTGGATGTAGTCCGCGAGGACCGTGCGTCCCCGGGCGATCAGCGGCCGCGGATGGCTGTGCGCCTCCATCAGGCCGTCACCGCCTCTGGCGGCCGCCGCGCCGCTCGCGCGCCCGCCGGCTCGGGCACCCGGAAGAGCTGGAAGGTGAGTCCCGCGGCCGCGGCCCACAACAGCGTGCCGACTGCCAGGTGGGCCAGGATCAGAAGCTCGTACTCGGTCGCGAGCCAGACGTTCAGGGCGCCCAGGAGCACCTGGACCACCAGCAGCCCCACGACCGCGCCCGCCAGCCGGACGACCGCCCCGCTCGGCCGGCGCCGCAGCGCGACCGCGACCAGCGCTATCAGCAGCACGACGGCCAGGTACATGAACGTCCGGTGGACCAGGTGGATGTTCACGAGCCGGCTCTGGCCGAAGGGCAGGAAGCCGTCGTTGCAGGCCGGGAACTGGGTGCCGCAGGCGTGGTGGGCGCCCTCGGCCGCGTGGGCACGGCCGCGTCCGTCGGTGCCCGCCATGTAACCCCCGGCGACGATCGTGCAGAGTACGGCCGCCGAGGCGGCGACGGCGAGCGCGCGGAAGCCGGTGCCGGCGGGCGCGACGTCCGCCGACGGCCGCGCGGCGCGCCACGCGTACAGCGCCAGGCCCAGCAGCAGCATGGCGATCCCGAGATGGGAGGCCACGAGCGTCTCGTTCAGGTCGTGCTCGACCGTGGCGGCGCCGAGCAGCGCCTGGCCCACGATCAGCGCGGCGGCCGCCGTGGTCGTCCAGAGCAGCGCCCGGTGACTGCGGTAACGGCGCCAGGCCAGGAGCGCGAGCGTGAAGACCATCAGCGTCAGGGCGCCCGCCACGAGCCGGTGGCAGTACTCGATCACGGTGTTCAGGTCGAGTCCCGGCAGGACGTCGCCCGCGCACAGCGGCCAGCCCTTGAAGCCGCTGCCCGCGGGCCCGCAGCCGAGCCCGGAGTCGGACACCCTGACCACGCCGCCCAGCACGATCAGCAGGAAGGTCGCGGCGGCGGTCCCGAGCGCAAGCCGGCGGTACCCCGGCGAGGGGGCGGTCACGTGCCCGAGGCCACCGGCTGGGCCACCGAGCCGGCCGGTCGTGCCGCGGCCTCGGCCTCGCGCCGGATGTCCTTCATCGGCTCGACGCTGCGGACGCGCGGAACGATGTCGAAGTTGTTCTCTGGCGGGGGCGACGGCGTGAACCACTCGAGCGTGTTCCCGCGCCAGGGATCGTTGCCCGCCCGCCGCCCCGCCTTGAGGCTGTAGAGCACGTTAACGAGCGTGATGAGGACGCCGAGGCCGAGGATGAAGGAGCCGATCGTCGAGACCATGTTGTAGCCGCTCCAGCCGGCCCCGGCCGGGTAGTCGTAGATGCGGCGCGGCATGCCCGAGAGGCCCATCGAGTGCTGGATCAGGAAGGTCACGTTGAAGCCGATGAACATCAGCCAGAACGAGGCCTTGCCGAGCGCCTCCGACATCAGCCGGCCGCTCATCTTCGGGAACCAGTAGTAGAGCCCGGCGAAGATCGCGAACACGGTGCCGCCGAAGAGGACGTAGTGCAGGTGGGCGACCACGAAGTAGGTGTCGGTGAGCTGCCAGTCGACGGGGAAGATGGCCAGGATGACGCCCGAGATCCCGCCGATCACGAACTGGGCGGGCAGGGCGACGGCGAACAGCAGGGCGGTCTGGAACCAGATCTGGCCCCGCCAGAGCGTGGCTATCCAGTTGAAGATCTTGATCCCCGTCGGCACCGCGATCGCGAACGAGCTCAGCATGAAGAAGGCCAGCACGACGGTCGGCGTCGGCGTGGCGAACATGTGGTGGGCCCACACGAGCATGCCGAGGAACGCGATCGCCACGGTGGACGCGGCGATGGCCTTGTAGCCGAAGATCGGCTTGCGAGCGAACACCGGCAGCACCTCCGAGACGATGCCGAATCCCGGCAGGGCCATGATGTAGACCTCGGGGTGCCCGAAGAACCAGAACAGGTGCTGCCACAGCATCGGGTCGCCACCGCCGGTCGGATCGAAGAAGCTCGTGCCGAAGTGGCGGTCGGTGAGCAGCATGGTCGCCGCCGCGGCGACGCAGGGCAGCGCGAGGATCAGCAGGTAGCTGTAGATCAGGATCGTCCAGACGAACAGCGGCAGCCGGCCCCAGCTCATGCCGCGGGCGCGCATGTTGTGGATCGTCGCCGTGAAGTTGATCGCGCCGAGCAGCGACGAGAGGCCCGTCAGGTGGATCAGGAAGATCCAGGCGTCCACCCCGCCGCTGCCCGAGAAGGTGTCGTCCGAAAGCGGCGTGTACATCGTCCAGCCGGCCTGCGGGGGGTTGAAGAAGACAGCCGCGTAGAAGGCGATCCCGCCGAACAGCAGCAGCCAGAAGGAGAGCGCGTTCAGCCTCGGGAAGGCCATGTCGCGCGCACCGATCATGAGCGGCACCAGGTAGTTGCCGAAGCCCGCCAGGACCGGCACCACGAACAGGAAGATCATCGTGGTGCCGTGCATGGTCACGAGCCCGTTGTAGGTCTCGGGGGTGACCAGGGTGTTGTCGGGGCGGGCCAGCTGGAGGCGCATCACGAGCGCCTCGGCGCCGCCGATCACGAAGAAGATGAAGGTCGCGTATAGGTAGAGCAGGCCGATCTTCTTGTGGTCAGTCGTGGTGAGCCACTCGAGCCACCCGCGGGGCCGCTGCCTGAGCCCCTGCAGCACGATCTCCGGCCGCGCGATCCCGCCGGCTTGCCGCCTCGCCGCTATCTCCGGTGTCGCCACTCGAGCTCTCCTAGTCCACCTGTCCGCTCTTCAGCCGCTGCTCCCGCTGCCTGGAGACTGCCTTCTGCGAGGCCTGGATGTCGTTTCGCTGGCGCCGCGCCCAGGCGTCGAACTGCGAGGGCGGGACCGCCCTGACCCGCGCGCGCATGTCCGCGTGGTTGATCCCGCACAGCTCCGCGCACTGCCCACCGTAGATCCCCGGCTTGTCGATCTTGAACCAGGTGTGGTTCACGTGGCCCGGGATGGCGTCGGCCTTGCCGCCGAGCTTGGGGATCCACCAGGAGTGCGCCACGTCGGAGGAGGTGATGTCGAGCGTCACGGTCGTGTTCGTCGGCACGACCATCTCGTAGTAGGTGAACACCTGCCCGCCGCCGGGATAGACGTAGCGCCAGATGTACTGTTGCCCGTTGACCTTGACGTTCAGCGTCGGCCCGCCGTCCTTCGGGGGGGTCGCCTGGTCCACGGAGGCGAGCTGGTTCCGCTCCTGGGCCAGCCCGCCCGGTCCCGACGCCGCCGGGTCCTCGATGTTGTTCAGGTACACGAAGGTGATCACGGTCAGCACCACCAGGATCAGGGCCGCCCCGACGGTCCAGCCCAGCTCCAGCGGCACGTTTCCGCGGATCTGGGCCGCCTCGCCGCCTCGCCTGGCGCGGTGCTTCACGAGCGACCAGATCAGCGTCCCCTCCACGACCAGGAAGACCACGATCGCGATGTAGAGCGCGATCTTGTAGAGGGCGTCGATGTCGTCGGCGTTCGGCGACCCGCCCGACTCCGGAGTGATGGCGTCCCCGAGCGCGACCGGCGCCAGCGCCAGCAGCACGAAAAGCGCCGCGGCGAGCGCGGTTAGGAGCAGGCGGCGATTGCAGGGCCGGGGCAAGGCGGCGGGATCATATCCGCGCCCTACGGGGCGCTCCACTTCGTAACGGATGCCGCTCTCGGCCGGGCTCCCGGGCGGCCCGCGCTAGGCGCCCTGGAAGGCGGCGTCGCGCTTCTCGACGAAGGCCGCCACGCCCTCGGTGAAGTCCTCCGTGCGCGCCAGCTCGTGCTGAAGCTCGGCCTCCAGGTCGAGCTGGCCGTCCATGTCCGGGTAGAGCATCCGGTTCAGGGCCTTCTTCGACGACGCATAGGAGCGGGTCGGGCCGCCGGCGAGCTTGCCGACCAGCGCCTCCGCCTCCTCACGCAGGCGGTCGTCCGGGTGCACGTAGTTCACGAGGCCCCAGTCGAGCGCCTTGTCCGCCGGCACCCGCTCACCCAGCAGCGCCATCTGGAACGCCCGCGCCTTGCCGACCGCGGCCGGCACGAACAGCGTCGAGCCGCCGTCGGGCATCAGCCCCACGTTCACGAACGCGAGGCCGAAGTAGGCCGACTCGGCGGCCAGCACGAGATCGCAGGCGAAGGCCAGCGAAGCCCCGATCCCGACTGCCGGCCCGTTCACGGCGGCCACCACCGGCTTCTCGAGCAGCCGCACCCCGCGGATCACGGGGTGGTAGATCCCGTGGAGCTCCTTGCGAACGTCGGGCCTGCCGTCGTCGGCCGGATCGAAGCCCTCCTTCAGGTCCGCCCCGGACGAGAAGCCCCGGCCGGCCCCCGTGACCAGCACGGCCCGAACGGAGGCATCCGCGGCCTCGTTCTCGACCACGCGCTTCAGCTCCTCGCCGAACTGCGCCGTCCATGCGTTAAGCGACTGCGGGCGGTTCAGCGTCAGGCGGCCGACCCCCTCGGACTGCTCCCAGATCACTGTCTCGTAGCTCATGCGCTGAGCCTATCCTGCCGCTCGTGCTGCTCGACGCGCTGGACTGGCTTGGCCACGCCGGCTTCCGGATTAAGACCCGCGCCGGCGTCGTGTACATCGATCCCTACCGGGTGGCCGCGGACGTCCCGAAGGCCGACCTGATCCTGGTCACGCACGGCCACTACGACCACTTCTCTCCCCAGGACCTGGAGCGGCTCTCGCACGAGCGGACCTGGCTCGTGGCACCCGCCGCCGTTGCAGAGCGGGCAGCCGGCAGGGTGCTGTCGATAGCCGCGGGGGAGGTGGTCGAGGACGAGCTCGTCCGCGGCGTCGAGATCCGCGCGGTGGCCGCATACAACACCTCCAAGCGGGACCCCGAGGGCAACGTCTTCCACCCGCGCGACGCCGGCGGGGTCGGCTTCGAGCTGAACGTGCGTGGCGAGCGGCTCTACCACGCGGGCGACACCGACGTGATCCCCGAGATGGACGACGTGATCGGCGTCGACGTCGCGCTGCTGCCCGTGAGCGGCACCTACGTGATGACGGCAGACGAGGCGGCGGAGGCCGCCCGGCGGATCCAGCCGCGGGTGGCCGTGCCGATGCACTGGGGCGAGCACATCGGGACCTACGAGGACGCGACGGCGTTCGCGGAGCGGTCCCCGGTGGAGGTGCACATCCTCGAGCCGGTGGCCTGACCGTGAGTGCGCGCCGGGGGGTTGGGCTGATTTCGACGCATATAGGGACGAAACCCGCCCAACCCCCTTGGGGGCGCCGGCGCTAGCCGTCGGCCGCCGCCGGGGCCGGTTGCGGCGAAGGCTGCTGCGGCGCGGCCTGCTGCTGGAAGTCCCGCGCGCGGACCAGGACCACGGAGGCGATCGCGCCGAGGAGGAGGAGGCCCGAGCCGACCAGCAGGATCGAGTTGAGCCCGGCCAGGAAGGCGTGGCGGCCCGCGTCGATCAGCTCGGCGCGCTGGGCGGGGGGCACCGCGCCGGCAGCAGCCTGAGGTCCGGCGGAGGCGACCGCATTCGACACCCCGTTCGCGGCATGCGGCATGCGCTCGGCGAGCGTTGTGGCGATCCGGTGCTCGAACACCGCCCCCAGCCCGGCGATGCCCGTGGCCACGCCGGCCAGTCGGCAGGTGTTGTTGAAGCCCGATGCCATGCCGCTGCGCGCCGGATGGACGACGCCGAGCGCGGTCGCCCCGATCGCCGGGTTGACCAAGCCGATCCCCACGCCGGCAACGAGGAAGCCGGCGAGCAGGGTCGTCCAGCCTGAGCTCGCGCCCACCCCATGCATCAGCAGCAGCCCGATCGAGACGATCAGCAGGCCCGCCCCGAGCAGGACACGCGGCGGCACCCGCGTCGACAGCCGCCGGGTCGCGAGCGGGACGAAGAAGACCATGGCGCTGAGCGGCAGGAAGCGCAGCCCCGCGTCCAGCGGCGAATAGCCGAGTACGTTCTGCAGGTAGAGCGACAGGTAGAGGAACATCGCGAACATCCCCGCCCCGATCGCGACCGTCCCGATCGAGACGCCGATGAAGGCCGGGCGGCGGAACAGCGACAGGTCGAGCATCGGTTGCGCCTGCCGGCGCTCGATGGCGACGAACAGGACGAACAGCGCGGCCGCCGCCACCAGCGCGACCACGATCAGGGAGCTCGACCAGCCCTCGGCGTTCCCGCGCAGGAGCCCGAACACGAGCAGGAACAGGGCCGCCGAGAAGCAGACGAGGCCCGCGCTGTCGATCCGGCCGGCCCCGGGGTCGGCGTACTCCGCCATTCGGAGGCGCGCGAGGGCGATCGCCGCGAGCCCGATCGGGACGTTGATGAAGAAGATCCAGGGCCAGCTCAGCGCGTCCGTCAAGGCACCGCCCGCCAGGGGCCCGATCGCCACCGCCAGCCCGACGGTCGAGCCCCAGATCGCGATCGCCGTGACCCTCTCCCTTGCCTGGAACTCCTGCGCGATCAAGGCCAGCGAGGTGGCGAACATCGCGGCGCCGCCGATCCCCTGGAGCGCGCGGGCCACGTCCAGCACGGTCGCGTCCCGCGACAGCCCGCAGCCCAGCGAGGCGAGGGTGAAGACCGTGACTCCGACCGCGAACACCCGGCGGCGCCCGAGCCGGTCCGCCAGCGACCCCGCCGTCAGGATGAGCGCGGCCAGGGTCAGGGCATAGGCGTCGACAACCCACTGCAGGCTCGTGAGGCTCGCGTCGAGGTCGCGCTGGATGGCGGGCAGCGCGACGTTCACGATCGTGATGTCCACGAGCAGCATGAACGAGGCGACGCACACGCCCAGCAATGTCCACCACTTGCGCTCCACCCGGCCAGCCCCTTTCGATCGCCGGCGAGCCATGCTAGCCAGCGGCGTTTGCCGGCCGCCGGATATCCTCGCGACACCTTGCGGAGCTCGCGCGCCCTCCGGACGCTTGCGTGGGGCGCCGTGGCCGTCGGGGTCGCTGCGCCGCTCGCGCGCCACCGCCTGCGGCTACGGCCGCCGGTCGTCACCGCCCTGAGCTTGCAGGCGCCGCTCGGGCTGGCGCTGGCGCTGCCCCGCTCGCGCCTACGGGACGCCGGCATCTACGCCCTCCAGATGTGGGCTTACTACGCCCACTACGACATGCCCGACGACGACCCCGATGCGCTGCTGCGGCGAGTGCGGGTCGACTACCCGATTCGGGCCGATCGCGCGATCGCCTTCGGCACGTGTCCGACCCACAGGCTGCAGCGGCTGCTCGGCCGCCCGGGCGACCTCCGTCTCTGGGAGTACGCCCTCTCGGCCGTCCACTGGAGCTGGTTCATCGTCCCGCACGGGACGCTGGCCTACGTGCTGCGCAGGAGGCCGGAGCTGTACCCGCGCTCGGCCGCGCTGATGGCCGCTTGTTTTGACCTCGGATGCGTTGTCTACTGGGCCGTGCCAACCGCCCCACCGTGGTGGGCCGCGAGCAACGGCAACATGCCGCCGGTGCGCCGGATCATGGCCGAGGCCGGCGAGCGTTTCTGGGGTCGTTTCTGGCGCCCGCTCTACCATTCGCTTGAAGGCAATCCCTTTGCCGCCATGCCCTCACTCCACTTCGGGACATCGGTGATGGCCGCCCGGGTCCTTGCCAGCGTCGGAAGGGGCCCCGGTGCCATCGGCTGGGCCTACGCGCTCTCGCTCGGGTTTGCCCTCGTCTACCTCGGAGAGCACTACGTCGTGGACCTGATCGCGGGCCTGGCACTGGCTGAGGCGATTCGCGCTGCCGCCCCCCATGCCGCGCCGGCGCTTCGCGGGGTGGCGGGGGCAGTCGCCAGGCTGGAGCCGGGGACCTGATGGCGGCCGACGAGGGGCGGGGGAAGCCCGCGGCCGAGGAAGAGGAGCTCGACTCGGAGCTGGAGCTCGAAGCCGGGGACGAGAGCGATTCCGACGAGCAGGTCGGCACCTTCGCCGCGCTGCTCCAGGACAAGCGCAAGCTGTTCTCGGGCGGGCTCCTCTTCGTCCTGCTGATCGTCGCGATCTACGTCGTCTTCCCGAAGCTCGTGGGCCTGAATGACGCGCTCGCCCGGATCGACGACGCCGCCTGGTACTGGATCGTCGTTGCGGTCGCCTTCAACGTCGCCGCCTTCGCGGCGTACGTGGCCCTCTTCCGCGGTGTGCTCGGAGGCACCGGGGGCGGCCAGGACGAGGTGCGCCGGCGGCTCGACGTGCGGGCCTCCTACCAGATCACGATGGCCGGCCTGGCCGCGACACGGATCTTCTCCGCCGCGGGAGCGGGCGGCGTGGCGCTCACCTACTGGGCCCTGCGAAAGGCCGGCATGCCGCGCCGCCGCTCAGCCTGTCGCATGGTCGCCTTCCTGGTGCTGATGTACTCGATCTACACCGGCGCGCTGGTGGTCTTTGGCGTCCTGCTGCGCACCGGGGTGCTGCCCGGCGACTCCCCGGTGGGCGGGACCATCGTGCCCGCCGGCGTGGCGGGCGGGCTGATGGCGGTCTTCCTGCTGATCGCGATGATTCCCCAGGACGTGGAGCGCCGGATCGCGAGCTTCGCCGGCGGCTACAGGCGCAAGCGCTTCGTCACGCGGCTCGTGAAGGGCCCGGCGACGCTCGCGACCGGCGTGCGCGTGGCGCTCGACTACATGCGCCATCCCAGGCGGGGCTCGGTCGCCGTCGGAGGCGCGCTCGGTTTCTGGGCCGCGCAGATCGGCGTCCTCTGGGCCAGCTTCGAGGCCTTCGGCGGGCACCCCTCTTTCGGCGTGCTGGTGCAGGGCTTCTTCGTCGGCATGGCCGCCAACCTCATCCCGTCGCCGGCCGGTGGCGTGGGGTCCGTGGACGCGGGCATGATCGGCGCCTTCGTGCTCTTCGGGATGACGACTTCGGTGGTCTTCCCGGCGGTGCTGGTCTACCGCGTGGTGGCCTTCTGGCTGCCGATACCGCCGGGGGTGGTCGCGTTCGTCCAGCTGCGCCGCACCGTGGCGGAGTGGGAGCGCGAGCGCGAGGGATCGCGCGGGGCTCCCGTCTATACTTCAGAAAGTAAAGTAACAGCGGAGGCCACGTGAGCGAGGAACGAGAAATCGAGAACGTAGTCATCGTCGGCAGCGGGCCGGCCGGCTATACCGCCGCGCTCTACACCTCGCGTGCCGACCTGGAGCCACTCGTCGTCGAGGGCTTCCTATGGGGCGGGCTGCTCCAGCAGACGACCGACGTCGAGAACTACCCCGGTTACCCCGAGGGCGTGATGGGTCCGCAAATGATGCAGGAGTTCCGCGATCAGGCCGAGCGCTTCGGCACGCGTTTCATCACCGAGGACGCGAGCTCGCTCGAGCTCTCGCGCAACGGCGGCCCCCACATCGTGCGGGTCGGCGACCGCGAGATCCGGGCCCGCGCCGTGATAGTGGCCATGGGGGCAGAGCCGAAGAAGCTGGGAGTGCCCGGCGAGGAGGAGCTGGCCGCCAAGGGCGTCTCCTACTGCGCCACCTGCGACGCGGCCTTCTTCCGCGGCCAGGAGACCGTTGTGATCGGCGGCGGCGACACCGCCATGGAGGACGCGACCTTCCTGTCCAAGTTCGCCGGCAAGGTGACGATCGTGCATCGCCGGGACGAGTTCCGCGCCTCCGCGATCATGGTCGACCGGGCTCGGCAGATCGAGAACATCGAGTTCCTCACGCCCTTCGAGGTCGACCGCTTCGAGCCCGGAGAGGAGGGCTCGCTCTCACGTCTGGTGGCTCGCAACGTCGAGGACGGGTCCGAGCGGGTGCTCGAGGTCAGCGGCGCGTTCGTGGCGATCGGGCACCGTCCGAACTCCGACCTGGTCCGGGACCAGCTCGAGCTGGACGAGAACGGCTACGTGCTTGCTGAGGGGCGCTCCACCCGGACGGCGCTCCCCGGC
This sequence comes from Thermoleophilaceae bacterium, assembly GCA_046262995.1. GTDB lineage: Bacteria > Actinomycetota > Thermoleophilia > Solirubrobacterales > Thermoleophilaceae > JBHELQ01. The sequence continues at coordinate 11,055 of JBHELQ010000112.1, forward strand.
GTGTTCGCCGCCGGCGATCTGGTCGACCACGTCTACCGGCAGGCCGTGACAGCCGCCGGCATGGGCTGCATGGCGGCGCTCGACGCCGAGGCCTACCTGCGCGACGCGCCCCCCGCGTCGGAGGCCCACTGGGCCCCCGACCCGGACAAGCTCGAGGCCCGCGCCGAGGCCGCCGCGGCGGACTAGCGGCAGCGGCCGCGCAATCGGCGGTCAAGCGTCACGACGTCGCCGGCCCTGAGGCTCACACGCGCGCGCACGCGCCTGCCTGAGACGAGCCGCGCGAATGGCCGCCGCCGGTCGCGCGACGCGCCACGGCCGCTTCGGAACAGAACCGCCACGACGCCGCGGCCGCCGACCGTCGCGACGCAGCCCTCGACGTCCGGCAGCAGGCGCATCCGCACGCGCGGCTTTGCGCGGCAGCCCCGGCCCTTGCAGCGCCTGAGCCTTCGCACGCGGCGGTCGAGCTGGATGCGGATCTTCGCGTAGCGCCGGCTCTTGTGGAGGCTCCGCAGCTCGTATGGGTCGCGCCGCAGGTCGTACAGCTCGCGCGCCCGGTTGCGGTAGCGGACATACAGGTAACGGTAGGTACGGACCGCCTCGAACGGGTGGAGGCCGCCGAACCCGCCCTCGATCAGGAGGCTCCGGCCCCACTCGAGCCGGCTGTCGCGCAACAGCGGGAACAGCGAGCGGCCGTCCTGGCGGCGGCCGGGCGTCGCGCCCGCGGCGTCGAGGATCGTGGGCGCCAGGTCGGCATTCGTCACGAGCTGGCGGCGGTGTGCCCCCCGCGGCACGCCCGGCCCGCGCATGATCAAGGGCACCCGGATCGAGGGCTCGTAGGGAAGGATCTTGCCGGCCGGCACCCGATGCTCGCCGAGCAGGAAGCCGTTGTCAGAGGTGAAGAGGATCAGCGTGTTCTCGAGCTCGCCGGCGCGGGTCAGGGCCGCCACGACCTTCGCCACCGCGTCGTCGACCGCCTCGAGCGACTCCAGGCGCTGCTGGTAGAGCGCGCGCACCGATGCCTCACGGGCAGGACTGATCAGCCGCCGCCTGCGGATGAACCTGGGCTTGTCCGACATGTCGCGCTCGTTGTAGGAGGGCGGCTTCGGCAGCGGGGCGTCCTTGAAGCGGCCACGGTGGCGTGGAGCTCTCGCCGGCGTGGCCTGGTCGAAGGGGTCGTCATCCTCGACCGGAGCGGCCGTGTGCGGGGCCAGGAACTGGAAGGTGAAGAAGAAGGGCTGGTTCGACGGCGCGACCCGATCGATTATCTGCTCGGCGCGGCGTCCCTCGAAGTCCGTCCGGTAGAAGGCAGGATCGCCGTCGGCGCCATAGGTGTGCAGGACCCCGTTCTCGTTGAAGGTGTAGTCGTAGTAGCGATAGGTCGAGGGATCGACGCTCGTGTACCACTCGTCCCACCCCGGCGGGACCTCATACGGGTTGCCCATGCCGTAGCCGTTCAGGAACTTGCCGAGCTGGATCGTGCGGTAGCCCGCGCGCTGCAGCCACACCGGCAGCCACTCGTGCTTGTCGAGCTTCTCGTAGCCCCCGAAGGGCAGGCGGTTCCCCCGCACGTGGTGGTTGTGCGCGTACTGACCGGTGAGGAAGGTCGCCCGGGACGGGCAGCAGAGGGAGAACGAGACGAAGCTGCGGTCGAAGGTCGTGCCCTGCCGGGCAAGGAGGGCTCTCACGTTCGGCATCGCGCCGAGCGTGTGGATCGACTGGTCGTCCGTCATCAGGACGACCACGTTCGGCCGTGGCTGGGCCGGGACCGCGGTTGCGGCGCCGCGCGGGATCGCCAGCGCGAGCACCGCAAGCAGCCCCATCGCGAGCACCAATGGCAGGCCGGCGCGTCCGGCTGGACGGGGAGGGCGCACGCTTCCCCCGCTAACACGGACGCGCGGGACGGGTTGCGTCACGATCGGCCGGGCCCTAGCGGAGGTAGATCGGGTTCGACAGGATCCAGGTGCGCTCCGCGCCGCGGGCCCGCCGCCGGGCCTCGACCCGGTAGACCCCCGGCTCGTCGACCACGTGCGCCAGCTCGGTGCCCTCCACCGCAGCCAGCTCACGTCCGTCGCGGAGCAGCCGCACGCGCGCTCCGGCTGGCAGCCGCGCTCTCAGCGTGACGCTGCGCGCGGGCGCCTCCGCGCCCATCTGCAGGGCGTCCGCGCCGTCCTCCGCGTGGAACGAGAAGCCGCGCGCGTCGGCGACCGAGTCCATCGCCAGGTAGCAGCGGCCCTCCCGGAGCGCCCCATAGACGAGCGCCCGGTCGCGTGCCGTCTCCCCGCTCGGCGGCTCCTCTACCAGCACGTGCGTGCGCAGGTGGCGGAACGAGCGCCGATAGCTCATCAGCCGCAGCACGATCGGCCCGACCCGCCGCCCGAACTGGTGGGCGTCCAGGCCGCCGATGGCGACCGTGCGGCGGCGCAGGCAGAGGCGGTCCCACTCGGCCAGGTTGCGCTCGGGCGGGTGCGTGACCGTCCGGCCCGGCGCGGCCACGAAGCGGATGGCCGACGGGATGCTCTCCAGCCGCTCGGCGGTGTCGGTCAGGAAGCTCCACAGCTCCACGCCGTGCAGCGCCTCGCAATCGAGTGCCTCGAAGGGCATGCCGACCGCTCGCTTGAAGCGCGCCGAGCCCTGCGAGAAGGGGTGTGCCGCGAAGCCGAAGCCGCCGCCTTCGCGCACGGCGGAACAGATCTCCGCTGCCGACATGCCCCGGTGGCGAACCTCGTGCTCGATCCCGAAGGCGAGGTAGTGGTTGCGCCCTCGCGGCGAGACCTCCTCGCCGACCAGAACCAGTACGCCGTCGTGCCAGCCCTCCTCGCCGCGGCGCCGGGCCTCGAGCGTGTCGTGGTCGGTGAGCAGCACGACGTCGGCGCCGCTCGCTCGGGCGGCCCGCGCGATCTCCGGCACCGTGCCGGTGCCGTCTGAGTACAGCGAGTGCAGGTGGACGACGCAGGCCAGGTCGCGCATGGAGCGGGAAGTACGCTAGAGCGCGTGAGCGTCACGGACCGGCGCATACGCCATCACGACCTCTGCTTCGGCTGCGGCCAGGCCAACATCTTCGGCCTCCAGCTCGAGGTCGAGCGCCGGGAGGGCGGGGGCGTGGCGGGCCGTTTCTTCGTCAAGCAGGACCATCAGGGCCCACCGGGCTATGTCCACGGCGGCGTCCTGGCCACCGCACTGGACGAGGCGATGGCGCTGCTGCTGCACGGCCAGGGAACCTTCGCCCTGACCGGGAGGCTCGACGTGAAGCTCGAGGCCCCGGTCCCGATCGGCACCTTCGTCGAGGTCGAGGCGGACGTCGAGCGGGCGGAGGGCAGCAGGCTGTTCCTGGCGGCTCGGGCCTCCGCCGAGGGTCGAACGTTGGCCACGGCCACCGGCACGTTCGTCGAACGCGGCGAGGAGTAGGGCGGGGCCGAGCCGGTACGTTTACGGCGGATGGCCGAGAACCTGACCCGCCAGATCCTGCGCGAGCACCTGGCCGACGGCGAGCTCACCCCGGGCCAGCCGATCTCGCTTCGGATCGACCAGACGCTGCTCCAGGACGCCACCGGGACGATGTCGCTGATGCAGTACGAGCAGCTCGAGGTCCCACGGGTGAGAGTGGACCGCGCCGTCCAGTACGTGGACCACAACGTGATTCAGCTCGACTTCAAGAACCCGGACGACCACCGCATGCTGCAGGCACTGGCGCGCAAGTACGGCCTGCACTACTCGCGGCCCGGCAACGGCATCTGCCACTACGTGCACATCGAGCGCTTCGCCAAGCCGGGCGGCATCCTGGTGGGCGCCGACTCCCACACGACCACCAGTGGAGCGCTCGGGATGATCGCCATCGGCGCCGGCGGCCTGGACGTGGCCGTGGCGATGGGTGGCTACCCCTACGAGATCGCCTGCCCCGCGGTGGTGGAGGTCCACCTGGACAACACCCTCGACCGCCCCTGGGTTCAGGCCAAGGACGTGATCCTCGAGCTGCTGCGCCGCCTTACCGTGCGCGGCGGCAAGAACAAGGTGTTCGAGTTCACGGGGCCCGGCACACACGACCTGACGG
>JBHELQ010000113.1:0-6862 GCA_046262995.1 Thermoleophilaceae bacterium
TGGTGTCGGTCCCGATCCACCAGCCCCTGGTGCTGGTCGTCGCCGTGACGCTGGCGCTGGTGCTGTTCTCGTCGCTTGGGGTGGTGGTCGGGATCTACGCCGAGACCTTCGACCACCACACCTTCGTCAACAACATCCTCATCCTGCCGCTGACCTTCCTGGGCGGGGTCTTCTACTCGATCGACCGCCTGCCCTCGCCCTGGCACGAGATCTCCCACGCCAACCCGATCTTCTATCTGGTCAACGCCATCCGCTACGGCTTCCTGGGGACCAGCGACGTGAGCGTCGCGCTGTGCCTCGGCGTCACCGGCGCCCTGGCCCTCGGGGCGGTCGCCTGGAGCTCCTACCTGTTCGCGACGGGGAGGCGGCTGAAGGCCTAGGCGGCGCGGTACGGGAGGCGCCGGCATCGCCTCCTTCCGCTGATCGGTCGCCGCTCCCCGGCGACCGATGAAACGCTTCAGGAGGCAACCGCCGACGCCTCCCCTCGGCCCGGGCGGACCTAGTCTGGCCCCGCTAGGACTCGGTCGCGGAGGGTCTCCGCGTCGACTTGGGCCGGCTCGGTGTCGTTGACGAAGTCTTGGAGGATCGTCGCGAAGTCGAGTGGGTCGTCGAGTTGGGGGAAGTGGCCGGCGTCGTCGAGCAGGACCAGGCGGCTCCCGGGCATCGCCTTGTGCGCCGTCCCGGCGTGGGTGGCGGGGATGATCGGGTCGCGGCGGCCCCAGACGATCAGCGTGGGCATGTCCTGGGCCAGGTACAGGCGGTCGGTGGCGCTGACGCGCTGTCCCGTGGGGTCGATCACCGCCCGCAGGGTGTGGATGAACGCGCCTCGCGCCTCGGCGTCGCTCAGCGAGCCGTAGCCGCGGGCCAGCTCGGCGACGTCGGGGCCGGCGCGCAGCCCGATGGCCTGCAGTGCGCGCCCCACCGCCTCGCCGGCCTGGCGGAGGCGTTGGTGGGCGATCAGCGGGAGCACGAACTCCGAGCCGGGCAGCGTGGCCGCCCGCAGCAGGAGGTGGACCTCGGTGCCCAGCCCCCCGCTCGACACCAGCGCCAGGCGCTCGCAGCGCTCGGGGAACTGGTAGGCGAACTGCATCGCCACGCCGCCGCCCAGCGAGTGGCCGACGATCGAGGCGCGGTCGACGCCGATCGCAGCCAGCAGGTCGCGGATGCTGGCGGCGTGCGCGCCCAGCGAGTAGTCGCCGCGCGGCGTGGTGGAGTCGCCGTGCCCGATCAGGTCCGGCGCGATGACCGTGTGGTCGGCGGCCAGGCGAAGCGCCACCTGCTCCCAGTGACGCGAGGAGTTGACCATGCCGTGGATCAGCACGACCGGCGGGCCGCTGCCGGCGATCCGGTATTCCGCCCGGTGACCGTGCAGATGGAGCTGGCGCGCCTCGAATCGCGGCACGCTCGGGGCCCCCGCCCCGCCCTGCGGATCGACTTCAGGCTCGAACCTTCTCACCGGCCGCGCACCTTAGTGGCCGGGCCGCCCCCGGAGGCCTTGCGCCGCCCCTGTGCGCTGGCCTAGAGTCGCGATTGGACTCGACAGGAGGTACGCATGAACGTAGTCGTGAAGCACCGGATCACGGATCCGGAGCAGTTCTTCTCCGGTGACCCGGAGGAAATAGCCGCGAACGCCCCGGACGGTGTCGAGGCCAAGCAGTTCTTCCCGAGCGTGGACAGGAGCGAGGCCGTCTGCCTCTGGGGAGGCCCATCCATCGACGCGGTCCGCGAGTACATCGACTCCGTCACCGGCGACTCGGCCGAGAACACCTATTTCGAGGTCAGCGCCGAGTTCGCGATGGGGCTGCCGGAGGCCGCCGGCGCGAGCGCGTAGCAGCGGACGGAAGCCGTGATTTGAAGCGCCCCGGTGCTCGGGGCGCTTCGCCTTTCATCAGGCTGAGCAGCCTCTTTCTCGCACCCGGGCGGCGCTAGTCTGCCTCGGTGGCCAGGGTCACCGCCGCCGCCGCATGCCTTCTCGTCGCGCTGGGGCTGAGCGCCGGCGGGGCCTGGGGAAGGCCCTACGCCCCGCGGGCCGGCAAGGCCTTCCACGGCGGCACCGGCGGCTACACCGAGCGGGCGATCCGGCGCTTCGGGCGCCGCTCGGGACGGCGGCCGGCCGTCTACCAGTACTTCTTCACGCCGGACTGGAAGCGGCCCTCTCGCAGCTCCCTCCACTGGCAGGAGTGGCTCCTGCGGAAGACCGCGTGGCAGGGCGCCCGGGCGATCCTCCACCTGTCGACGGCGCGCGGGGGCCACGGACACTCGGTCGTGAGCCCGCGCGGGATCGCGCTCGGGCAGGGCGATCCCTACCTGCTGGCGCTGGGCCGGCTGATCGCGGACAGCCGGCGGGTCACGTACGTGCGCGTGATGGCCGAGATGAACAACTTCAACAACCCCTATTGCGCGGTCACGGCGAGCGGCTCCCTGCGCGGGCCGTACCACTCGCCGCGCGCCTATCGCCAGGCCTGGCGGCGCTCGGCCCTGATCCTGCGCGGGGGCAGGACGGCGCGGATCAACCGGCGGCTGCGCCGCCTGCACCTGCCGCGGGTGCGTACGACCAGCCCGTACCTGGCGCGACCGCGCGTGGCGCTGATGTGGAACCCGTTCACCGCGGGGCTGCCGGACGTGGCCCGCAACGGGCCGGGCGCGTACTGGCCGGGACGGCGCTACGTGGACTGGGTCGGAACCGACCTGTTCGCGAACTCGCCGAACTTCCGCGGACTCAACCGCTTCTACTGGGATCGGCGCTGGCGCCGCAAGCCGTTCATGCTCGGCGAGTGGGCGCTGTGGGGACGCGAGGACCGGGGCTTCGTGCGTCATCTGTTCGGTTGGATCCGCGGTCATCGCCGCCTGCGGATGGAGGTCTACAACCAGGGAGCGCAGTTCCCCTGGTTCCTGCGCCTGAGCTCTTTCCCCCGCAGCGCGCGCGTGCTCAGGCGGCGGGTGCGCAGCCGGCGCTTCGCCGCCTACCCGCCGGAGCTGCGCCATGTGCGGCGCAGGACCCCGCCGCGTCACGAGCCCGCGCCGCCGCCGGGTGAGGTCCCGCCGGCCGACGAGATTTCGCCGCCGGCCGGGAGCCCGCCGTCCGGCGGCGGGGGGCAGTCGCCCGGCCTGATCCCGCCGCTGCCAGGCGTGCTCCCGCGCTAGTCGCAACCGCTTGTAAGCGAGATACTGAGCCGCGATGTCGCAGGAGAACGTCGATCTGGTCTACCAGGCGATCGACGCCTTCAACCGCCGCGACATCGATGCGTTCCTGGCGCTGATGGATAGCGACGTGGAGTTCACCCCTTACGAGCGAGCGGTCGAGGGCCTCGGTCCCTACCACGGCCACGGTGGCGTCCGGACCTGGTGGGACGAGTCCTTCGCGACGTTGCCGGACTTCAGCGCCGAGCTCCTTGAGGTGCGGGACCTGGGAGCCGTGACGTTTGCCCACGGCCGGCTTCGCGGCACTGGCGCAGGAAGTGGCGCCGCCTTCGAACGGACGCTGTGGATGGCCGTCGAGTGGCGTGACGGGAAGCAGCTCTGGTGGCACGCCTTCGAGAGCGAGGCCGAAGCGCTCGAAGCCGCCCAGCGGCGAGACTCGGACGGCGAGACTGCCTAGGAGCCGACCAGCCGCGTGACCGGCTTGTCGCCGGCACGCGTCATCAGCGCCAGCGGTCGCGTGGCCAGTGCCGCAAGCAGTCCGCGCCAGCGCCCGTGGCGGCGAGCCAGGCGCGGGCCCAGGCCGGCTGCCAGTGCCGTCACGCCGGGCAGCGGGCGAATGAACATCGTGATCTCCCGGACCTTGCCCGTGCCGTCGAGGCGCAGCAGCTGCACCTCGTCGAGCTCCTGCGGCCCGATCCGGGCGTGCATGTGGACGACGCGCGTGTCGCCGCTCCCGGTTTCCTCGACGCAATGGAACTCGTCGTAGACCTCGAGCACGTTCGCGAACAGGTAGCGCAGCTCGTCCGCGCCCTCGAAGCGGATGCTGGTGGTGATCGGCGAGTTGAACACCACGTCGGCAGTGCAGGCGGCCGACAGCCCAGCAGGGTCGTGGGCCGCGAGGGCGTCGTAGTACGGGCTCGTCGCGGCGGTGTCGGTGGTCATCGACTCACCTCCGTGGTCGGGTGTGATCGCCGGGTCAGTATCGACCACAGCGCCAGGCCGACGACCACCGAGCCGGCGGCGACGTCGACGAAAACGGACACGACCCCCCGCGTGGTGAGCTCGGAGGGCGAGCCGTAGAGGAAGTGGCCGAGGGAGCTCAGGACCAGGTAGCCGTAGATGATCAGGCCCACGTGGGCGGCCCGGAAGCGCTCGCGCCGGTAGAGCCACACCGCCGCCACCCCGACGGCCGTGTAGAGCACCCAGGCCACGACCACCACGACGTCGAACCAGTCGGGCTGCCAGCTTGCCTTCGGATAGGTGTCGACGTTCACGGCGTTGTCGGTGAAGTGGAACAGCGAGAGCAGGATCGTGACGCCCACGACCAGCCGGACGGTGGAGGCTGAGGGAGGTCTCATCGGACCGCCTCCACCGCCGGCCGGCCGTTTGCCGGCAACTCGCAGAAGCCCTCCGAGCCGAGCCCGAGCGCGTGGTTGAAGCGCCCGCGGTAGTTCTCGAAGGCGATCGCCGCTGTCAGCTCCACGATCGCCGGCTCGTCGAAGCGGGCGCGCAGGCGAGCGAACAGCTCGTCGCCGACCGCCACCGGAGTGGCGCTCATCGCCTCGGCGTACTCGAGCACGAGCCGCTGGTCCTCGGAGAACGCCCCGCTCTCACGCCAGCGCGGGACCTCCCGCACCTGCTCGGCGTCGAGGCCCAGCCTGCCGAGCAGGGCCTCGCCGAAGTCGATGCAGAAGGGACAGCCGGTCATGGTTGCGGCGCGCTGCGCCCCGAGCTCCTCAAGCCGGCGGTCCACGCGGTCCGCGCGCTCCAGCGCGAGCTCGAACCCGGCGTAGGCGGTGAGCAGGATGGGGTTGTGGGCCGTGGTCTCGAACGGCCCAAGCACATGGCCGAAGCGGCGCCGCGAGACCCGGTAGGTGATTCGCGGTACGAGCCCGCGCGGCCGCGCTGGTGGAAGCCGCCGACCGTCGAGGCCGGCGGGCGGGCTGCGCATCGGCTCGTGCTCCGGCAGCAGCAGCAGCGCCGCGGGGATGGCCACGCTCAGCGCCAGCAGCACGAGGTTGACGACGTCGTCGCCGGTCGACAGCTCACCCGCGTGCGCCACGTGGAAGGCCAGGTGCGGGACCGCGAAGAACAGGAACGACGCCGGCAGCGCTCGCCGTAGCGGGGCGTGCGGCGCGAGCGCCGTCCACAGCAGCAGGACGGCCAGCGCGAGCAGGGCGCCGCCGAAGTCGCGTGCCAGGTGCTCGTCGTAGGGACCGAAGGCGCCGAGCCAGTGGCGGCCGAAGCCCGGGAAGTCGCGGAACCAGGCGGCGGGCGCCGCCAGCGCCCATACCGCCGTCACCGCGGTGGGCACGGCGAGGGACAGGAGGAGCGCGTTCCGAACGGACGATCTGGACAAGTGGACTCCTTCTTTGGTGGCAGGAGAGAAGAGGTATGGAACCTTTGAATTGTTCCGTCACTCTCCGTCGAGTGAGATATCTCACATGGATCCCCGGCTGGCGGCCACCGTCAGAGCAGCGCAGCGAGGCGACACCATGGCGATGAACGCCCTGGTCGACGAGTTGATGCCGTATGTGGGGCGAATCTGCCGCGGGATCGCCCCCGACCGCGGCGAGGACGCGGCGCAGGAGGCGCTGATCGCGATCCTGCGGAACCTGCGCCAGCTCCAGGAGCCGGAGGCGCTCAGGTCGTGGTCGCGCCGGATCGCCGCGCGCGAGGCCGTGCGGGCGGCGCGCAGGTCGCGTGCGAACTCGCCCTTGCCGGTGGAAGACGTGCCGTCGCGCGCGAACCCCGCGCTCGGGGTCGAGGTTCGCGACCAGCTGGAGCGGCTCGAGCCCGAGCAGCGGGCCGTGATCGTGCTGCGCGACGTGGAGGGACTGAGCGAGCAGGAGGCCGCGGCGCTGCTCGACGTCGCGCCCGGCACGATCAAGTCGCGCCTTCACCGGGCTCGGGCGCGCTTCAGGAAGGAGTGGTCCAGGTGAGCGACGAGCCACGGACGCGGATGCCCGTCGAGCCGGACCCGATCCGGCGCCTGCGCGCGCTCGCCGCCGCGATTCCCGGGGCGGCCGTGGCCGAGGGCGTGCTGGACGCCCCGTTCGACGCGGTCTGGGCCGCCGCCACCGACTTCGAGCACGTGGGCGGTATCGAGATCCTGATCAAGGAGGCCCACATCCGCTCGCGCGAGCCCGACTCGAAGACGGGCGGCGAGCGGGTCGAGATCGAGTACAAGCCGCGACCGGTCGGCCCGCGCGAGGTGATTGACGTCGACCTGCGGCGCGGCTGGTGCTGGATGCAGTCGCCGCTGGCGATCGCGGCCATGGCCGCCGTCCCCGAGGGCGAGCGCACGCGCTTCGCCCACCTCGAGGCGGTGCGCTTTCCGGGGCGGCGGCTCTTCCGCCCGCTGCTGGCGGCCAAGATGGCCCTTGCCCGCGAGCTGCGCAGGTTCGAGCGCCGGGCGCAGGAGCGCACCGCCCTCTGAGAGAATCGCGGCATGAGCGACCTCCAGCGCTCCGGGCCCCGGCTTCCTCGCAGCCAGCGCGAGCGGCGCGCCTATCGGCTCGTGGTGGCGACGGGAGTCTTCGGCGCCATCGCCGTGGTCGGCTTCGTCCTGGCGATCGCGGGGGTGATCGGAGCCGGGATCCCGTTCATCGCCGCGGTGGTGGCGGTCGTCACCGGTCTGCTGTTCCGGCGCACCGTCCGAGGCTGAGCGCGCGGCCGTTTGTGAGAGGCTCCGCAGCGTGGCCGGGGAGCGCGCACACGA
>JBHELQ010000114.1:0-3390 GCA_046262995.1 Thermoleophilaceae bacterium
CCCTCGAGCAGCCCCCTGACGATCGTCACGCTCTCCTCCAGCCGCTCCAACCGCGTGCCCGAGCGGTCGAAGGGAATCCCCGCCCGCTCGTACTCGGAGCGCATCCAGCCCGCGCCGAGCCCGAGCTCGAAGCGACCCCCGGAGAGGACATCGAGCGTCGCGGCCTCCTTCGCGACGAGAGCGGGATGCCGAAAGTCGTTCGAGTAGACGAAGCTGCCGATCCGGATCCGCTCGGTGGCCGCCGCCGCGGCTGCCAGAGCGGGGGTTGTCGCGAGCTGAGCGCCGAAGTGGTCCGCCACGAGGAAGGTCGAGTATCCGAGCTCCTCCGCCCTCCTGGCCTTGTCCGCCCAGGCCCTGCCGGAGCCGGCCTCGCGAATGCTGACTCCGAAGCGGAAGGGACGCTGGCCGCTCACGACGTCGGCGACGCTAGCGGAGTGGTGGGGGCTCGTTCGTAGAATCGGACCGTGGCTCGCCAGGAAGCGGTCGACCCTGCCCAGTCGTTCCCGGCGCTCGAGGAGCGCGTCCTGGAGCGCTGGCGCGAACGCGACGTCTTCCACGAATCGGTGCGCCGCCGGGAGGGCGGCCCGCCGTTCGTCTTCTACGAGGGCCCGCCCACGGCCAACGGGCGGCCGGGGTCGCACCACGTCCTGAGCCGCGTCTTCAAGGACGTCTTCCCGCGCTACAAGACCATGCGCGGCCACGTGGTCCACCGGAAAGGAGGGTGGGACTGCCATGGGCTTCCGGTGGAGCTCGAGATCGAGAAGGAGCTCGGCTTCCACAACAAGCACGACATCGAGCGCTACGGGATCGCCCAGTTCAACGAGCGCTGCCGCGAGTCGGTGCTGCGCTACATCGACGAGTGGAACCGCCTGACCGAGAGGATCGGCTTCTGGATCGACACCGACCAGGCCTACTACACGCTGAACAACGACTACATCGAGTCCGTCTGGTGGTCGCTCAAGCAGGTCTTCGACGCCGGTCTCCTGACCGAGGGCTTCAAGGTCGTTCCCTACTGCCCCCGCTGCGGCACCGCGCTCTCGTCACACGAGGTGGCCCTGGGCTACCGCGACGTGGTCGACCCGAGCGTGTACGTGCGCTTCCCGCTTCGGGACGAGCCCGGAGTGGCGCTGCTCGGCTGGACGACGACGCCCTGGACGCTGCTCTCGAACGCCGCCCTCGCCGTGCACCCGGATGTGGACTACGTGCGCGTGAGGGTGGGCGACGAGACGCTGATCGTCGCCGAGCCGCTGGCCGAGCGCAGCCTCGGGGAGGAGCTGGAGGTGGTCGCCCGCGTGAAGGGGTCGGAGCTGGCGGGCACGGCGTACGAGCCGCCGTTCGACTTCGTGACGGACTACGGGCCGCGGGGCCACACGGTGCTGACCGCGGACTTCGTCACGACCGACGAGGGAACCGGCGTCGTCCACACGGCGGTCGCATTCGGCGAGGACGACTTCCAGCTCGGCGAGCGCTACGGGCTGACGGTGCAGAACCCGGTGCGCGAGGACGGCACGTTCGACGAGCGCATGGGCGAGTTCGCAGGGCGCTTCGTGAAGGATGCCGACCCGGACGTCGTCGAAGCGCTGCGCGCGTCGGGCCGCCTGCTCCGCTCCGAGCGCTACGAGCACGCCTACCCGCACTGTTGGCGCTGCGAGACGCCGCTCCTCTACTACGCCAAGTCGAGCTGGTACGCCCGCACGACGGAGGTCAAGGACAGGCTGCTCGCCGCCAACGAGGAGGTGACGTGGCATCCGAGCCACATCAAGCATGGGCGCTTCGGCAACTGGCTCGAGGGCAACGTGGACTGGGCGCTCTCGCGCGAGCGCTACTGGGGGACGCCGCTCCCGATCTGGCGCTGCGGGAAGGCCCACGCGGTCTGCGCGGGATCGGTGGAGGAGCTGCGCGCCCTGGGGGGGGAGCCGCCCGAGGACCTCCATCGCCCCTTCATCGACGAGGTCACGCTCGAGTGCCCCGAGTGCGGCGGCGAGATGCGGCGCGTCCAGGACCTGATCGACGTCTGGTGGGACTCCGGCTGCATGCCCTTCGCCCAGTGGCACGCCCCCTTCGAGAACCAGGACGTGTTCGACGAGCACTTCCCGGCCGACTACATCTGCGAGGCGCTCGACCAGACCCGCGGCTGGTTCTACTCGCTGCTCGCCATCTCCACGCTCCTGTTCGGCCGCTCGTCCTACCGGACCGTGCTCTGCCTCGGCCTGATCCTGGATCCCGACGGCCAGAAGATGTCGAAGTCGCGCGGCAACGTGGTCGTCCCCTGGGAGGTGATCGAGACCCACGGCGCGGACGCCCTGCGCTGGTACTACTTCACCTCAAAGCAGCCCTGGGACGGCTACCGGTTCTCGCTCGAGACCGTCGGGGAGTCCGTGCGGCTGTTCATGAAGACGCTCTGGAGCACGTTCCACTTCTACGTGCTCTACGCGGACGTCAACGAGGTCGACCCGGCGGCGGACGGGGAGCGAACGGAGCTCGACCGCTGGATCCTCTCCCGCGTGCATGCGACCGCGGCCTGGACGATCGACCGCCTGGACGACTACGACACGACGGGCGCCGGACGCGCGATCGCCGAGCTCGTGGACGACCTCTCCAATTGGTACGTGCGCCGCTCGCGCCGGCGCTTCTGGGACGGCGATCCCGCGGCCTTCGCCACGCTGCGCGAGTGCCTCGTGACCGTGGCGAAGCTCCTCGCCCCGCTGACGCCGTTCGTCGCCGACGAGATCTACGAGCGACTGGACGGCTCGGAGCCGTCGGTCCACCTGTGCGACTACCCCGAGCCCGGGGAGCGCGACGAGGAGCTCGAGTGGCAGATGCAGGTTGCCCGCGACGTGGTGGAGCTCGGCCGCGCGGCTCGCGCCCAGGCGGGCGTCAAGGTCCGTCAGCCGCTGGGCGAGGCGGTCGTGGTGGCCGCCGATCGGGAGCGAGCCGCGATCGAGCGCTTCGAGGCGGTCGTGCTCGAGGAGTTGAACGTGAAGGGGCTCCGCTACGTCTCACAGGCCGACGAGCTCGGCCGCTTCGAGCTGAAGCCGAACTACCGCGCGCTGGGCCCGCGCTTCGGCAAGCAGATGCCCCAGGTCGCGGCTGCCGTCGGGGCGCTCGACTCCCAGCACGCGGCGCGCACACTGCGCGACGGCGGCACGGTGGCGGTCAGCATCGACGGCAGGGAGCACCCGCTCGACGCCGACGACGTTCAGCTCGTCCTGAAGCCGCTCGAGGGCTACCAGGTGGAGCGCTCGGGCCCCCACGCGGTCGCGCTCGACCTGGCGCTCGACGAGGAGCTGCGCCGTGAGGGGCTCGCCCGCGAGATCGTGCACGCGGTCCAGGCGGCGCGCAAGGCCGCGGGGCTCGAGGTCGAGGACCGGATCGCGCTCACCCTCGGCG
>JBHELQ010000115.1:0-2622 GCA_046262995.1 Thermoleophilaceae bacterium
CCGCATGGTCGAGGACGAGCGCGAGGCCCGCCGCCTGGCCGAGGAGCGCGCCAACCGCCTGAAGCAGGAGGCGCTGGCCCGCCGGGCGGGCGTCCGCGTATCGCTCGAGGACGTGCTCGCCCGCGCCGAGCAGGGCGAGCAACAGCTCAACCTCGTGATCAAGGCGGACGTGGCGGGGTCGCTCGAGGCACTCGCCGACGAGGTGGCGAAGCTGCCCCAGGAGCGCGTCAGCGTGAACATCATCCGCGACGGCGTGGGGGGGATCAGCGAATCCGACGTGATGCTGGCCTCGGCGTCCGACGCCGTGGTGATCGGCTTCAACGTGCGGCCGGTCGGGAACGCCGCCCAGGTCGCGGACCAGGAGGGCGTCGAGATCCGCACCTACTCGGTGATCTACAAGATCGTCGAGGAGCTACGCGACGCGATGGAGGGCCTGCTGGAGCCGGAGCAGGTCGAGGAGACCGTCGGCAATGTCGAGGTCCGGCAGCTCTTCAAGGCCTCCCGCGTGGGCACGATCGCCGGCTCGCACGTGACCGACGGAACCGTGCGCCGCGGGGCACGGGCGCGCCTGGTGCGCGACGGGACCGTCGTCTACGACGGCCGCATCGGCTCGCTCAGGCGCTTCAAGGACGACGTACGCGAAGTCACCGCAGGCCTCGAGTGCGGGATCGTGCTCGAGAACTTCGCCGACATCAAGGAGGGGGACGTGATCGAGGTGTACGAGACTCGGGCGGTCGAGCAGACGCTCGCGTGAGCTTCGTCTGCTTGATCGAGATTCAGCTGCACTTTCCCGACAACGGGAGCCTCAAGGGAAAGCGCAAGGAGCTGTCGTCGCTCAAGGCCCAGCTCCACCGCCGTTTCGGGGCCTCCGTCGCGGAGACGGAGCATCACGACCTGTGGCAGCGCTCGACGCTGTCCGCCGCCCTGGTCGGCCGTGAGGCCGGGCGGCTCAGCGAGGCGGCGGCCGGCATGCAGCGCTTCGTGGAGTCGCGCTTCCCCGAGGGCGCGCACGTGGAGCGCACGCTCGTCTCGGCCGCCGAGTTGCGTGGCGGGTGACATGCCCTCGGACCGCATGCGGCGAGTGAACGTGGCAGTCCGCGAGGTGCTGTCCGCAAGGCTGGCCGAGGGCCTTAAGGATCCGCGCGTAGGATTCGTAACGGTGACGGGAGTGGAGACGAGCCCGGACCTGCGCCACGCGCGGGTCTACGTCAGCGTGCTGGGAAACGCCGAGGAGCGCGAGCGCTCGCTGACCGGACTCGACTCCTCCCACGGAGTTCTCCAGGCGGCGATCGCACGCGAGTTGCGTATGAAGCGCACGCCCACGCTCGAGTTCCTCTACGACGACTCGATCGACCGCGGCATGCGCATCTCACAGCTGCTGGACGAGGACGCCGGGTGAGCGTCACAACGGCCCGCGAGCAGGTTCTGGGCGAGCTGCGCGAAGCGCGCAAGCTGCTGCTCACGACGCACGAGAACCCGGACGGGGACGCGCTCGGCTCGCTGCTGGGAATGCACTACGTGCTCCAGCAGGTCGGCAAGGACTCGGTCATGTACATGTCCCCCGAGGAGTTCCCGCTGCCGTGGGAGTATCGCGACTGGCACTTCGACGACCTGGTCGGCGAGGCGCCGGCGGACGTCGCCGAGCGCACGATCGTGTTCCTCGATTGCGGGAACATCGACCGCATGCCCATGGACTTCCTGAAGCAGGACGGCCTGCACGTGCTCAACATCGACCACCACCACGACAACACGCACTTCGGCACCGTCAACCTCGTCGATCCGGACGCCTCCTGCACCGCGGAGATCGTCTACGGGCTGGCGGAGGAGCTCGGGGCCGAGATCACCCCGCCGATCGCGGACGCGCTCTACGTGGCCCTCGTGACCGACACCGGGCGCTTCATGTACGAGAACACGACGCCGGAGGCACACGCGATGGCCGGGGGCCTGATTCGCGCCGGCGTCGAGCCACATCAGGTCTACCGTCGGCTCTACGAGAGCCTGCCACTGGCCCGCCTGCAGCTGCTTCAGCGCGCGCTCGCGAGCCTCGAGCGCCGCGACGAAGGGGCCCTGACGATCGCTTGCCTCACAAGGGAGGACTTCGAGGAGATCGGCGCTCTCGAGACCGACTCCGAGGGCGTGGTGGACCATCTGCGGGCCCTCGAGGGCACGGCAGTCGCCGTGCTCGTGCGCGACCTGCTCGGCGACGAGCGCCAGGGCATGCGCAAGGTGAGCCTGCGGGCCACGGACGGGCGCGTCGACGTATCGAGCATTGCCCGCGAGTTCGGCGGTGGGGGGCATCCGCAGGCCGCGGGCTTCTCGACCGCGCTCACGTATCCGGAGCTGATCGAGTCGCTGCGCGAGCAGGTGGGGCGCCAGCTGCGCCCGTAGATGGTGGCGCCGGACGGCGTCGTCTTCCATCCGAAGCCGGCCGGCGTGACCTCGCACGACGTGGTGGCGCAGGCCAGGCGCGGCCTGGCGGCTGGGGCGAAGGTCGGGCATGCGGGCACGCTCGACCCGTTCGCGACGGGGCTGCTGCTGGTGCTGGTCGGGCGTGCCACGCGCGCCCAGCGCTTTCTGATGGGACTGCCCAAGGCATACCGCGCCGTCGCCCGCCTCGGCTGG
>JBHELQ010000116.1:0-1561 GCA_046262995.1 Thermoleophilaceae bacterium
GGTCATGCCCGACACCCGGATCGAGGACGCCCTGCGCATCGCCGAGCGCATCCGCCTGCACGTCGCCGGTTCGCCCTTCCGGGTGATGGACGGCGCCGAGGCGCTCGACGTCACCATCTCCATTGGCGTCGCCACCAGCCTGGCCGGGGAGACCAAGGTCGACGGCCTGCTCAAGCGCGCCGACCAGGCCATGTACGACGCCAAGGCCGCCGGCCGGAACCGCGTGATCACCCGGGCGGCGTAGGCGCGGGAGAATTCTCCCTCCCCATAAAGGGGACTGTTGCGAAATCCGCCGGAGGTTGATTCCCTGCTGTTGAGCAGGGAGTTGCATCGATGGCGGTGAAGCGGACGGGCCAGCTGAGTTTCGCAGAAGCTCTGATGCCGGCGGCGCGGGAGGGGCAGCTGGATCGGCTGAACGCGCTGGTGAAATGGTACCGGTTCGAGAAGCTGATCGGCCATCTGCGCGACGAGACGAGCCCCGGGCGGCCGGGCTGGCCGGTGCTGGTGCTGCTGAAGGCGGTGCTGCTGCAGTCGCTGTACGGGCTGTCGGAACGCGAGCTGGAAGAGGCGTTGAACGACCGCCTGTCGTTTAGGCGCTTCGCGGGCCTGGCGCTGGAGCAGGCGGCGCCGGATCACACGGTGCTGAACCGCTTCCGCAACCGGCTGATCGCCGAAGGTCTGCTGGAGAAGTTGTTCGCCGAGCTCGACCGTCAGCTGGAGAAGGCTGGCGTGGTCCTCAAGCGCGGGACCATGCTGGACGCCACCCTGATCGAGACCCAGGCCGCGCGGCCGCCCCGCGATGGAGCCGAACCGGTCGATCCGGACGCCCGCCTCACCAGCCGCAAGGGCAAACCCGGCACGACCTATGGCTACAAGGCCCACGTCGGCGTGGACGAGGGCTCAGGGATCATCCGCGCGGTGATCACCACGCCGGCGAACGTCAACGACACCGTGCCGGCCGACGCTCTGATCCGCGGCGACGAACGCGTGGTCTGGGGCGATGCGGCCTACCACACCCATCGGCGCGAGGCGGCGCTGAAGGCGCGGGGCCAGAAGCCCCGTCTGAGCCGGCGGCCGAACAAATATCATCCCGAACTGCCGCCCCGGCTCAAGCGCTACAACCGGCTGATCGCCCGCCGCCGCGCCGCGGTCGAGACCACCTTCGCCACCTGGAAGCGGCGCATGGGCTTCTCGGCGATCCGCTACATCGGCCTGGCCAAGGCTTCCGCCCAAGTCACCCTGGCCGCCATCGCCTTCAACCTGCGCCGCTGGGTGACGCTCAGCGCGGCGTCCACGCCCGGACTCTGTCCGCAGCCCTGATCCAGCGGCCTTCAGACGCCCCTAAGCGCCAGCTTGAACACAGCACCGGCCGCTTCCGCGCGCCCTCAGGCCCAACCCAGCCAAACTCACGCCTTTGAGCAACAGTCCCCATTAAGGGAGGGAAGGCTCCGCCGCCAGCACCGCCCGCAGCCCTTCGCGATAGGTCGGGTACATTGGCCGCCAGCCGAGCTCGGCCTTGGCCAGCGCGTTCGAAACACGTTTGCTCTCGGCGTAGAAGCGC
>JBHELQ010000117.1:0-17348 GCA_046262995.1 Thermoleophilaceae bacterium
GAGCACACCAGCACAAGACTTGGTACCGCTCAGAACTCGAAAAGCTCGCGCTCGCCGCAGGCGCCGCCGACCCGCCGCGGCTAGCCATGCGGCTTGCCCTCATAGCGGAAGGAGCCACGACGCTCGCCTTTCTCGGCGATCGCGAGCTCGTGATCCGGGAGGCAAGCACAGCCGCCCGGGACCTGATCCAGCTGGCCTGCCCGCGCTGACCCACCAAATCGTCCTACTTATCGTCCCGACTTAGCAAGCAATTATTCGCCTCCGGGGCCCAGGCCAGCCTGCCATGTGACGCATCAGGGCAAGATGCGGAAGCGAATGCGACGCGGCTTAGCGCGGTTTCCGGCTGCGTCAATTGCGCCCACGCGGAGGCGATAACGCCCCGCCCGAAGCCGGCGCCCGCGCAGCCGTCCTGATAGGTGGACTGAACTGGGGCCCGCTGGCCGCTTCAAGGAAAGGATGCCCCGAAGAGTGACGTATCGGGCACATGGCGCCCGGCGACGGTTGCGGCGTGTTGTGGGACGGCATCTGCCGCGTACGCGGCGCCCAAGCCTGCGTTTCTGAATCCTCAGCCTCAACTGCGCCCGTTCGGAGAGTCGGTAGCCGAGCCTCGCGCCTGTGGAGCGCATGATTGCTGGCCCGCGTCGCGCAGGGTGAAAAGCGCCCGGCTTTAGCGTCAGCTCGCTTAGGAACGGTGGACTCTGGTCTTCTTGAGGCGGGCCAGAGCTCCCGCCCGCAGAGCCGTCCCCGCCCGTGACCGAGCCGCCTTCGCTCGCGCAGGGAGGAGCCGCCGCGGGCTGCGGTACCTCGTACGCGCCGCGATCGAGCGTCTCAACACCGTCGAGGTTGCCATCGGCGATCCGTGGTGCACCGGCTAGGTCCAGCGTCCCACCCGGGTAGGGGGACGGAGAGGCGCCGGAGTCCACAGCGGGGGAGCACCTTGCGAGCCGGTAGTCGCCTCCGGCTCGGTCGATGAACGTGGAGAGTGAGATCACGCGGTTTCCCTTCGTCGGGCCACAGTTGATGTCCCCGAAGTCGTCGTGAATTTCCGTCAACTGAAGGTCGCTGCGGGTGCAGTCGATCGCGCTTTTCGGTGAACCGGAGACCGTCGCCGGCAGTGCGAGCTCGCCTTCCACCAGCGAGTCGAAGAGCCTTACCTGTTCCTCTGTGTTGGCGCTGTCGACAGAGACTGCGGCCGGCGAGTCGATCGTTCCGTTCCGGACGGTAACCGCAGTTCCGCTCCAGAACCCCAAAACCCGCAGCCCGGCGTCCCCTCCCGTTATGAGCGTCGACTCGAAGGTCGCATCGAACGGTCGGTCGAGCAGGACTGCGGGCGCACTGGAGTTGGTGCTACGGAACGCCGAGCGGGTCACCGCCAGCTTCGCGTCGACTCCCTCGAGCGCGAAGCCGCCAACACCTTGGTCTGACTGCGGCCCCGCCCAGATCCTCGATCGGTTGACGGTGATCGTGGGCGCCCATTGTCCGTTGACATAGAGGCCCACGCCGCCCGCGCCGAGCGGCGAGACCGACACGCCGTCAAGGACAGATCCGTCTTGGAGGACTCGGATGCCTATGCAGCCGCAATCGACGTCCACCGCCACGTTCTCCAGTCGGGCTCCCGGCACATTGGCATTGATCCCGTCGGCGGCGATCGGGTCCGGCACTTCCACTCGCAGGTCCCGAACCGTGATGTCGTGCTGGTGGTCCTCGCCGCCGGCGCCAAGCGAAAGAACTGGCTGCACGCCACCGTTGATCCAAGCGCCGTCATGGATGAGACGGGTTATAGAACCCGCCTGTCCGGAGCTGCCGGCGCCCTCCACGGTGGTGTCGTTATAGCCGCCGAACCCGTCGTTTATCTCGATCTCCCCGAGATATGTGCCCGCCGCAACATGAACGGTGTCGGGTCCCGGCGAGACATCATTCTTCGTCTTGTCGACTCCGTCTTGAATCGACCTACAGGCGGTGGCAGGACTCAGGCAATCGCCGTCCAACGGCCCGGCCACGTCCACGTAGTAGGTGGCGGCCGAGGCGACGGTTGGGCCCGCCAGGGCGGCGATAAACCCAGAAAGGACCGCGGCCAGCAGTCGCATCGACATCCAAGGCTTCGCGCATCGGAATGACCGTCCGGTCGGATCGCGCGGAGATTCCACATTTCCATCATCGGCGGGGTCGCCTCTTATCGCCAGTGACCCGGCGGGAAGTGGACCCAGTCTCTGAAGCGTCCTTTCGGCCGTCATGCAGGTTCGCACGGAAAACTGGCCTCCTCGGATGCGGAGTTGACCCGGCGGGTCGATCACCTGAAGTTCCTTGATGGGGCGGGGTCCGGGTCGTTTATTCAAGACTGCGACGGAGTCCTGTGAGACGGCTCCTAATCTGAGAGTTCAAAAGCCGTCTTATCGTCCCGACCTAGCAAGCAACCATTCGCGAACTCGGTGCGTGACGTTTCCGCTTTGGCCCCGAGAGGACTTGCCAGCGGAGGCGCCCACGCAAAGCAGGAGTCACGCTCTGTGGAGGCCGGCAGTCGTTACCGATCGGCGCCGGCGACCGGATGGTCCCGCGCCCAAGCGACGATGTTCTCGGAGTCCGCGATGACCTGTCCGTCATCGAAGACGAGGACCGGGACGTAGCTCTCACCAGTGAGCCGCTTGGCCTCCCTGCGACCCTCCGTGAGGTCAGGCAGAAACGAGAGGCCATACGACTTCACGATATTCGGCGTGTAGCCAGCCTCCTTGAGCGCGTCGTGGGCCTTCTTGCACGGATGAGCGTTGGGGTGCCACGAGGCGTGTCGCCTCGGCCAGGGGACCGGAAAGGTGCCCCAACAGACGTACAGCTTCACGAAGAGCTTGTAGCAAATCGGTCTGCGGTCGCCTGATGCTTCCGGGTGAAAGCGAGCGGGTGTCGGAGGTCAGTGCGAAGACGCCTACTCCGTTGCATCGCGCCCCTCGTTGCGACAGGGGAACCCGTGGGTCGGTTGTCGCTGGCGGCATGGTCTGCGAGGGTCGGTTCGTCCCTCGGATACGGAGGCTGTCCGTGATGTACGGAGGCATAGAGTGGCGGCGGTCGCGCGTTCGGTCTAGCCGACCGGCGCTGGTGACTCTCGCCGTCGTGGCGATCAGCCCGTTCGCTGCATCCTGCGGGGAAGACGGTTCCTCCTCGGGAACCCGGACAACCGGCTCCTCCCGGGCAGCGAAGGAGCCGGATGCCTCTCACCTGCAATTGGTCGCGCTCGGCGACTCGGAGACGACGGGCAGCGGAGACTCGGCCGGCCTGGGGTGGGTCGAGCGGTACGCCCGGCTGTTGCGGACCAAGCGCGATCTGAAGGTCGATGTGTCGAACCTCGCCCGGAACGGAACGAAGAGCGCCGAGCTGCTCTCGTCTCTGCGCGGCGACGCGAACACCCGAGGCGAGGTCAAGCGTGCCCAGGTCGTGCTCCTCGGTATCGGCGGCGCGGACATCGAAGACGCAGATGCCAACACGGAGGCGGGAAGGTGCCGGGTCCAGACTTGTTACGCAGCGATGCTCAAGTCGTTCGCTTCCAACTCCGACGCCATCGTTGCCGAGGTCCGCAAGCTCCGCGGCTCCAACAAGACCGTCGTCAGGGCGATCACCCACCCCAATGTCCTGACGGGCGCGGAGGACGTCAGCCCGCCCTTCCTCAGGCCGGTTGCCACGCGGATCGGCGTGTACGAGGCGAGCACGGCGACCAGGGCGATCTGCGACACCATGACCAAGTACGACGGACGTTGCGTCGACCTGCTCCGCGCCATCAATGGTCCCAACGGTCGGGCGGACGGTTACAAGAAGGGTCTGCTCAACCACGAGGAATGCTGTTATCCGAGTGCCAAGGGCCAACAGCTCATGGCGGAGCTGCTTTTCAAGACGCGTCTCGCGCCGGTCCGATAGAAGGTCGGCACGGGCCAAGGACAACGAAATTGAGCGTCAGCGGAACGGGCTTGAGCGAGGCTGCACCTCGAAGAACCTGACAGCGTCGGCGGCGTCGGTTAGCGTCTCCCCCCGAACCGACGGGCAGTGCTCTAACGAGGGGAACGTATGGCTTACGAGCTGCAGATCAAAGGCAGTCAAGACCAGGTCAAGGTGCGCAGCCCGTGGGCAGCCGCGCTGTTGCCGCTGGTGACGCTAGGCATCTATCACCTGGTCTGGTGGTTCCGCATCAACCGCGAGCTGCGGGACTACGGTCGGGCCAAGGGCTACGACCTCGGCCAGAACCCGACCAACTCGCTGCTCGCGCTGTTTCCGGGTGGTTTCGTGGTGGTGCCGGCCCTGATCACCTACTGGCGCGGCACCAAGCGCGTCCAGGGCGCCTCGCGGCTGGGCGGCAAGGAGCCGCTCAACGGCTGGATCGCGCTCGTCCTCTACCTCGTCGTAGGTCCTGGCTTCTGGGCCTACCTCCAGGTGTCGCTCAACGAGCTGTGGCGCTCGGAGGCCGACCCGCAGCCAGGACAGTCGCTGCCGCCGGCAGCGTCGGATCCGATGCCACGGCGCATTGAGCGGGAGCCACAGGCGGCGGAGCAAGCACCGCCCGCTCCGGAGCAGCCGGGGCCGGGTCAGGACCCGCCGCCTTCCTAGACGATTCGTCTCTCCCGGGCGGCCGGCAGGGCCCAGAGGTCCTCGATTGCCAGCACGCCGCCGGCCGTGAAGAGCGGCACGAGCGCGACCACGTAGCGCACGTTGAAGTTCGTCGTCGCCGCGGCCCCAAGCAGCATCACCAGCGCCGTGCCCGTGAGGAAGAGCGCCTCGCGGCGTCGCGGTAGGACGGCGCGACCGCGGTTACGCCGGCCCACCGGAAGCAGAGCGAGGCCCGCCAGCGCGAAGAGCGCCATCAGCCACCTGGGGGTGTGCACCACCCCCCGATACGACCGGACCAGCGCGGCCGGGGGGTGCGCTCGCGGGTCATAGTCCGGGAAGAACCTCGCCTGCGCGTGGAAGCCGGGAAAGCGGTGTTGCAGGTCCACCGGCAGCCTGATCGGGCCGTCGTCCGGGCGCTCCGAGGCGACCTCCGGTGCAAAGAAGCGCGCGAAGTCGAGCGCGGTCGCCGAGCCGTAGGCCAGCGGGCGGTGCCGGGCGATCCTGAGCGCGAAGCTGCGAATGGTTCGGTTGGGGCCCTCGAGGTGAACGGGGTCGCGGTTCACGTAGCCGAAGGCGCGGTTCGCCGGCGAGCCCGCCTTCCATACGTAGAAGTCCGGGCGCGTGTGGCGCTCCCGGGTGCGGCTGTCGACACAGAGTGGGCGCTCCGAGGCCGGGACGTCGATTCCGCGACAGTCCGCGATCGGGCCGATCCGGCCGTACAGGAACCAGCCGTTGCCGGGCGGGACCACGCTGAACCCCTCCCCGGCCGAAGCTTGCGCCGAGGCGTAGGCCAGCAGCGGAATGAGGAGCGCCGCGGCCCCTGCCGCGAACGAGCGGCGCGGGACCCGCTTCAGGGCGAGGTAGGCGAGCCAGACCGGCACGGCGAAGAGCCCCATCGTCCTGAGGCTGATCGACGCGGCGAGCAGGAACCCGCTCGCCGCCAGTGAAGCCGGGGTCGGCCGCGCGACCGTCACGAGGAAGACGCTGACGGTGAGGGCCAGCGTGAACAGCGCCTCGGGCATCACGTACTGCTCGAGAGCGATCGCGTAGCCGTCGAGAAGCACGATCGCCGCCCCGAGCGTCGCCCAGCGCCGGCGGGTGCCCAGCCGGAGCAGCAGGAAGTAGACGAGCACGCCCGTCGCGAGGCCCGCCAGGTGCTGGAGCGTCACGACCGAGGTGATGCTCCGGCCGAACGCGTCGGCCGCGTTCAGGAACAGCGGGTAGCCGGCCGGCCGGTCCCCGGGGAACCGGTTGAGCGCGCGGTCGTACGCGTAGACGACGTAGGTCCAGGAGTCGTCGAAGAAGAGGGCCGGCCGGTAGGCGACCTCAGTCGCAAGACGGACGAGCGCCGCGAGTCCGACCACCGCGACGAGGCCCGCGTGGCGGCGTAGCGTCTCGCCGCCCCACCGCGAAGCGGCGGGCGACGGGAGCCGCTCTGCGACCTCCACCTACAGGCTGACCCAGACCGTCTTGTCCTCCAGGTAGGACTCGAGTCCGGGCCGGCCGTGCTCGCGACCGATGCCGGAGTTCTTGAAGCCGCCCCAGGGGGCGGCCGCGTCGCTCGGCCCCCACATGTTCAGGTACACGGATCCCGCTCGCAGCATCGCGGCCAGCCGGTGCGCTTTCGAGATGTCCCTGGTCCAGACGCCGGCCGCCAGGCCGAACTCGGTGTCGTTCGCGCGTCGGGCGACCTCCTCGATGTCCTCGTAGGGCATCGCGACCAGCACCGGCCCGAAGATCTCCTCGCGGGCGATCGTCAGGTCGTCGCTCGTGGCCGTGAACAGGGTGGGTTCGACGAAGTAGCCCTCGCCGTCCGCTCCGTTCCCGCCGGTCACGAGCTCGGCGCCCTCGGCCTTGCCCTTCTCGATGTAGCCGCGCACGCGCTCCTCCTGCTCGGCGGAGACGAGCGGCCCGAGCTGGGTGTCCGGATCGAGGCCCGGCCCGACCTTCGCCTGGCCCGCTGCCTCGGCCAGGCCGCCGACCACGTCGTCGAACTGGTCGCGATGCACGAACAGGCGCGAGCCCGCGTTGCAGGCCTGGCCGGTGTTGTAGTAGATGGCCTGGAACGAGCCCTTCGTGGCCGCCTTCAGATCGGCGTCCTCGAGGATGATGTTCGGCGACTTGCCGCCAAGCTCGAGCGTGACGCGCTTCAGGTTGCGGCCCGCCTTCGCGCCGATCTCGCGGCCGACCTCGGTCGACCCGGTGAACGCGATCTTGTCGATCCCCGGGTGGTCGACGAGCGCTGCGCCCGTCGAGCCGTCGCCCGTCACGATGTTCAGCACGCCCTCGGGGATGCCGGCCTCCAGGGCGAGCTCTCCGAGCCGCAACGCCGTGAGCGGAGTCTGCTCGGCGGGCTTCAGCACGATCGTGCAGCCCGCCGCCAGGGCGGGCGCCACCTTCCAGGCGGCCATCAGCAGGGGGAAGTTCCACGGAATGACCTGGCCCGCGACCCCGACCGGCTCCTTGCGCGTGTAACAGAGGGTGTTCGGGAGCGAGACCGGAATGGTCTCGCCGCTGATCTTCGTCGGCCAGCCGGCGAAGTAGCGGAAGTGGTTGATCGCCAGGGCCACGTCGACCGCCCGGGCTATCCCGACCGGCTTCCCGTTGTCGAGCGACTCGAGCTCCGCCAGGACGTCGCCGTTCTCCTCCATCAGGTCGGCGAGCTTCATGATCAGCGCGGCTCGCTGGGCGGCGGGCGGAGCGCTCCAGCGGCCGTCCTCGAACGCCTCGCGGGCGGCGCGTACGGCCCGGTCCACGTCCTCCGAGCTCGCCTGGGGCACGTCGGCGATCGGCTTCCCCGTCGAGGGGTCGACCGTCTCGAAGGTGCTCCCGTCGGCGGCCTCGGGACGCTCGCCGCCGATCAGCAGGCGATGCGGGCCGGACGCGAACTCGCGGGCGGGCTGGGAAAGGGATTCGGGCAAGGTGGCGGTAGTCATGCTCCGAATCCTACGGACCGATGCGCGTCTCCGCCGCGCTCAGGGCTGCATGACGATCTTGAGCGCCTCGTGGCGGTCGTAGACCGCGTAGGCCTCGGGCGCTTCGGCGAGGCTCATGTGGTGCGTGACGAGCGGAGAGGGGTCGAGCGTCCCCGCCGCCATCATGGCCAGCACGCGGTCCACGTGACCGATCACGTTCGCGTGGCCGCTGCGAAGCGTCAGCGCCTTGATCCAGACGACGCCCATGTGCACCTGCACGCGCTCGGCGTAGACGCCAATCGCGAAGACCGTGCCGGCCTTGCGCGTCAACCGGCAGGCCATGTCGAGGGCGTCGGGATGGCCGACGGCGTCGACCGCCACGTCCACGCCGCGTCCCTCGGTGAGCGCCTTGGTCACGCCGCGCGGGTCGCCCTCGGTCAGATGGACGCCCTCGGCTCCGAACGACTCGGCCATGCGCAGGCGGTCCTCGACGGAGTCGATCGCGATCACCTTGGCGGCGCCCGCGGCGCGGGCCGCCTGGACGGCGCAGAGCCCCACGGGCCCGAGCCCCAGCACCGCGGCCACGTCGCCCGGCCGCAGGCCCGACTCGGCGATCGCGTGGTAGCCCGTGCCCATCACGTCGCCCGCGAACAGGGCGGACTCGTCGGACATCCCCTCCGGCACGCGGCGCAGCGTCAGGTTCGCGTTCGGCACCAGCACGTGCTCGGCCTGCGCCCCCTGCAGCGAGCCGAGCGTGGCGCCGTGCCCGAACACCCGGCCGTGGTCGCACTTGTGGTAGTCCCCGCGGCGGCAGAAGAAGCAGTTGCCGCAGGCGGTGCAGAAGCAGCCCAGCACCCTGTCGCCCTCGGCGACCTGGCTGACGCCCGGCCCGGCGCTCACCACCGTCCCCACGAACTCGTGTCCGATCGTGAAGCCGGGCTCGAGCTGCACACGCCCGTGGTAGATGTGCAGATCGGAGCCGCAGATGCCGGTCGCCTCGACGCGGACGACAGCGTCGTCCGCCGCTATCAGCTCCGGCTCCGGCCGCTCCTCGAGCCGGACCTCGCCCGGCGCCTGGAAGGTGACTGCCTGCATAGCGGCGGGAGGGTACCGTGGCGCCGCCGTGGCCGAAGCCTTCTACCTGCTCGAGGGCGAGCGTTTCGTCCCGACGGAGCTCACTCGAGGTCCCTGGGATCCCGATTCGCAGCACGCCGGCCCGCCCGCCGCGCTCCTCGGCCGGGCCGTCGAGGCCTGCCCCCCGGGCGGCGGCCACCTCGGGCGGATCACCTTCGACATCCTGGCCCCGATACCGATCTCGCCGCTCCAGGTGAGCGTGCGCATGGTCCGGCCGGGACGCAGCGTCGAGCTGCTCGAGGCGGGCCTGCACGCCGGCGAGGTCCAGGTCATGCGCGCGTCCGCCTGGCGCCTGCGCACGGCGAGCCTTCCGGGCGCGCCGCCGGGCGACGGCGATCCCCCACCGCCCGGCCCGGAACAGGGCGAGGTGGAGCCCTTCTTCGACACCGGACAGGACGTCGGCTACCACACGGCGATGGATTACCGCTTCGCCAGCGGGTCCTTCCTGGAGCTCGGCCCCGCGACGGTCTGGATGCGCATGCGCCAGCCGCTCGTCGCCGGGGAGGAGCCATCGCCCCTCCAGCGCGTGCTCTGCGCCGCCGACACCGGGAACGGGATCAGCGCGGCGCTCGACTACCACCGCTACCTCTTCATCAACACCGACCTGACCGTGCACCTGCACCGGCTTCCCGAGAGCGAGTGGGTCTGCCTGGAGGCGGTCACCCGGCCGGAGCAGACGGGGGTGGGGCTGACGGATACCGCCCTGTGGGACGAGCGCGGGCGAATCGGGAGGGCCGCCCAGACCCTGCTGGTACGCGAGCGATAGGCGCGGCTAGCGGGCCGCCGGCTCGTTCTCGCGGTGCGCGGCCACCGTGTCCTTGAGTGTCTGGCGCGAGTTGTGCTTGGGCTTCCAGCGCAGCTGGCTCTTCGCGCGCTCGGTCTTCATCAGGACCTCCTTGCGGATGCTGTGGAGCCATGCGACGGAGTCCGGCATGAGCGGCATCCTGGTGGCGACCTCTGTCATCGCCTGGACCGCTGTCTTCGAGATGGGCACGGAGTACCAGTCGAGCGCCTCGGCGACGTCCTTCATGGTGAGGGTCCCGTTGCCCGCCAGGTTGTAGGGGCCCGGTTCGCCGCGGCCCAGCACCCCCGCCACGAACGCCTGCGCCACGTCTTCCTCGTGGACCAGCTGAAGGCGGACGCCCGGGTCCGGGATCACGGGCTTCAGCACCGGCATCGACGCCAGCAGTCGCCGGACGGCCGCCGGCATCGCATCCGAGATCCGGTAGTAGGGAATCTCCTCGAGGAAGGTCTGCGCCGTCGGTCCCGCCACGATGCAGGGACGGAAGACGTAGGCGGCCGTCCGCTGCCTGCGCAGCAGCACCTTGCCCAGCACTCCTTCCACCTCGGCCTTCTGCTGCGAGTACGGGTGCTCATCGGTCCCGCGGGGCGGAACCTCTTCGGTGAGCCAGTCCGGATTGTCGTCGTGGAAGCCGTAGGCGGCGACGCTCGAGGCGTAGCAGATGCGTTCGGCGCCGGCCTTGGCCGCCTGCTCGAAGACCCGCCGCGAGCCTTCGACGTTCAGCTCGCGCGTCGCGTCGCCGGCGCTGAGGATCGCAAACGCCAGGTGGACCACCACGTCGGCGCCCTTGACGAGGTCGCGCACGCTCGCGTCGTCGCTGACGTCGCCCTGGCGGTACTCGGTCTTGCGCCAGCTGCGCTCGCCGGGATCGAAGGGGCGGCGGGCCATGCCCACGACGCGGCGCACTCGTCGCGAGCGCTCGAGCGCGTCGACGATCGAGATCCCGAGGTCTCCCGTGGGACCCGTGACAGCGACCGTCAGGCCGTCGGAGGCCACGAACCCCTTTCTACCGGATCGCGTCGGCTAGTGCCGGGTCTCGCAGCCGACCAGCACGTCGACGGGGTCGGCCGTCACCACGTCGTTCCCGGCGCCGCAGCGGACGACATCCCGCTGCCCGTCGTGGGCGTCGATCTCGTCGGGGCCGCGGCCGGCGGAGATTCGGTCGGCGCCCGGGCCCCCCGTCACCCGGTCGCCGCCGCGCCCGGTCCGGATGCGGTCGTTGCCGCCACCGCCACTGACGATGACATCGCCGCCGCGTGCCCGGATCAGGTCGTTTCCGCCGCCGCCGAGGATGTCGACGTCGCCCTGCTCGGAGCTCAGGCGGTCGGCCCCGGGGCCCCCATTCACGAAATCGTTCCCCAGGCTGGCGTAGATGCGGTCCCGCCCGGAGCCGCCGAAGAGGCGATCGTCGCCGGCCTGGCCGAAGATCGTGTCCGAGCCAGGGCCGGCGAACACCGTGTCGGCGCCCGCTCCCGCGTAGACGACATCCGCTCCCGAGCCGCCGTGGACGCGGTCGTTGCCGGTGCCGGCGATCAGCAGGTCGACGCCCGAACCGCCTGCGAGCCAGTCATTCCCGCTGCCCGCCTCCAAGTAGTCGTTCTGGGCCAGGCCGCTGAGGCGATCGTTGCCCCCTTCGCCGTAGATCTGGTCCGGCAGGCCGGTTCCGGCGATCACGTCGTCGCGGTCGCTGCCGATCAGCGTGGCGGCAAGCGCGAAGCTCGCGCCGGCGCCGAGCAGGGCGGCGGTCACAGCGAGGATCAGCGCGCTTCGTCTCATCCCCTGTTTGAACAACGATGGGTGCTCGCGGTTTCGGCGCTCAGTAGCCCGGCTCGCCGGGCAGCACGATCCTCGGGGAGCCCTCATCGACCGTGACCTTCGGCTGAACCGGCGTTATCTCCCGCCGCCGCGCCGCTTCGAGCGTCGCCTCGACGGAGTCGAAGCCGCACAGCTGCTCGAGATGCTTGATGGTCGGGAACACGAGCTGGAGCTCCCCGCGCTCGTTCGCCGCAAGCGCGTCCCGCGGGCGCAGCCAGCGCGCCGCTACGCACTCGCTGCCGTCGGGGTGCGCCTCGGTGTGGGCCGGCGCGTGCGCCACGAAGAAGTGGGTGTCGAAGCGGATCTTGGCCTCGGCCGGGGTGATCCAGCGTGAGAACGGGACGAGAGCGGACACGTCGCCGACCCCGACCCCTGCTTCCTCCTCGAGCTCGCGGAGCGCCGTCCCGGCGTGGTCTTCGTCCTCGGCGTGCACGGCGCCCCCGGGGAAGACCCAGGCGCCGCCCATGAAGCGCTGCTCGGGATTTCGCTCCACCAGCAGCACCTCGGGCCCATCGGGCGAGTCGCGCAGCAGGATCAGCGAGGCGGCCTGGCGTGCCTGCGTGGCCTCCCCTTCGTTCCACTCCTCCCCGAAGCCGGGGCGGTCGGGTCGCATCCCGCTCGCTACCCTAGCCGCCTCGTGGCGGAGGTCGAGGTGAAGAAGCAGTGGATCTGCACCTCCTGCGGGTTCATCTACGACCCCGAGGAAGGCGATCCCGACGGGGGCATCCCGCCCGGCACGCCGTTCGAGGACATCCCGGACGACTGGTTCTGCCCGGTCTGCGGCGCGCGCAAGAAGGACTTCGAGCTCCAGGACGCCTGAGGAGGCTCCGTCCGGGGTAGGCTCCGGGGCCGAGAGGAGCGACCGATGAGCTTCAGGAAGCACCGGCTCGGGAGCTACGAGGAGATGTGCGCGGAGCATCGCTGGCAGGTGCCGGAGCGCTACAACATCGCCCGCGACGTCTGCGACAAGCACGAGCGCGGCCGTCTGGCCATGGTCTGGGGCGACTGGCAGGGGAGCGAACGGCGCGTGACGTTCGGGGAGCTCCAGGACATGTCGAACCGTTTCGCGAATGCGCTCGAGGCGCACGGCATCGAGCGCGGCGATCGCGTTGCCACGCTGCTG
Organism: Thermoleophilaceae bacterium; assembly: GCA_046262995.1. Lineage (GTDB taxonomy): Bacteria > Actinomycetota > Thermoleophilia > Solirubrobacterales > Thermoleophilaceae > JBHELQ01. The sequence continues at coordinate 12,374 of JBHELQ010000117.1, forward strand.
CCCTCGCTCCCCGAGACCGCCGCGGTGTTCCTCGGGGTGTACAAGCGGGCGGCCATCCTGCTCTCGATGTCGGTCCTCTACGGGGACGAGGGGATCGAGCACCGCCTGCGTGACTCGGGGGCGAAGGCGATCGTGACCGACTCCGCCAACCGCCATCGAATCCCCGAGGGCCTGGTCGAGAAGGCGTTCGTGATGGGCGCTGCCGGCGAGGCCGGCGATATCGACTTCGACGACGCCCTCGAGCAGGCCTCGGACCGCTACGAGCCGGTGGACACCTCGGCCGACGACCCGGCGCAGCTCTACTACTCCTCGGGCACGACGGGCAAGGCCAAGGGAATCCTGCACGCCCACCGCTACCTGCTGGCCCACGAGGAGTTCGAGTACTGCCACGACGTGCGCGACGGCGAGCTCTTCCACGGCTCGGGCGAGTGGGCCTGGGCGGCCGGGATCTGCCCGCTGCTCGGCCCCTGGCGCTACGGGGCGGTCGCCCTGGTGCAGGCCCGGAAGGGCGGTTACGACCCGGAGGAGCACCTGGGCTTCCTCTCGAAGCACGGTGTGGAGAACCTGTTCACGACCCCGACCGCCCTGCGAGCGATGACCGGCGTGAGCGAGGCGGGGAAGCGCCATCCGCTCGACCGGCTCCGGATCGCCTGCTCCGCGGGCGAGCCCCTGAACCCGGAGGTGATCCGCTGGTTCCGGGACCAGTACGGGATCACGGTGCTCGACTTCTACGGCCTGACCGAGAGCTATCCGCTGTGCGGCAACTTTCCCACGGTCGAGGTGCGCGAAGGCTCGATGGGGCTCCCGGTCCCCGGCTGGCAGGTGGCCATTCTCGACGAGGACGAGCAGCAGCTGCCGCCCGGGGAGCGTGGGGAGATCTGCCTCAGGGCACGCTCCAACCCTCACTACCCCCTCGGTTACTGGAATCGGCCCGAGGACTCGGAGGAGGTATTCGGGGGCGACTGGTTCCACACGAAGGACGCGGCCCAGGCGGACGAGGACGGGTACTTCTGGTACGCCGGCCGCGCCGACGACGTGATCATCTCGGCGGGCTACCGCATCGGCCCCTTCGAGGTCGAGTCGGCCTGTGTCGAGCATCCCGCCGTGAAGGAGGCGGCCGCCGTGGCGTCGCCGGACGCCAGGCGCGGGGACGTCGTCAAGGCCTTCGTCGTGCTGGCGTCCGGGCACGACCCCTCCGACGAGCTGGTCGAGGAGATCAAGGGCCACGTGCGCGAGCGCCACTCCGCATACGCCTACCCGCGCGAGATCGAGTTCGTCGACGACCTGCCGAAGACGCTCACCGGCAAGATCAGGCGTGTCGAGCTGCGCGAGGCGGAGCGCCAGAGGAAGGCGTCGGAAGCGCCGGCCTGAGCGGCCGGCTCAGTGGCAGCGCGTTGAGCCCGAGTCGAGGACGGTGCCGCTGGACGCTGTCACCTGACGCCAGTCGTAGCGGCCGCGCCGGAGCACCAGCCTGAGCACGCCGAAGGTGCCCTCGTCCTGGAACTGGCTGTTGGGGGCGACCGTCACGAAGCTGTGGTGGGAGGCGCCCCCGGTGCCGACCAAGAGCTCACGGATCCCCCGGACCGGGTCGTAGCCGCCGGTGGGCGTCTGCGGCGCGAAGCGCTCGTACACGTGGTCGTGCCCGTTCAGGATCAGGTCCGCGCCACCCTGGTAGAGAGCGTCCCAGAGCGGGCGCACGGCGCTCGTCCCGAACTCGCCCGAGGTGAAGAGCGGACGGTGGAAGAGCGCCATCGTGCAAACGGCGGGATGTGCCGCCAGGTCGGCCCGGATCCAGCGCCCCTGGGGGGAGCTCGCGTCGCAGCCGCCGATCTTGCTGCACTCCGAGTTGAGCGTCAGCACGTGCCAGCTTCCGATGTCGAAGCTGTAGTAGCCCTTGCCGCGCTCCCCGGCGGGGCCCGCCTGCGCTCCCGGGCCATTGAAGTAGTCGAAGTAGCCCGCCGCGGCGGAGCTCGACCTGTACTCGTGGTTGCCCGGGACCGGGGAGATGAGAGGTTCGAGGCGGCCCCAGCTCGGGCCGAAGGAGCGCCTGAACTTGTCGAGCGTGCCGTCCTCGTACTGGGCGTCGCCCAGGACGAGCACGCGCGTGAGGTCCATGCGCATCAGCAGGTCCGACGTGTAGCGCTGGCGGCACACACCGGGGATGCCAAGCCCGCCGTTGAAGTACTTGCTCGCGGGATCGCACGCGATGTCGCCGGCGGCCGCGATCACCGGGTCGAAGCCTGTCGTCTGCCAGCTCTGTGACCTTGCGGCCGAGCGCGAGGAGGTGAGCCGCCGGAAGCGCGAGCTCAGGCGCGTCAGCGGCCGCCGGCGCAGCTTGACCAGGTAGACCCAGCGCCTGCTCCCACGCCGGTACGTGAACGCGATCCGGCGGCCGTCCGGAGACCAGACCGGTTCGCTCTCATCCCCGTGAAGGCGGACCACGAGCCGCCTGTGTGCGCCGTTCGCGGTCAACAGGTAGATGTCGCGGTGGCCAGGCCTTCCTCGTGCGAAGGCGAGCGTCCGTCCGGTCGGGGACCACGCGGGGTCGGCGTCTCGGCGGCGGCTGTGGGTCAGCCGCCGCGCGGGCCCTCCGCTCGGCCGGATCGCGTAGATGTCGTCGTTGTTCCGGGCGTTCCGGCGGACGAAGGCGATCACCTTCCTGCGCGACCAGGCAGGCGACCTGTCGTCTCTGGCGCTCTTCGTGAGCCGCCGGAGCCGGCCTCCGTCGGCGCGGATCACGTAGATGTGCCGGTGGCGCCGCCGTCCGCGAGCGAAGGCGAGCGCATCACCCGGAGGGGACCACGTGGGCTCCCCGTCCCGTGGCCCCGCGGTGAGCTGCCGGAGCCCGACGCCCCCCGGATAGCTCACCCAGATCTGGGCTCCGAGCTCGCTGAAGCGCCGGAACGCCAACCTGCGGCCCTGCGGCGAGAACGCCGGCTGGTCCGAGCCATCTCGTCCGAGGGGCGCCCGCAGCCGGGTGCCGTTTGCCCGGCGTGTGAAGACCACCGGCGTCCCGGCTTGCCTCGCGACGTACGCGATCACGCCGTTCTTCGCCCGCGCGGCGCTGGCCGCTCCGGCTGCGCCGAGAGGAAGCGCGGCCAGGGCGAGAGCGAAGAGCGCAGCCCGCGCCGTGCGGCGCAGGTGGGCGTCCGGCCCGCTCGTCCAAGGCGAGAGCACGGAGGAGGTAACACGACCGATGCTCCGTGGCTGCGGCGGCGCTTTTGCCGATGTCCGGTCGGAGACCGCGGGCCTAGCGACCTTGCCAGCGCGGCGATCGCTTCTCGGCGAAGGCGCGCACCCCCTCACGGAAGTCCTCGCTCCTGAAGCACGACTCGCGCAGCTCCACGAGCTCGCTCTCGAGTCCCTCCGGGAGGCGCCCGGGATGCTCTCGCAGCGCCCGGAGGATCTGCTTGTTGCCGGCCAGGGAAAGCGGGGCGCCCTTGGCGATCTCCGACGCCAGCTCGATCCCCTGCTGCTCGAGCTCGCCGGGCTCCACCACTCGGTTCACCAGCCCCATCCGCTCCGCCCGCTCGGAGTCCACGTTCGCGGCCGTGAAGAACAGCTCCGCAGTGTTCGCCACACCACACACCTCGATGAACTTCCTCAGGCCGGTGTGGGAGTAGATGAGCCCGAGCCGGGCCGGGGGCATCCCCATCTTGACGCCGCGGGCCGCCAGGCGGACGTCGCAAGTCAGGGCCAGCTCGAGCCCGCCCCCGATGGCGTGTCCGTTGATCGCGCCCACCACTGGATAGGGGTAGGCCTCGAGCGCCTCCATGGCGTCATGGAAGGGGTGTGCCACGAGCCGCTCCGCGGCCTCCTCGAACTCCTGCTGCTCGAGGTTTCCGATGTCGTAGCCGGCTGAGAAGACGCCGCCGCTGCCGGTGATCAGGAGACAGCGCGCGGTCAGCTCGCGTGCGGCCTCGCCGAGGGCGTCGAGCGTCTCGTGATCCAGCGCGCCCCGGCGCTCGGGGTTCGAGATCCGCAGCCGCGCGACTCCCTCCGCCGGCTCGTCGAGCAGGAGCTTGCCGGAGGCGAGCTCTCTCACTCGAGAACGACCAGCGAGTCGCCCTCGGAGACCGATTGGCCCTCCGCGCAGAGGATCTCCTTGACCACTCCCTCGTCCTCCGCCTCGACCGGCATCTCCATCTTCATCGACTCGAGGATCACCAGCGTGTCGCCCTCGGCGACCGCTTGGCCCAGCTCGCACTCGATCTTCCACACGGTGCCCGTGATATGTGCCTCGACTTCTGGCAAGGCCGTCCTCCTGCGGTCGCCGGTCGTGAGCGCCGGAGCACGATACCTTCCTCGCGCGCGTGATCCTCGCCATCGACCAGGGGACGACCGGCACAACCTGCATCGTCTTCGACGAGAACGGGCGTCCCCGAGGCAGGGCCTATCGCGAGTTCGAGCAGCGCTTCCCGCGACCCGGCTGGGTGGAGCACGACGCGAACGAGATCTGGGAGGTCACACGGGGGGTGGCGGCGCAGGCCCTCGGCGACGCGAACGTGCAGGGCCCGGACCTGAGCGCCATCGGGATCACGAACCAGCGCGAGACCGTGGTCGCCTGGGACCGGGAGACGGGCGAGCCGCTCCACAACGCGCTCGTATGGCAGGACCGGCGGACGGCGGCGCGCTGCGACGAGCTGCGCGAGCAGGGCCGGGAGCCCCTCTTCCGCGAGCGCACCGGCCTGGTGCTCGATCCGTACTTCTCGGGGACCAAGCTCGAGTGGCTCGTCCGCGAAGGGGGCGTGGATCCGGGCGCGGCGCTCGGCACGATCGACTCCTGGCTCGCGTTCAAGCTCACCGGCGGCCACGTCACGGATTACTCGAACGCCTCTCGCACGCTCGTGTTCGACATCAGGGAGCTCGGCTGGGACCGTGAGCTCTGCGAGCTCCTGTCCGTCGACCCCGGCTCGCTCCCCGAGCCGCTCCCGAGCTCCCACGTCTACGGCGAGACGGGCGAGTTCGGCGGCAG
>JBHELQ010000118.1:0-67781 GCA_046262995.1 Thermoleophilaceae bacterium
TCGTCCAGGAAGTCCTCCAGCGGCTCGCGCACGATCAGGGGCGGGAGCTCCAGATCGGCGGCCTGCGCCTGCGTGTCGACTAGGTCCGGAGTGGCCATCGGCGGGCGAATCCTCGCAAACCGGAACTTCGAGCGCCCCGGAGTGTCTAGGCTTGCGATCGTGCGATTCGCGCGCCTGCTCCCATTGACGGCCGTCGCGGCCCTGCTGTCGCTGCCCGCCTCGGCGATGGCCGCCGAGAAGAACGTCACCGTCGGCGACGACTTCTATGGCACCGACCCGGTCGCCACCTTCTTCACGGTCAGGATCAACGCGGGCGACACGGTGGCCTGGAGGTGGTCGAACACGAGCGACACGCACACGGTCACGAGCAACCCCTCCAACCTCATCACCCGCTTCAGCTCGGGACCGCACAGCGGCAACTTCGTCTTCCGCAAGACCTTCCCGCACCGCGGCCGCTTCACGTTCCACTGCGAGTTCCATCCCGACTTCATGCGCGGCGCCGTCGAGGTCGGGCCGGGCCCGCCGTTCCCGGACTCCACCTTCCCGCTGCTGCGACGGCTGAGCGCGCACCCGCGCTCGCACAGGGTCAAGCTCGTCTTCCGGCTGTCCGAGAAGTCCCGCGTCCGGGTCGCTCTGCGCGGAGCCAAGCGCAGGACCTTCTCGCGGGTGCGGCGCAAGGGCCGGCGCTCGATCACCATCCGCCACCTGCCGGCCGGCAGCTACAGGGCCACGCTGCGGCCGAAGGACACCGCGGGGCACCGGGGCCGGCGCAGGACCGTCCACTTCACCGTTCCGGCCTAGCCGATCTCCCCCACGTGGCGGATGTTCGCCACGTCGTCTGGCTCGTCGCTCGGCCGCTCCTCGAACCAGCCGTCCAGGATCTCCCCCAGGAGCGCCTCGCTCGTCGAGCGCAGCGATAGCGCCAGCACATTGGCGTCGTTCCACCTTCGCGCGCCGCGGGCCGTGCCGGGATCGCCGCACAGCGCCGCGCGGACACCCGGGACCTTGTTGGCGGCTATCGACGCCCCGGTCCCGGTCCAGCAGCAGACGACCGCCTGCTCGGCCCGGCCGTCGGCCACGTCGCGGGCCGCCGCCTCGCTTGCCCAGGCCCAGTCGTCGCGCTCCGAGTCGCTGAGCGCGCCGTGCAGCACCGGCTCGTGGCCGCGGCGGCGCAGCTGCTCGACGACGGCTTCCGCCACGCCGGCTCGCTCGTCCGCGGCCACCGAGATGCGCATGCCACGAGGGTAGCCTCAGGGTGGATGCCCGAGCTGCCCGAGGTCGAGATCACGGCGCGGCGGCTCGACCGCGCGCTTGCGGGCGCCGAGGTCGAGTCAGCGCTCGCGCCGGGCATGGTCGCGCTGAAGAGCTTCGACCCGCCGCTCGACGCGCTCGCCGGGACGACCCTGACCGGTGTCGGGCGGGCCGGCAAGATGCTCGTGGTCGGCTTCGGCGAGCTCGCACTGTTGGTCCACCTGATGTCCGCCGGGCGCCTGCAGCTCTACGAGAAGCGCGCATCGCTTCGCGACCGGAGCTCGCGGGTGCTGGTGCGCCTGGCGGACGGGCGCGAGCTGCGCCTGCGCGAGTTCGGCACCCAGCAGCGGGCATGGGCGAAGCTGCTGCCGCGCGACGAGGTGGAGCGTGACGAGGTGGTGGCGACGCTGGGACCGGACGCCTACCCGCCCCCGCCGCAAGAGGACTTTGCCCGCCTGCTCGACCAGCCCCGTCACCTGCACCCCCTGCTGCGCGACCAGCGCACGATCGCCGGCATCGGCCGCTCCTGGGTCGACGAGCTGCTCTGGGAGGCGCGGCTGTCTCCCTTCCGGAAGGGCTCGGAGCTCGAGCAGGACGAGGTGGAGGCCCTGCACACCGCCTGCCAGCAGGTGCTCGGCGATGCCCTCGAGCACTACGAGCAGGTGATCGGCGACGTCGTGCCCGACAAGCTGCCGATGCCTCTGAAGGTCCACCGCCGCAAGGGCGAGCCGTGCCCGCGCTGCGACGCTCGCATCGAGGCGGTCCACTTCAGGGACTACGTCATGTGTTACTGCCCGCAGGAGCAGACCGCCGGCCGCGTGCTGAAGGACCGCCGCCTGTCGCGGCTCCTCAAGTGACGCTCCCGCGGACCCTCGCGGGCTTCGAGCGCGCAGCCGCCGAGCGCCTCGACGCGGGTCCGCTCGGCTACTACGCGGGCGGCGCGGGCGATGAGGTCACGCTGCGGGAGAACGTGGAGGCGTGGCGGCGTATCCGGATCGCGCCGCGCGTGATGGTCGACGTCTCGGAGCGCGACAGCTCGACGACCCTCCTGGGCCGCGAGCGCCCGCACCCGCTGATCGTCGCGCCGATGGCCTTCCACCGGCTCGCGCATGCCGAGGGCGAGACGGCCACCGCCCGCGCCGCCGCGGCGACGGACACGCCGTTCTGCCTGTCGACCTTCGCCACCACGAGCCCGGCGGAGCTCGCGTCCGGGGCGCCGGACGCGGAGCGCTGGTTCCAGCTCTACGTGTTCAGGGACCGGGGGGTGACCCGCGAACTGGTCGCCATGGCGGCCGCCAACGGGTTCGAGGCGCTGATCGTGACCGTCGACGCTCCGGTCTTCGGTCGCCGCGAGCGCGATCTCGAGACCGGCTTCAAGGTCGACCATCCCGTGCCCAGCGTGGGCGGCCGTGAGGGCGTGACGCTCGACGAGCTGGGCGCGATGATCGACTCGTCGATGGTCTGGGCGGACCTCGAGCAGGTGGCCGGCGAGAGCGAGCTCCCGCTGCTGGTGAAGGGCGTGCTGCGCCCCGACGATGCGCGGCATGCCGCCGACAGCGGCGCGGCCGGGGTGATCGTGTCGAACCACGGCGGCCGCCAGCTCGACACGGTGCCGGCCGGAGCCGACGCCCTGCCGGCGATCGTCGAGGAGCTCGGCGGGGACGTGGACGTGCTGGTCGACGGCGGCGTCCGCCGGGGGACCGACGTGCTGAAGGCGCTCTGCCTGGGGGCCAGGGCGGTGATGGTCGGGCGCCCGCTGCTGTGGGGGCTCGCCAGCGCCGGCGAGGACGGCGCCAGGCGCGTGCTCGAGATCCTGCTCGAGGAGCTCGACCTGTCGCTCACGCTCGCGGGCTGCCCGCGGGCGGCGGAGCTCGACGCGAGCATGCTCCTCCCGTCCTAGGGTTGGGGCGTGGCCACCCTGGGCGACTCGTTCCGCTCCTTCTTCAACGCCTTCGAGGACTTCTTCGACAGCCTGGCGTCGCTGCGCTGGGGCTCCCTGTTCGTGGCTCTCTGCCTGTTCACCGTCTATCTGAGCTTTCGCTCGCGAGCCTCCTTCAACATCCTGCGCGCCGCCTATCCGGGCGAGCGCTTCCGCTGGCGCGACATCTGGGGCGCCTATTTCGCGGGCTATGGCTTCAACGCGGTCATCCCGGCGCGGGGCGGGGACGTGGTGCGCCTGTTCCTGACGCGCAGCTCGGTGCCGAAGGCGAGCTACCCGGCCGTGGCGGCGACCTTCGTGGTCGAGCTCGGATTCGACCTGGCGATAGGCACGCTCATCCTGCTGTTCGCCTTCACCCAGGGCGTCTTTCCGAAGCCGCCGGACTTCGCCAAGCTGAACGCCTTCGACCTCTCGTACTTCGCCCAGCATCCGCGCTTCACGCTGTTCCTCCTGACGACGCTCTCCGTCGCTGCGCTCGTGGGCTTCGCCCTGCTGTCGGTCCGAGTCAGGGCCTTCTGGTCGCGCGTCCGGCAGGGGCTCACGATCCTGTTCGACCGCCGTCGCTACCTGCGCGAGGTCTTCGCCGTGCAGTTCGCGGGCTGGTGCTTCCGCTTTGCCGCCTTCTGGTTCCTGCTGGAGGCATTCCGGGTCGGCGGCTCGGTGAAGAACGTGCTGCTCGTGCTGGGGGTGAACGCCGTCTCCGCCGCGGTCCCGTTCACGCCCCAGGGGGCCGGCGTGCAACAGGCGCTGCTCGTGAAGGTGTTCGCCCACACCGCGTCCGGCTCGACCGTCGCCGCCTACTCGGTCGGGCAGCAGATAGCGATCGGCGCGCTGACCTTCGGCCTGGGCTTCGCCGCGCTCGTGCTGCTGTTCCGGATCCGCTCCTTCAAGGAGGTCATCCGGCGCGGGCGCGAGGACCGCGCCGCCGAGGAGCGGGGCCAGGCCGCCGGGGCCCGGCCGGCCGAGCAGGCCTAGGTGCCGAAGCCCTCGCGCGCCTCGCGCACGAGGATCACGGCCTCCGGGAACAGGGTGCGCATGGCCCCGAGCAGCTCCTGGCTCTGCTGCTCGGCGTTTCCCTGGAGGTTGAGGCGCGTCAGGCCGGCCACGGTCATCTCGACCGCGAGCCGGATCGCGTTGTCGGCCCAGGCGACCCGCTGGGCGCCCTGCATCTGCTCGGCCATCTCCGCGAGCCTCTGCCGGAGCTCGTCGGGGTCGCCGAACATCCCGCCGAAGGGGTCCTCCTCGGCCATGCTCTGCATGGTAGTGGGGCGCCATGGCCCGGGCCCGCTCACGCGCGATACAGTCGCGCGGTGCGCATCCGGGAGGTGATGACGCAGGCAGTGGTCACCGCCGACGCCGGGGGCAGCCTGCACGAGGTCGGCGAGCTCATGCGCGAGCGGAACGTCGGCTCGGTCGTGATCTGCGACGCCGGCCGACCGGTCGGCGTGATCACGGACAGGGACCTGGCGCTCGCGGTGGTGGCCGACGGGGTGGACGCGTCCGACCGGGTTGGCGCCCACGCATCGCGCCCGCTCGTGAGCGGCGAGGCGGAGATGGAGATCGAGGAGGCCGTCGCCTTGATGGTCCAGCACCGGATACGCCGCCTGCCGGTCACCGACGGAGACGACCTGGCCGGCATCGTCACGATCGACGACCTTGCCGTGCGGGCCGGCGACCTGGCCGCGGCGCAGCAGATCACGGCCGAGGTGGCCAAGGCGGCGCTGCCGGAGTTCTACTTCCACCAGCGGGGCGGTTGAGGTGGCCCCGCTCACCCCGGACCAGCTGCGGAGGCGCGAGCGCGTGGAGGGCGTGATCCGCCTTATGAGCCCCGCGCTCGACCTCGTGCTCGCCCTGGGGGACCGCGTCTCCCGGCTCGTGGAGCCGGAGGACGTCGAGTACTACCCGCCGCGCGTCACGCGCGAGGAGCCCCCGCCGGAGCCCCCCGGGGACGGAACCCAGGGCTGAGCCCCGACCGGATGGAGAACGAGACCCAGCTTGCGTGGGAAACGCGGCTGAACCGCCCCGCGGCCGCGGCGGCGTTCGGTGGGGTCGCGGCCCTGATCGCCGGCGTGGCGCTTCAGTCCTCGGCCTCCAAGAACGCTCCAGGGCGAGACGCCCCGGACCGCCACCGCGAGTCCCTGCTGCAGTTCAAGGCGCATGCCGGCACTCTGCTGGCCTCCACCCTGGTGCAGGCGCTGGCCGCCGTCCTGGTCGCCGCTGTTCTGCTCTACCTCTACCGCGCGTCGCGACATCGCCGGCCCGAGACCCCCTCGTGGATCCTCCCCCTGCTGATCGGCGCACCGCTGCTCCTGCTCGTGGCCGGACTGATCACCCACTTCCAGGTAGCGGACCTGGCCGACCAGTTCACGCGCTCGGGCTCGCGAGCCGACGCGCGAGCGAAGCACCTGCTCGAGGACCAGAGTCCGGTTGGGCAGGGCCTCGGCCTGGCCGGGGCGATGGCCGGCGGGCTGTCGCTCGTGCTCGTGAGCATGAACGCCATGCGCGCGGGCCTGCTGAGCCGGTTCATGGGAGTGCTCGGAGTCATCGCGGGCGTCCTGTTCGTGCTGCCGATCCTGCCCGGCGTGCCAGTCGTCGAGATGTTCTGGCTCGGAGCGCTCGGAGCGCTCTTCCTCGGTCTCTGGCCGGGCGGGCGCGGGCCCGCGTGGGACTCCGGTCAGGCCGATCCCTGGCCGAGCGCCGCGGAGCTCCGCCAGGCGGTGGAGGAGCAGGGTCCGGCGCCGGACGAGCCCGAACCGGAGCAGGCGCCGGGGGCCGGCCGGCCGCGGAAGCGCAAGCGCAAGCGGCGCCGCTAGCGGGCGCCGGCCGCTTCCGCGATCGCCCGGTAGGCCGCCGCCGCGTCGTCGGCTCCGAAGATCGAGGAGCCAGCCACGAACAGCGTGGCCCCGGCCTCCCTGCACCCCCGGGCGGTGTCGGCGTCGATCCCGCCGTCGACCTCGATCGGCATCCCCTCCGGGAGCAGCTCGCGAAGCCGCCTGACCTTCTCGGTCGAGGCCTCGATGTAGGGCTGGCCGCCCCAGCCGGGGTTGACCGTCATGCAGAGCAGGTGGTCGTACATGTCGGCGAGCACCGCGACCTCGTCCGGGGGCGTGGCCGGGTTGATCGCGAGCCCGGGCTGGCAGCCCGCCTCGCGCACGGCCTTGAGCGCGTAGTGCACGTGCGGCGTCGCCTCCCAGTGGACCGCGATCGAGTCGGCCCCCGCCGCGGCGAACTCCTCGATCCGCCGCTCCGGCCGCTCCACCATCAGGTGCACGTCCAGCACCCCGCCCGCCTCGTGCACCTGGTCGCGGACCGCCGCCACCACCAGCGGGCCGATCGAGATCGGAGGCACGAAGTGCCCGTCCATGACGTCCACGTGGATCACGCGGGCGCCGGCGTCCATCACCTCGGCGACCTGCTGGCCCAGGCGCCCGAAGTCCGCGGCGAGGATGGAGGGCGCCACGCGCACCTCCTGGAGCAGCCGGACGCCCACGGCGGGCGAAGCTACCAGAACGACGGAGGGGCCCCGCGAGGGGCCCCTCCAACCGGCACCTGGGTTCCCGGGTGCTAGCTCTGCTTACCGTCCGCCGGCGGCGACTGCGTCGCGTTCTCGGGCGAGTCGCTCTCCGTCGAGGCGTCCTTGCGGTCGACGCGCTCGCAGGAGCCCGTCGCGTCGGACGAGGACGCGTCGGTGATCACGTCGAACTGGTCCGCACGCACCCGGTCGAAGCCGTCGCCGCAGGTGATCCGGTCTACCTCGCCGTCACGCGTGTGGAAGCGGTCGTTGCCCTTGCCTCCGTCCAACGTGTCGCCGATCGGATCGCCGAGCATCGTCACATCGCCCTTCGCGAGCGCCCAGAGGTTGTCGTTGCCGTCGCCGCCGCTGTCCTTGTCCACGCCCAGGTTGGCGAAGATCAGGTCCGCGCCGGGACCACCGTTCTGGGTGTCGTTGCCCTTGCCGCCCGACATCCGGTCCCGACCGCGGCCGCCGGTCACCGTGTCCTCACCGTCGCCTCCGTGCAGGCGGTCGCAGAAGCGGTGGTGCGCGCGATGGCCGCCACCGCCCCTGACCGTGTCGTCGCCCGGGCCGCCGTACTCACGGTCGCAGCCGCGCCCCCCGTGCAGGTCGTCGTCGCCGGCGTTCCCCGCCAGGAAGTCCCAGCCGGGCCCGCCGAAGACGTGATCGCCGCCGGCGTTGCCGAACAGGCGGTCGGCGCGCCGGCCGCGTCGGCCACCGCCCCCGCGAATCGTGTCCGACCCGTTGCCGCCGCGGACGCGGTCACGACCACGTCCGCCGTTGAGCGTGTCGTTGCCGTCCCCGCCGAAGACGCGGTCGGGTCCCGCCAGGGCGCGGACGACGTCGTCCCCGTCCCGGGCGGAGATGCGGTCGCGCTTCGGCGTCCCGGTCAACTGGTCGTCGCCGTTCGTGCCGTTGATCGTCGCCGCCACCGCGAGCGCCGCCACGGCCAGGGAACCGGCCGCGACGACCGCCATGGCGAGGAAAAACCTGCTGCTACGCTGCCTCATGGGGCGTCCTCCTTGCTGGGTGGATGCCCCTTTAACTTCTCGCCGGGTCAGGAGTTGCGCCTCTCCCGCCGCACCGTCCGGGCGGCCGGGCACGATGGGGAGCGGTGAGCGAAACTACGACAGCGCCCCGGCCCACGACCGAAGCCGCGATGCCCGAGACCCGCCCGACCGTCTTCCTGATCGCCCGCCCGTCCCTGAACATCGAGGGGATGCGCGGCTATCTGGAGGACGTCGGCGGCACATCCTGGCTCGATCGGCGTCTCGCGGACGCCGACGGGGGCCAGCCGAATCCTGGGCAGCTGGTGGTCGAGTTCTCCGGCCGCGTCTGCTACCGCAGCTGGGAGCCCGGCCTGAACCCGAACGTCACCAAGGTCCGCACCGATCAGGGCGAGTACTTCAGGAACCTGCTGCGCAGCGCACACGGCAGCGTGCTGGAGCACGCCAGCTTCACGCTCGCGTTCCGAAACGTGTCGCGCGTCTTCACCCACGAGCTCGTGCGCCATCGAGCGGGGTCGGCCTTCAGCCAGGAGAGCCTGCGCTACGTGCGCTTGACGGACATCGGCTTCCGGGTCCCGGCGTCGCTGGAGCCCGTTCGCGAGCGGGTCTTGGGGATCGTCGAGCAGCTCGAGGAGTTCCAGGTCACTGCGGCGGCCGAGCTCGGCCTGGACGACGAGGGCATCCCGTTCCACATCAAGAAGGAGATCACCTCGGCCCTGCGCCGCCTGGCGCCGATAGGCCTCAGCACCGACATCGTCTGGACCGCGAACGTGCGCACCTTGCGCCACGTCATCGAGATGCGTACGGCCGAGGGCGCCGAGGAGGAGCTCCGGCTCGTCTTCGACCAGGTCGCCCAGATCATGCGTCGCGAAGCGCCCGAGCTGTTCCAGGACTTCGAGCGCCGCGAAGACGGATCCTGGGTGCCGGAGTACGGCAAGGTCTGACGGAGGCCGTCCGGCCGCTCAGGCCAGGCGCTGCTCGAGCACCGTCTCGAGGCGAGCGCCCGGCAGGGACTTCTCGATCGACAGGTCCATTCGGCGCCCCTCGATCCTCAGGGTGCCGACCACGTTGTCGAACCAGGGACTCCCGTCGACCATCCGCCAGCGCACAGGCGGATCCGACACGCCCGCCATCCGGGCCAGGGACCGCGTCGCCGCCGCCGCGGCTCGCGAGCCGGCCACGCGCACTTTGTTGCGCTCCTTGTCGTCCAGCGGGTGGCGGAAGGGGGAGCAGACGGCCTGCCACACCGAGCTATGCGCTTTGGAGCCGCGCGGGAAGGCGACCTCGCTCAGATAGGCGTGGTGGACGTCGCCCGAGAGCGTGACGATCGAGGCCGGGGGTGTGCCCCGCTCGCCTGCCGCGACCGAACGCTGGAGCTCCGACAGCGCCTCGAAGGAGCGCTGGAAGGCGGCCCAGTGCTCCATGTCCAGCGACTCGCGCAGGCGCTCGCCGAGGGGCGCCAGGCGCGAACCCCAGGCGCCCTCCGACAGGGCCTCGCTGAACGCTTCGCCGTAGTGCATCCCGGGCGCCAGGAGCCACGGCAGGGACGTCCCGATCACGAGATGGTCGTAGCCGCCGGTCGCGTGCTCGGTGATCCAGTCCCATTCCCCTTCGTCGACCATCGAGCGCCGCCCGGGTTCGAGCACCCTGCCGGCCCGCGAGTCGATCACGACGATCCTGGTCTCGCCGAGGTCCCGGCAGTAGCTCCAGCGGCTGCCGTCGGTGCGGCGGTCCGCCCGGACCGCGAAATCGCGAAGCACCTGCTCGCCGTCGCCGGCCGCGCGCACGCGAGCGAGGAGCTCGTCGTCGGAGTGGGCCTCCGGAGCCAGGTTTCCCAGGTGCTGGTAGATCCAGTAAGTCGAGATCGCGGCCACGATGTGCTCATCCCACCAGTGGTGGCGGCGCGCCTCCTCGAGCCAGCTGAGCGAGATGTTCCAGTCGTCATGCACGTCGTGGTCGTCCCAGACCATCGCCGTCGAGACCGTGGACAGGAGCCAGCGGATCGCCGGCTCGCTCCACGCCTCGCGATACAGGCGCGCGTACTCCTCGAAGTCGTAGACGCAGTCGCCCGGCGGCTCCGAGGCGTCGCGACGGCCCTCGAGGAAAGCCCGCGTCTGGGGCGAGGGCTCGTCCGCGTAGACCTGGTCACCGAGCATCAGCAGAGCGTCCGGCCAGCGCTCGGGCGATTCGGCCTTCATCCGCGTGGCCAGCGCGTGCAGCGCGTCCACCTCGAGTCCCTCCGGCGACTCGTCGCCGGTCAGTGTCCAGGGCGGCTCGTTCGGCGCGGCGACGCGGCAGGAGCCGAACGCCAGGACCAGCGGACCGTCCTTCGGATAGGTGCGGAACCGGCTGGGCGGAAACGGCGAGTCCCTCTCGGGCCATACGCGCTCGCCGTCCAACGCGACCTCGTACTCGTGCCAGGTCCCCGGCTCGAGCCCCTCCGCCCTGACCAGTCCGTAGTGGTGGCCGGCCACGCAGAAGGTGCGCTCGCTCGAGCCGAGCAGCTCGACCCGGCAGGTCGCATCGGTCTCGACCCAGACGACAGCTTCGGTCTCGCCGACGTAGCGCAGCAGCGGACCGAGCACCAGGGCGGGCATGGCCGCACCGTACCCGGGCCCACTCGCCGGATCCCCTAGTCAGGCGACCATTGCGTCCGCGGACGCTCCTGCGCCTCGCCGTCGACCTCGAGCTTCACGCGCTCGTTGAAGAAGGCGAGCATGTCCTTGACCGGCAGCGCGTCGTGCAGCGGGTCGCGATAGGTCCACACGACGTCATCCTCCCGCCGGTCGCCCAGGCGCAGGTGCCAGTAGGAGGCGAAGCCCTTGTAGGCGCAGGTGGTCCGCTTGTCGCTCGGTTCCAGCAGCTCCTGGCGGACGTCCTCGGCGGGGAAGTACCAGCGCGGCGGCAGGCCTGCCTCGAACAGGGCCTTGGCGCGCCGCGTTTCGGCAACCAGCTCCCCCTCGACGGACACGCGCACGTGACGTGAGGTCTCGCGCACGTCGATGCGCGAGTACGGGTCGCGCGCGTGGCCCACGAGCGGCTCGTCCTCCTCGAGCCATTCGTCCATCGCGTCCCACCTGAAACCGAACAGGCCGTCGAGGAGCGGCTCGCCGTGGAAGCTCCAGGCCGCGTCCTCGGCGACCTGGTCGCCCGACCGGAGGGACAGCAGTCGCTTCTCCCCCTTCACGGGGTCGTCGTCCGTACGACCGTTCGGCCGCAGCAGGTCGGAGCGCACGTGCTCCTGGAGGAAGTAGAAGACGGGCAGGCGCGCGTGCTCGTGCAGGATCCTGGGCCGGCGGCTGTCGACCACTGTCTCACCGGCGAAGCGGGCGCGAATCCACTTCGGCGACTCCTCGAGGTAGAGCAGGCCCCGGACGGGGATCTCGCGGTTGAAGCGGCCCCCGGGACGCTGACCGAAGGGCCCGTTGCCGAACGTCAGGGACATGGCCACAGGCTAGACAAGGGGGAGGGGCCGCCCTTGCGGGCGGCCCCTCGGGAGGCGAGTCCTGCCGAACCCGCTCAGCGCGTGCCGCGCGTCCAGGTGCTCATGTCCACCCGGTCGTCCCGGCCGGAGGCGCTGGCCTTGCCGAGGGCGCATTTCCATTTGGCATCCTCGGTTCGGTTGCATGAAAGAGCCTCGCGCCCCTGGGACGCCGGCGGTGTGAGGTCCCTCACTCAACCGCTGAAGGCGCCCGCCAGCGAGCTGCCCACGTCCCTGGCGGCGTCGAACAGCGGTCCCGGCACGATTCCCAGGGCGACCGTGAGCGCGGCGCAGACGACGGCCACGACCAGGAGCTCCGGCTGGGCCCGCGCGTCCGCCTCGGGTGACCAGCCCGCGACCGGCCTGACCCGGCGCCGGGGCAGGGTCGGCAGCTCCACCTCGTAGCCCCCCATCCACATCACGGCGATCACGCGCAGGTAGTAGGCGAGCGAGATCACCGAGCCGATCACGATCACGATTCCGAGCCAGGTGTAGTCGCCCGAGACCGACGCGTCGATCAAATAGAACTTGCCGATGAAGCCGCCGGTGGCCGGGAAGCCGGCCAGCGCGAGCATCGCGATCGTCATCGGCCACGCGAGCCACGGCTGGGCCATGCCCAGGTCCTCGAGCGAGGCCAGGTCGTCACCGTGCTCGGACACCCGCTCGCGCGCCGTGACCACCGCGAACGCGGCCATGTTCATCAGCAGGTAGACGGCGAGGTAGAAGACGGTCGCCTGCAGGCCGAGCCTGGTGCCGACCACGACGCCCGCCAGCAGGTAACCGGCCTGGGCCACGCCGGACCAGGCGAGCAGCCGCTTGAGCGAGCGCTGAGCGATCGCGCCCACGTTGCCGATCACGATCGTCGCGGTCGCCAGCACCGCCAGGGCGGGGGCCCAATCGGTCTGCGACGAGATCAGCGCCTGGTCGAAGAAGCGCAGGAAGACGGCTAACGCAGCGGCCTTGGTGGCGACTGCCATGAACGCGGTGATCGGGGTCGGCGCGCCCTGGTAGACGTCGGGCGTCCATTGGTGGAAGGGCGCCACGGAGGCCTTGAAGGCCAGCCCCGTGGCCGACAGCGCGATGCCGGTCAGGAGCAACGGGTCGGACACCCCGACCTGCTTGCCGACCGCCGCGCCGATGGCGGCGAAATCGGTCGAGCCGGTCGCCCCGTAGATCAGGGCCAGCCCGTAGAGGAGCGTCGCCGAGCCGACCGAGCCGATCACCAGGTACTTGAGGCCGGCCTCGAGCGAGGTGCGCCGCCACAGCTCGGTGGCGCAGAGGACATAGAGCGGAATCGAGAGCAGCTCGATGCCGACGAACAGGGTGACCAGGTTCTCCGCCTCGGCGAGCACCACCATCCCGCTGATCGAACCGAGCAGGAGGGTGAGGTACTCCCCGCGGCCGACCTCGCGCATCGCGGCCGAGCGCAGCGACATAAGCACCGTGACGATGCCCGCGACGTAGAAGAGCATCGAGACCCCCAGGCCGAGCGCGTCCACGGACAGCGCGCCCTCGATGATCGGCTTCACGTCGCCCGGCTCCCAGACCCAGATCGTCAACCCGATAGCAGTGAGCAGGGCGGCGATCGTCATGGCCGGCAGCACGACCCGCTGCACGAGCCGCGCGCGCAGGAGCCCGGCCAGCAGCACCAGGATCGACCCGCCGGTGACCGCGATCAGCGGCGAGAGCGCCTTGTAGTCGACGTGGGGCGCCTGCACCTCGGCGAGGGGCAGGCTCATCTGATCACCGAGACCTCGGGATTGGCCGGCTTCAGCTTCGCCGTCGTCGCCGGTTCGCTGCGCCGCAGGACGAGCTGGGGATAGACGCCGAGCGCGACCACCACGGCCACGACGGGCGCGATCGCCGCCAGCTCCAGTCGCGCCAGCTCGCGCGACGCGACGGCCGGTCCCGGGCGGTTGTGCATCGTGCGCTGGAACAGCCGGATCACGTACACCGCCGCGAGCACGACGCCGGCGCTCGCCACCAGGCCGTAGACCAGCTTGTGCTCGAAGGCCCCGAACAGGATCAGGATCTCGCCGACGAAGTTCGGCGACCCCGGCATCGCCAGCGTCGCGAAGGCGACGATCAGGAACAGGGCCGCCAGCACGGGCGCGCGGTAGGCCATGCCGCCGAGCTCCGACAGCGACTCGCTGCCGCCGGCGCGGGTGGCGAGCGCGCCGATGATCAGGAACAGCGGCACCACCACCAGGCCGTGGCTCAGCATCTGCATGACGGCCCCCTGGGCGCCCTTCGGGTCGAGGGCGAAGATCCCCAACGTGATGAAGCCGAGCTGGGCGATCGAGGAGTAGGCAACCACCAGGCGGGCGTTGTCCTGCGAAAAGGCGAGCACCGAGCCGTACAGGATCGAGACGACTGCGATCACGATGAAGAGCTCCTGCCAGTGCTGCGCGCCCTGCGGCATGGTCGGAAGCACGATCCGCAGGAACCCGTAGACGCCGACCTTCGACAGCACCCCGGACAGGAGGGCCAGCACGGGGAGGGGGGTCGCGCGGTAGGTCTCGGGCACCCAGCCGTGCAGCGGGAAGAGCGGCGCCTTGACGAAGAAAGCCGCGGCGAACAGCAGCACGATCCACTCCTGCGAGCCGGTCGGGAGGGAGCGCTGGGCGAGCTGGGCGAGCGAGAACGAGATCTGGCCGCCCTCGGGCGTGGCGAGCACCCCCAGCGCCACGGCGCCCGCCAGCATCAACAGCGAGCCGGCCAACGTGTAGATCACGAACTTCGTGGTAGCGCGCACCCGGTCGCCGCTCCCGAAGCCGCCGATCAGGAAGTAGAACGGCACCAGCATCAGGTCGAAGAAGACGACGAACAGCGCCAGGTCCTGGGCGCAGAAGGCGCCGAGCACGGCGGTCTCGGCCAGGGCCAGGTGGAAGAAGAACAGCCGCGGTCGCCGGCCCTCGGTGAAGGCGGCCCAGAGGGTCGCCGGGACCCAGGCGATCGCGGTGAGCAGGATCAGGAACAGGTTCAGGCCGTCGACGCCGAGCTGGTAGCGGATGCCGAGCTCCGAGATCCAGCTGCGGTCGGTCACGTGCTGGAGCCCGGCCCGGCCGGAGTCGAAGTCGGCCAGGAAGGCGATGGCGTAGCCGAGCACGACAACCGCCGCGCCGAGCACGAGCCAGCGTGCGAGGCGGGCCGGCAGGGCCGCCGCGAGCAGGCCGGAGGCGAGCGGGAGGAAGATCAGGATCGACAGGTACACGGCGCTACGAGCTCACGATCAGGAAGTAGAGGGCCAGGCCGGCGAGGCCCATCAGGAGCAGCAGCGCGTAGGCGCGCAGGTAGCCCGTCTGGATCGCGCGCGCGAAGGCCGTTCCAGCCCGCACGACGCCGGTCGCGCCGCCCACGACCGTCCCCTGGACGAAGTCGGTCTCGATCACGTTGCGGCCCAGGCGGCCTGCCGCGGCGCCCGGCCGCACGAACACCGCGGCATAGAGCTCGTCGAAGTACCACTTGTTGACGAGGAAGGTGTGCAGCGCGTCGAGCCGCTCGCGCAGCTCGAGCCGCAGGGAGCGCCGTCGCATGTAGACGAGATACGCCAGGGCGATGCCCACGATGGAGACCAGGCCGCCGGCCACCAGACCGATCAGCTCGGAGCCGTTCGTGGGCGCGGTGTCCGCGAAGCGCGAGTCCGCGAAGGTCGGCTCCAGGAAGGTCTCGAGCCAGTCGCTCGCGTAGGGGATCGCCACGATGCCCCCCACGACCGACAGGAGCGCGAGGGGCGCCATCGCCGCGCGCATCGGCCAGGCCCGCTCGGCGACGTGGTGCTCGGGCCCCGGGAAGCCGACGTCGGTGTCCTCGGGCTCGCCGCTGGCCGGGTTCTCCGGCTCGTGGTGCGCCAGCTGGCCGGCCTCGAGCTCACGCGCCTCTGGCACCGGCTCGCGGAAGAAGACGCGAAAGACCATGCGGAACGCGTAGAAGGCGGTCATGCCCGCGGCCAGGTAGCCGACGATCGCCAGCGCCCAGTAGCCGCCGCCGCGGTTGATGGCGAATGCCAGGATCTCGTCCTTCGAGAAGAACCCGGAGGTGAAGGGAAAGCCCGCCAGCGCCAGCGCGCCGATCGTGAAGGTGGCGAAGGTGAACGGCATCGCCTTGCGAAAGCCGCCCATGCGGTCGATCGACTGGTTGCCGGACATCGCGCCGATCACCGAGCCCGCGCCCATGAACAGCAGCGCCTTGAAGAAGGCGTGGGTCATCAGGTGGAACAGGCCGGCCCCATAGGCCGCCACCGACACGCCCATCACCATGTACCCGATCTGCGAGATCGTGGAGTAGGCGATGACCCGCTTCAGGTCGGTCACGACCAGGGCCACGCTCGCCGCGAACAGCAGCGTGGCGGCGCCGATGATCGCGGACACGTCGGCAGCCGCCGGCGCCTGCTCGAACAGGGGGTGCATGCGGGCGATCAGGTAGACGCCCGCGGTGACCATCGTCGCGGCGTGGATCAGTGCCGAGACGGGCGTCGGGCCCTCCATCGCGTCCGGCAGCCAGGTGTGGAGCGGCAGCTGCGCGGACTTCGCGAAGGCGCCGACGAGCAGCAACAGGCAGGCTGCGACCAGGGTGGCGTCGTTGCGGGCGAAGACCTCGCCCGTCTTGCCGAACACGCCCGCGTAGTCGAGCGCCCCGGTCTTGTCGAGCAGCAGGAAGGCGGCGACCACCATGCCGACGTCCCCGATCACGTTGATCACGAAGGCCTTGATGCCGGCGTACGTGGCCGTCCCGCGCCGATACCAGTAGGAGATCAGCAGGAACGACGCCGCCCCGACGAACGCCCAGCCGACGATCAGGATCACGAAGTTCGCCGCCAGGACCAGCAGCAGCATCGAGAACACGAAGTAGTTCAGGTACGCGAAGTAGCGCGCGTAGCCGCGGTCGGAGTCCATATAGGCGACCGAGTAGACGTGGATCAGGAAAGAGACCCCGCTCACGACCAGGCACATGAACACCGACAGCGGGTCGATCAGGATCGAGAGGTCGACCTTGAAGTCCGCGGTGCTGGCATAGGTCCAGGCCGAGTCGACCAGGTGCCGTTTGGACGCCGGCTCGCCGAGCATGTCGAAGAAGGCGCCGAGGCTCGCCAGGAACGAGCCGAGGATCGCGGCGCTGGCGATCCAGCCCGGGAGGCGGCCGGGCAGCCAGCGCCAGCCGAGGCCCACGACCAGCATCCCCGCCAGCGGGTAGGCGAGGATCAGCCAGCCCCAGGTCGGACTCACCCTCGGAGCTCCGACATCTCGTCGACGTCGATGGGCAGCCGGTTGCGGTACATCGCGACGATGATCCCCAAGCCGATCACGACCTCACAGGCCGCGATCACCATCACGATCAGCGCGAACACCTGCCCCGCCCCGTTCCCATACATGCGCGCGAAGGCGACCAGCGCGAGGTTGCCGGCGTTCAGCATCAGCTCCAGGCAGAGCAGGACGACGAGCGGGTTGCGGCGCGTCAGCACACCGGCCGCGCCGATGCAGAAGATGAACGCCGACAGGACGACGAACCAGACGACGTCCACCTACGCAGCCTCCTCTTCCAGGCCTCGCCGCCGGCGCGCGAGCACGACCGCCCCCACCGCGGCGATCAGCAGCAGGTACGAGGCCGCCTCGAACGCCACCAGGAACTTGCTGAGCAGCAGGCCGCCGACCTGGCCCGGCGAGCCGAAGCCGGCTCCGACGTCGGCGCCGCGACTGTCGAGCGCGCCCAGGCTCGAGCCCACGATCGCGATCGTCAGCTCCACGAGCAGTGCCAGGGCGAACAGCGGTCCGACGGAGGAGATCGGGCCCGAGTCGGGGCGCAGCGGCTCGTCGGCGCCGCCGATGTAGGCGACGACGAACACGTACAGCACCATCACCGCTCCGGCGTACACGACGACCTGTGCCGCGGCGATGAAGGCAGCCCGCATGAGCAGGAACAGGACCGCCAGGGCGATCAGATGCCCGACCAGGGCGAGCACGCTGAAGAACGGGTTGCGAAGCAGGACGACCCCGAGCGCGCCGCCGAGCGCCAGCCCGCCGGCGAGGAAGAACATCGCCTGCTCGAACCACACTGCGGCTACTCCCCCTCGCGCCGCAACGGCGTGTGCTCCGGCGGGTCCGCGAGCAGCATCTCCTTCGTGAAGATCAGGTCGGAGCGCTCGTAGTCCGCCAGCTCGTAGTCGTTGCCCATCGTGATCGCGTCGAACGGGCAGGCGACCTCGCAATAGCCGCAGAAGATGCAACGGGTCATGTTGATCTCGTAGACGGCGGCGTAGCGCTCTCCGGCCGAGACCTGGTTGTCGGGGGTGTTCTCGGCCGCGACGACGCGGATGCACTCGGCCGGGCAGGCGGCAACGCACAGGGAGCAGCCGACGCATTTCTCAAGCCCCGTCTCCTCGAAGCGCTGGAGCTTGTGGCGGCCGCGGAAGCGCGGGTAGACCGGCGTCTTCTCCTCCGGGTACTGGATCGTTACCGGCCCCTCGGCGAGGCGGCCGAACGTGGTGCGCAGCCCGCGCAGCGTCTCCCCGAAGGCCCGGTAGACGGCCCCCACCCCGCCCGGCTCCGGGCCGCGGGGCACCTGGACGATGTCGTCGCGCCAGTCCATCACGTGGCCACGAAGACCGCCGTCACCAGGACGTTGAGCGTGGCCAGGGGCAGCAGCACCTTCCAGCCGAGCGCCATCAGCTGGTCGTAGCGCAGGCGCGGGAGGCTCGCCCTGACCCAGATGAAGACGAACACGAGCGAGAAGATCTTGAGCAGCATCCAGATGGGGGCGAGCCCTTCCGGCCCGGGTCCGCGCCAGCCGCCGAGGAAGCAGGCCGACGCGATCGCCGAGACCACGATCACCTCGATGTACTCGGCCATGAAGTACGAGCCGAAGCGCATGCCGCCGAACTCGGTGTTGAAGCCCTGCACAAGCTCGGCGTCGGCTTCCGGGAGGTCGAAGGGCGGCCTGGCCGATTCCGCGAAGCCGGCGATCAGGAAGATGCAGAAGCCGACGAACTGGGGCACGATGAACCAGATCGAGCCCTGGTGCTCGACGATGTCCACCAGCGACAGCGAGCCCGCGGTCATCGCCACGCCGAGCAGCGACAGGCCGATCGCGACCTCGTACGAGATCAGCTGGGCGGCGGCTCGCATCGCGCCCAGGAACGAGTACTTGGAGCCCGAGGCCCAGCCGCCGAGCACGAGCCCGTAGAAGGCGAGCGAGCCGAAGGCGAAGAAGTAGAGCAGCCCGATCGGCACATCGATGCCGTAGAGGCCGAACTCGCCTCCCCAGGCGTCGAATGGCCCGAACGGGATGATCGCCAGCGTCGCGACCGAGGTGAGGATCGGGATGATCGGAGCGAGCGCCATCATCCACGGCACGGCGGTCTCGGGGGCCGACTGCTCCTTCGACAGCAGCTTGAGCACGTCGGCCAGCGGCTGCAGCAGGCCGCGAGGTCCGACCCGGTTCGGCCCGATCCGCGACTGGAAGCGCCCCAACAGCTTGCGCTCGGCCAGCAGCACCAGTGGAACGATCTGAAGGATCACCGCGAAGATCACGATGGTCTTGACGACCTGGACCAGCGTGGTCTCGATCACGCCTTGCGCACCTCCACGGGGCCGGCGGCGATCTCCTCGCCGACCAGGAACACGCTTCCGGCCGGCACCGCCGAGCGGGGCGCGGCGGTCGCCCTGAGGCTCGTGCCGTTCGACGACAGCACGATCTCGTCCCCGCCGTCGACGCCGAGGGTGCGGGCGTCGTCGACCGACAGCTCCACGCGTCGCCCGGGCGACAGGAAGCGCAGCGATGGCGCGTGGCGGACCTCCGGGCCTCCCCACAGCGACGGAGCCGCGCCGACCCTGAGCCCCTCCGCAGGTTCCGGCGGATCCTCGAGCGGGCCGGCGTCCGGCTCGGCGTCGGGCGCGGCCGACGCCGCCTCGCGCTCCTGCCAGCGCACGCCCTGGCCACCGATCTCGTCGAGCGTCAGGCCCGCGTAGAACGGCACGGCCTCCGCCACAGCCGCCGTGACCGCCGAGGCGCCCGCTGCCTCCAGCGGCGCGTCGAGTCGCTCGCAGAGCTCGGCCAGCACGCTCCACCCGGGCTCTACCTGGCCGGGATGCCCCGTCGTCTGGCGCACGCGCTGGACGCGCCCGTCTGGGTGCGTCAGGGTTCCCTCCTTCTCCGCGTACGACTCGGCCGGGAACACGACGTCGGCGTGATGATCGAGCCGCTCGTCACGGAAGCTCGCGAAGGCGATCACCGCGTCCGCGCGTTCCAGCGCCTCGGCGGGCGCCTCTGCCTGGAACAGCAGGACGGCTCGCAGCTCTTCGCCGAGCCCGGCGAGGATCTCCGGCGCCGGCAGGCCGGCCGTGGCCGCGTCGCTCAGGCCGGGCCCGAGGTTCGGCACGCATCCGGCCTCGCGCAACCCGCGTCCGTTGCAGGCGGTCGGGATCTCGATCAGGCCCGCGCCCTCCCTGCCGCCCAGACCGAGCGCACTGGTCATGGCCAGCAGCGCCTCCATCGCCTGCCCGCCGCGTGCGCCCTGCGAGAGGCGCTCCCCCCACAGGACGACGATCTGCTGGGCGCTCCGGAGCAGCTCCGCGGCCTCGCGCACGGCCTGCCCGGCGTCCCCGTTCTGCGACGGCGCGCCGGGACGGAAGCCGCGGGAGGCGCCTGCCCGGCGTGCCAGCTCGGCCAGGTCCTTGCCCGCCCCGCGCGGCGAGCCGAGCGCGGCGACCAGGGCCACCAGCAATGCCTCGTCGGCGCCCGGCGCATAGCGAAGCGACGCGGTGGCGCTCGCGTCGAGCGTGGACGGCCGGCTGGTGGCGACGACCAGCTGCGCTCCGTTGCGGCGCACTGCCTTGCGCACGCGCAGGTCGAGGATCGGCGCCTCGTCGACCAGCTCGCTGCCTAGCACGACGATCGCGTCTGCGAACTCGATGTCAGGCACCGCGGCCGCCAGCTCGGGGCGCGCCAGCACACGGGCGTGTTGGGGCTTCAGCGACCCCCCCGACCGGGAGTCGACGTGCGGCGAGCCGAGCCCGTTGCGCAGCAGGTGCTGGAGCAGGAAGCCCTCCTCGTTCGTGGCCTGGCCGCCGGCGATCGCGGCCGAACGCTCGCCCGCCTTCTCGAGCGCCGCCGCCGCCTCGGAGAGCGCCCGCTCCCAGGACACCTCACGCAGCGAGCCGCCGTCGCGCATGAGCGGTGCCGTGATCCGCTCCTTCGCCCCGATCGACTGATACGCGAAGCGGCCCTTGTCGCACAGCCAGCCGTCGTCGACGTCGTGGTTGTCGCGCGCGAGCACGCGCACGACGCGCGAGTCGTCGCGGATCGTCAGCTTCACGTTGCACTGGCTGGGGCAGAGCGTGCAGATCGTCCCCGCCTCCTCGACGTCCCAGGGACGCGCCCGGAAGCGATAGGCCGTCGAGGTCAGCGCGCCGACGGGGCAGAGCTCGATGATGTTGCCGCTGAACGGGGCCACGTAGGGCCGCCCGTCGTGCGTGCCCACGAAGGTGTGGTCGCCGCGCTCGAGGAAGACGAGCTGATGGTCCTCCGCCACCTCCTGCGAGAAGCGAACGCAGCGGTAGCAGAGGATGCACCGCTCGCGGTCGATCGCCACGAGCGGCGACAGCTCGAGCGGCTTCTTGAAGTGGCGCTTCGGCTCGATGTAGCGGGAACGCCCGGCGCCCCAGCCGAACGAGATGTCCTGGAGCGGGCACTCGCCGCCCTTGTCGCAAACCGGGCAGTCGAGCGGGTGGTTGATGAGCAGGAACTCCACGATGGCGTTCTGCGCCTGCTTGACCTGGTCCGAGGTGGTCGTGACGACCATGCCGTCCTTGACGGGGGTCGAGCACGAGGTCTGGAGCTTCGGCATGCCCTCGATCTCGACCAGGCACATGCGGCAGGCGCCTACCGGCTGGCCTAGCTTCGGCTCGTAGCAGAAGTAGGGGATCTCGACGTCGCCGTGCTTGGCCGCGTCGACGAGCATCGAGCCCTCCGGCGCGCGCACCTCGCGCCCGTCGATCTCGAAGGTGATCCAGGTCTCCTCGGGGCGGGCCATCTACCTAGACCGGTCCGGCCCCCGGCGTCGCCGCCAGCTCTCCGGCGCCGAGCGCTTCGGCCTCCTGGCCCTCCCGGGCCACGCGAGCCTGCTCGATGTGGGTCTCGAACTCCTCTCGGAAGTGGGCGATCATCGAGCCCACCGGCATCGCCATCGAGTCGCCCAGCACGCACAGGCAATTGCCGATGATGTTCTGCTGGACCTGGGCCATGATCTCCAGGTCCATGGGGGTCGCCTCGCCCGAGTCGATCCGCTCGAGCGTCTTCACGGTCCAGTTGGTGCCCTCGCGGCAGGGCACGCACTTCCCGCACGACTCGTGGCGGTAGAACTCGGCCAGGCGCAGCGCGATGGAGACGATCGGCACCGAGTCGTCCACGACGATGATGGCGCCGGAGCCGAGCATCGAGCCCGCCTCCGCCATCGCCTCGAAGGTGTAGGGCAGGTCCAGGTGCTCCTCGGTCAGCACCGGGGCGGAGGATCCGCCCGGGAAGAAGCACTTGACCTTCCGTTCCGGCGGCGGCCCGCCGGCCAGGTCGAAGACGATCTCGCGCACGGGCGTGCCGAGCTCGACCTCGTAGTTGCCGGGCCGCTGCACGTTCCCCGACACGGACACGATCTTGGTGCCCGTCGACTTGCCCTCGCCGAGTGAGGTGAACCAATCTGCCCCGCGCCCGATGATCAGCGGCGCGCAACAGAGGGTCTCCACGTTGTTGATCAGCGTCGGGCCCTGGTAAAGACCCTGGTTCGCGGGAAAGGGCGGCTTCAGGCGCGGGTTACCGCGCTTGCCCTCCAGGCCGTCGAGCAGCGCGGTCTCCTCGCCGCAGATGTAGGCGCCCTGCCCGCGGTGCAGCACGAGCGAGAAGTCGTGGTCCGAGTCCAGGATGCCGTCGCCGACGTAGCCCTTCTCACTCGCCTCGGCCAGTGCCCGCTCGAGGATGTCGGCCTGCTCCTCGTACTCGCCGCGGATGAAGATGAAGCCCTTGTTCGCGCCGGCCGCGATCGACGCGATCACGCAGCCCTCGATCAGGAGGTGCGGGTTCTTCTGCATCAGGAGGCGATCCTTGAAGGTGCCGGGCTCCGACTCGTCCGCGTTGCAGCAGAGGTACTTGTCCATCGAGCCCTTGGGAATGAAGCTCGCCTTCTTGCCCATTGCGAACCCGGCGCCGCCGCGCCCGCGGAGCCCCGAATCCTCGAGCTCGCTCAGGACCTCCTCCGGAGCCATCTCCTGGAGTGCCTTGCGCAACGCCCGGTAGCCCCCCAAGCCCTCGTACACGTCCATCCTGTGCAGGTCCGGCTCGTCGATGTGCTCGAGCAGGACTCGCCTCTCGCTCACTGGCCGAGTCCCTCCTCGTCCCGGTCCTTGACCGTGCCGCCGGGAGGCGAGACGTCCGGATGGGCGGGCGGCGCGCCGCTATCTCCGGCGGGGGACTGGCCGGCGGCGCGCTCGTCGGGGGATTCCGCCTGCGGGCCTGCCGATTGGGCGGCCTGGGCCCGCTCGTCCCAGGGCAGCCGGAAGTCCGGGTCCACGAGACCGCGCCCGGGCAGCACCTTCCGGCTCTGCCGCATCGCCGACACGAGCTCGCCGGCGTCTTCCTCGGACAGCGGCCCCACGTAGCGGCCGTCGATGGACGCCATCGGCGCCATGTCGCAGGCGCCCAGGCACTCGAACTCGCGGATCTCCACGCCCTTCAGCCCCTGCTCGCGCGCCTGCTCCTCGATGGCGTCGTACACGGCCTTCGCGTTGCGCAGGTGGCAGGCGACGCTCGTGCAGACGTAGACGTAACGCCGGCCACGCGGCTCGGTGCGCAGCATGTCGTAGAAGGTCGCGACGCTCGACAGATAGGCGGGCGTGACCTGCATGACGGCCGCGACCTGCCGGATCGCCTGGGGCGAGCACCAGCCGTGCAGCTCCTGGGCGGCCCCGAGCGCGGGCAGAGCCGCCGAATGGCGGTCCGGGTACATGGCCATGCGCTCCTCGATCCGCCGGCGGAGCTCGTCGGGCACCTCGACCTCGGCCGGATCGGGCACGGTCGCGGGGTCGTCCTCGAGCCGCACGGCCTCGTCCCACCCCGCGGGCACCGGCGCCGACCGAACCGCCGCCTCATCGCCGGCCACCTGCATCCGCTCGGGCTGGTCAGGCATCAGCGGTCGATCCCCCCGAGGATCGGGTCGAGCATGGCGATGCAGCTGATGAAGTCCGCGATCAGACTGCCCTCGGCCATCGCCGGCAGGGATTGCAGGTTCACGAAGCTCGGATCGCGCATGTGGACCCGCGCCGGCTTGGCCGAGCCGTCCGCGACCACGAAGCAGCCGAGCTCGCCGCGTGGCGACTCGACCGCGCAGTAGGCCTCGCCGGGCGGCACGCGGAAGCCTTCGGTGACGAGCTTGAAGTGGTGGATCAGCGCCTCCATCGAGGTCGCAAGCTCGTGCCGCGGGGGCAGCGCGACCTTGCGGTTGCCCGTTATGTAGGGCCCCTCCGGCAGGCCGTCGAGCGCCTGCTCGACGATCTTGAGCGACTCGCGCATCTCCTCGAGCCGCACCCGATAGCGGTCGTAGTTGTCCCCCGTCGTCCCGACCGGGACCCGGAAGTCGAAGTGCTCGTACGAGGAGTAGGGCAGCGCCTTGCGCAGGTCCCAGGGATGCCCGGTGGCGCGCAGGAGCGGGCCCGTCACGCCGAGCTCGAGCATCCTCTCCTGGGAGACGATCCCGGTGCCCTTCGTGCGCTGCAGCCAGATCTCGTTGCGGTCGAGCAGCGACTCGTACTGGTCGATCCGCCGTGGCATCACGCGCAGGAACTCGCGACAGCGGTCCTCGAAGCCGGGCGGGATGTCCTCGAAGACGCCGCCGACCTGGAAGTAGCGCGTGTGCAGGCGCTGGCCGCTCGACATCTCGAACAGATCGAGCGCCATGTCGCGGTCGCGGCAGCCCCACCAGAGCATCGTGATCGCGCCTATGTCGAGCGCGGCCGTGGCGATCCAGAACAGGTGCGAGGCGATCCGGTTCAGCTCGAGGTGGATCACCCGCAGGTACTGGGCGCGCGCGGGGACCTCCTCCTCGAGCAGCGTCTCGACGGCCATGCAGAAGGCGATCGCGTTGAAGTAATAGGAGAGGTAGTCCATCCGCTCGACGAACGGGATGACCTTCCAGTACTGCTGGTCCTCACAGCTCTTCTCGATGCCGGTGTGGACGTAGCCGATGATCGGCTTGACGTCGCGGACCAGCTCGCCCTCCAGCGTCGTCAACAGCCGCAGCACCCCGTGCGTCGCCGGGTGGTGCGGCCCGAGGTTGATCGTGAAGACCTCCTCCTCGGGGGCGAGCTCCGCCTCGGTCGCGGCCTCCGTGCCGATCAGCGGCTCCATCGTCACGGAGCGCTCGCGCTCGCGGTACGGCGTTCCCAGCGGATCGTCAGTCATACCAGCGCGGCAGCTTGCGCTCGTTGACGGTGAACAGCACGGGCTCGCCGCCCATTGGGAAGTCGCGTCGCTGCGGGAAGCCCTCGTAGTCCTCGGGCATGAGGATGCGGCGCAGGTCCGGGTGCCCCTCGAAGACGACGCCGAACATGTCGAAGACCTCGCGCTCCTGGAAGTCGGCGGTCGGGAACAGGTCGATCACGCTCGGGAGCCGCGGCTCGTCCACCCCGAGGCGCGTCTTCACGTTCAGGCGGTCCGTGCGCTCCATCGAGAGCAGCTGGTAGTGGACCCCCAGGCGGCGCTCGTCCGGCAGGTAGTCGCAGCCGTGCACGCTCATCAGCCGCGTCCACGGCTCGTCGTCGCGATCGCGCAGGTAGGAGAGCACGTCGTGCACGCTCGCGGGCGAGACCTCGAGCGTGGCCTGCCCCCGGAGGTACGTCGTCCCCGCCACCGCCTCGTCTGCGACCTGCTCGCGCACGCGCTGCGCGATCAGCTCGAGCCCTGTTGCGTCAGGCAACGCTTGGCCCTGCTTCCCGCTCGCGCTCCTCGGTGCCCTCGGCCTGATAGCGCTCACGCCAGCCCAGGGTCGGGTCGCCGGTGATCTTCTCCTGCAGCTTGATGATCCCGTACATGAGCGCCTCCGGCCGCGGCGGGCAGCCCGGCACGTAGACGTCCACCGGCAGGAACTTGTCGGCGCCCGCGACCAGCGCGTAGTTGTTGAACATCCCCGCGCTCGAGGCACAGGCGCCCATTGAGATCACCCACTTCGGCTCGAGCATCTGGTCGTAGATGCGGCGGATGATCGGCGCCATCTTCACCGACACGCGCCCGGAGAGGATCAGCATGTCGGCCTGGCGCGGTGAGAAGCGGATCACCTCGGCGCCGAAGCGAGCCAGGTCATTTCGCGGTGAGCCGATCACCGTGATCATCTCGATCGCGCAGCAGGCCAGCCCGAATCCGAGCGGCCAGATCGCGTTGCGGCGGGCCCAGTTCTGGGCGTCCTCGAACTTGGTCAGGATCAGCCGCTCCTCGACGTACTGCTCGAGGCCGTCGCCCTCGAGGTCCCCGCGCAGCAGCTGCTGGGCGCGCAGCTGGCGCACCCGCAGGTCCGCCTTCTGGCGCGTCACTTCCACTCGAGGGCCCCCCTTCGCCAGACGAACACGAAGGCGACCATCAGCAGGACGACGAAGACGACCGTCTCCCCGAGCGCAAAGGTCCCGAACGCCTGAAGCCTGACGGCGATCGGGTAGAGGAAGACCACCTCGATGTCGAACAGGATGAAGAGCATCGCGATCAGGTAGAAGCTGACCCCGAAGCGGAAGCTCTTACGGACCTCCGAAGGCAGGCCGCACTCGTACGGCTCGCTCTTCACCCGGTTCGGCCGGCGCGGGCCGAGCAATCCGTTGGCGAAGGTGAACGCCGTGCCGACGATCCCGCCCAGAACGAGGAAGAACAGCGCAGGCAGATAGGCCTTCAGCACGGCAGGCGGATGTATAACGCAGGCTTGTGCGCCGGTGCCACATAGTGCGAAAGGTCGCGTGGTGAGCGGGGTTCACATGGCTCTGGGCATCGCGGTCCTGGTCGCGAACGCGCTGGCCGCGGGCTGGGGCGCGGCCTGCTGGCTGCGGAAGGCCCCGTCGATGTCGATCGCCTTCTGGCCGCTGCTGCGCATCGCGCAGGCGACGGTGGTCGTCCAGGTCGTGCTTGGTGTCCTGCTACTCGCGCGCGGGGACCGGGCCGCCGACGACCTGCACATCCTCTACGGCCTGGCCCCGCTTGTCGTCGCGCTCGTCAGCGAGGGCATGCGCGTGGGCGTGGCGCAGCACGAGCTCGAGGGCGTGGAGGACCCGGACGCCCTCGACCGCGCCGAGCAGGTGTCGATCGCCCGGCGCGTGGTCCTCGGCGAGGTGGGCGTTATGACGATCGGCGCCCTGCTGGTCCTGACGCTCGCGCTGCGCGCCTACCAGACGGGCGCCTAGAGACGGCGGGTTGATTAAAGCCCCGACGGCGGCCCTATTCGCCGCCGAAAGAGACGACACTCGAGCGAATCCTTCGCAGTAGGAGGCCGTCCACCGGCCGTCGCCGGGGCAGGAACCGATTCGCCGGGCAGGCTCCGACTCCTTCCAGCCGGGGACGGAGGCGAGGCAGGAATGGCGGATAACATGCCGCCGCGTGATCGCCCCGACGCTCCCCGGCCTGCCTCGGCCGCGGCCCACGTTCGTCGCCGGTGCGGTCGCCCTGACGGCGCTCATGGCCGGCTGCGGCAGCGGCAAGATCGAGGTGCCGAAGGGCGACGTGGCGACCCACCGGGGCGCCGTCCTCTTCAACGAGCGCTGCAGCGGCTGTCACTCGCTCAAGTCGGCGAACGCCTACGGCTCGCGCTCGCCCGGCAACCGCTACCTGAAGTACACGGAGCGCACGGACGGGCCGAACTTCAATATCAGGCACGAGAGCCGCGACGACGTCCTGTTCGCGATCCGCAACGGCGGCTTCTCGGGCGCGATCATGCCCGCGAACGTGGTGGTCGGACGGGACGCCGACGCCGTGGCCGCCTTCGTCTCCAGGTACTCGGGCCGCAAGAAGGGCAAGTAGCCCGGGCGCCGCGGGGTCGTCGTGCTCGACCTCAGGGAGATCCGCGCAGACCCGGACCGCGCGCGCTCGGCCCTGGCGCGGCGCGGCTTGCGGGAGCAGACGGTCGACGACCTGCTGGAGCTCGATGCCCGCCGGCGACAGCTTCTGCCTGAGCTCGAGGGCATCCGCAAGCGGAAGAACGAGGAGAGCAAGCGGATCGGCGAGCTCCAGCGCCAGGGCGAGGACGCCCAGCAGGCGATCGCGGAGGTGCGGGCGGTCGGTGAGCGCGAGAAGGAGCTGCAGGCGGAGCTCACCGCGCGCGAGGAGCGCCTGAACGCCCTGATGGCGGGGCTGCCCAACCTCCCGGACGACAGCGCGCCGGACCAGGAGCAGGTCCTGCGGGAGGTCGGCAGCGGCGGAGCGTCCGGAAGGGATCACCTGGAGCTGCTCGGCGAGCTGGTCGATCTGGAGGCGGGCGCGCGCGTGGCGGGCTCGCGCTTCGCATACCTCAAGGGACCGCTCGTGCGGCTCGAGCTTGCGCTGGTGCAGTGGGCCCTCGAGCTGCTCGAGCAGAAGGGGTTCATGCCTGTCATCCCGCCGGTGCTGGCCCGGGAGGACGCGCTCTTCGGCACGGGCTTCCTTCCAGACACCGAACAGCAGATCTACCGCGTGCCCGACGACGATCTCTACCTGGTCGGTACCTCGGAGGTCCCGCTGGCCTCCCTGCACGGCGATCAGATCCTCTCCGGCGACGAGCTACCGCGCCGCTACGCCGGCTTCTCTCCCTGCTTCCGCCGCGAGGCGGGGGCGGCCGGCAAGGACACGCGCGGCATCTTCCGCGTGCACCAGTTCGACAAGGTCGAGATGTTCGTCTTCTGCCCACCCGAGCAGTCGCGCGACGAGCACGAGCGGCTGCTCGGAATCGAGGAGGAGATCCTCCAGGCGCTCGAGATCCCCTACCGCGTGGTGAACATCGCGGTCGACGACCTGGGCGCCTCGGCGGCGAAGAAGTACGACCTCGAGGCATGGCTGCCCGGACAGGAGCGCTACCGGGAGCTCACCTCGTGCTCCAACACGACCGACTTCCAGTCGCGGCGCCTGGACGTGCGCTACCGCCCGGCGGAGGGAGAGGGACCGCGCCACCTGCACACGCTCAACGGCACGGCGGTCGCCGTGGGCCGCACGATCATCGCGCTCGTCGAGAACCATCAGCAGGAAGATGGCTCGATCGGGATCCCCGAGGTCCTGCAGCAGCACGGGGCCCCTTCCCTGATCGGGTCGCACGACTTGCCCTAACGCGGTATAACGCGACCTCGCCCGGGTAGGGGAGAGCCGTTGGCGGTCGTTCAGCGAAATGCCGAGGTCGTGCGGGACGCGTTCCAGCGCTGGGCCGGCGCGGACTTCGCCAGCGTCGTCGAGCTGTACGCACCGGAAGTGATCATGGACACGGGCGGCGTTGTGGTCGCCCGGGCGGTCTACCGCGGGCGCGAGGAGGTCAGCGCCGCACTGGTCGATCTGGCGGCGCGGCGGCCGTCGCGAGCTGTCCGCGAACTGCATCTCGAGGAGAGCGGAGACTGGGTGATCGCTATCGCGGAGTTCGCAGACGGCCTCCACAGCGCCATGCTCTTCCGTCTCCGGGGAGGCCTGATCTGCCACATCGAAGCGCGTCCGTCCGTGGAAGACGCCCGGCGCCGCCTGAGGATGCTGACACGCGAAGACCTCGACCCGCCGGCGTGGGCGCCCATCGGCTCGCACGATCCCGCCCCGGGGCACCTCGAGGTGGGCCAGGGGGAGGCGATCCTGTGTCTGGGGGATCGGAGAATCCCCACGATGCTGCCCGCCGGCCTCGACGAGCGAGTGTCCGATGACGAGCCGGTACTCCTCTACCTGGACGAGGAAGGAGAGCTGCTCGGCTGGTACCTGCCCGAGCAGCAGCTCGGAGTCGATCTTCGTGTGGAGGAGGGTGCGTCTTGACCGAGCCGCTCCACTGCCCGGGGTGTGGCGCCACCTGGTACAGCGCGGCGGCGGCGGCCCTGCTGCGGCAGGGGCAGCGCTGCCTCCGCTGCGACACGCCGCTCGTGGGCGCAGACGACGCCGAGGTGCGCGGCGAGAGCCCCCGCGTGCGGGCCGTCCGCGCGTTCTATGAGGCCTGGCTCTCGCGCGATCTCGCCTTCGCGTCCGAGCTCTGCCACCCCCAGCTCGACATCCACCTGAAGCGCGACCTGGAGCCGGAGGGCCACTCGAGCTTCCACGGCTTCGACGGGATCCAGGGCCTGTGGCGGGCGTTACCGGAGCTGGGGCTCGGCGAGTTCCGCATCGAGCTGTGCGACGTAAGCGAGCGCGACGAGCTGGTTGCCTCGCAGGCGGACCTCCGCAGTGACGCCGAGGGCGAGCCAGGGTTGAGCGGACGGGTGACCGCCACCTGGCGCTTCGACGGCGTGAAGATCCGCTCGCTCGACATCCGCCTGGTCTGCCCCGAGGCGGTCAAGGCCGGCAACTCAGGCGGAGGCTAGCCTGGGAGGCCGCCTGGAGGGGTGGCAGAGCGGTCGAATGCGGCGGTCTTGAAAACCGCTAGGGGCCGTCCAGGTCCCTCGGGGGTTCGAATCCCTCCCCCTCCGCTCGCGGCAGGGCCGACAGGCCCTACCGCCTCCGCCGGGGGCGCCCCGGGCTGACCCCCAGGAGCGCCGCCTGCACTTCGCGGAGACGGTCCACGTCACCCCGCACGCCCGCCACGGTGTCGCTGAAGAGGAACGCTTCCGCGATCTTGACGATCGCGTAGCCGAGCGTCGAGGGGTCGACCGGCGGCTCGTATCGTCCGCCGTCCACCTCCTCCTCGATCAGCTCCACGATCCTGTCCACCAGGCCAGGCTGAACCCTGCCGTCGCCGGCGTAGATGATCCGAAGGGCGGCGTCGTGCTCCTGGTCGATGAACTGGCGGAGGGCGCGCGCCTTCGCGAGGCTGCGGTTGAAGCGGTCGAACGTATCGAGCAGCGCCCGCCCGCCGCGGCCGCGCGCCTCCAGGCGCGCTCGCTCGAGCAGGGGTTGCGCCGCGCGCAGGAGCACTTCGCCGATGAGGTCCTCGCGTGAGCCGAACCAGCGGTAGACGGTGGCTCGTCCGAGTCCGAGCTCGGCGGCGATCGCCCGAATGTCGATGCGGCGTCCGCGGAGGTAGCGCTCGAGCGCCGCTTGGAGGACTTCTTCCCGGCTCGCCCCTGGGCGTCGGCCGGGGCGGCGGACGGCAGATTCGCTGGTGGCGATGGACATGGTCTACCTATTCAACCCGCCCGAAGGGCTTTGATACATCAGTTGAGATATGTCACACTACGCCCTCGTCGGCTGAAAGTTGCGATTGGCGGGGGGATGACGAACGAGATGCGACGTTTCGTGGTGGTGCTGCTGTCGGTGCTTGGGCTTCTGCTGGCGGCTCCCGCAGCCGACGCGAGCTTCAACCACAACGGCATCATCTTCGTCCACGGCATCGAAGGCTCGGGAGGCCAGTTCGAGTCCCAGAAGATGCGCTTCACGAGCAACGGCTACCCCGAGGCCTGGATCGACGAGGTCGACTACGACTCGACGCGGGCGGTCGGCGACAAGAGCCAGGTCGACCAGCAGATCGACCAGGCGATCGCGGCGATGAAGCAGCGGACGGGGCGCTCCAAGGTCGACATCGTGGCGCACTCACTCGGCACCACCGTGATGGAGGACTACCTCACGAACAGCTCTTCCGGGGCCCAGCGAAGGGCGAACGTGGGCCACTACATCAACGTCGACGGCCAAGCCAACAACCCCGGCGTGCCGACGCTCGCGGTCTGGGCGGGCAGGGGAACCCCCGGTCGCAAGATGGCCGGCGCGAAGAACGTCACGATCCCGAACCAGACCCACGTCCAGACATGCACCTCGGCGCAGTCCTTCGTCGAGTACTACAAGTTCCTGGTCGGCAGGCGACCGGCACACGACATCGTCCCGCAGACCGGACTGATCCGGATCGCGGGTAAGACGCTCAACTTCCCGCAGAACAGCGGCCTGCCGGCGGCGACCACGGAGATATGGGAGGTCAACAGCCGCGGGCGACGGACCACGTCCAACCCGCTCTACTCCCTGCCGATCAACGACACCTCGCAGGGCGGCGGCCATTGGGGGCCCGTCAGCGTCCGGGCGGGCAGGCGCTACGAGTTCGCGCTCGTGCGACCCGGGAGCATTCAGACGCTTCACGTCTACTACGAGCCGTTCGTACGGAGCGACTACACGCTTCGCCTGCTCGGGTCGGACGGCATCCAGGCGTACGTCGGGAACCGGCCGGGCAGCATGAGCGCGGTGAACATCAGGTACAAGGAGATCTGGGGCGACCAGAAGGCCCAGGCCGATCACCTGCGCATCAACGGCAGGATCGTCTGCACGGCGGCGCTCTGCCCGGCGACGAAGCAGGTCAATGCCCTCTTCGCGTTCGACGACAACCGCAACGGTCAGACCGACCTCATGGGTGACCCGGTGCTCGGCGGCCTGCCGTTCCTCCAGGGGGTCGACGTCTTCATCCCCGCCAGCGCGTCCGGCACGACCTCCTTCCAGCTGCGCTCGAGAGGCAAGGGACCGGTTCGCACCATCAAGACTCCCGCGTGGGACTCGAGTCGCGACGGGGGCATCATCCAGTGGAACGACTTCGAGCTCGGCTTCTCCGCCGGCGAGCTCCTGCGCTGCGGCGTGCCCACGAAGCGCGTGCGCGGGCGCACGCTCGACCGCGCCCGGCTGGGCTTGAAGCGCCGCACGATTCGCAGGCGCTACCCGCACCTCGAGCGCCGTCGCCGCTACGTCGATCGCTTCTGCCTGATCCGCCCCCACCGCGGCGGCAGGAACGTGCGCGTCGGATACCCCTCGCGGAGGCTGATGCGCCGGCTCTCGCGGCGCACCCGGCGCCGCATCCGCGGGCGCGCCGTGCTCGCGCTCACCTCGAGCGGCTACTACCGCATCAGGGGCATTCGCCACGGCACGCGCACCCGCACGCTGCGCCGCCGCCTGCACGGCGAGCGCTCGTTCCGGATCGGCCCCAACCGCTGGTACCTCGCGCGCGGGCGCAAGGCCCGGATCGTGTTCAAGGTCCGCCACGGCCGCGTCCAGGAGGTCGGGATCGCGAGCCTCGGGCTATCGCGCGGCCGGCTGGCGCGGCCGTTCATGAAGAGCTTCGGCCTGAGGTAGGGCTAGCGCCAAGCGTCCCGGATTGGTGCTGCCCTACAGCACCTAGGTGGGACGCTTCGACGGGGGGTGGCGATTTTCCACGATCCGTTTTACAAAGGAGACGTGACCGGCGCTTCCATGGTGCTGCTGTTCGCTTCGGCCGGTTGGGCCGCACTCACGGCCCTGCTGGGCAGGCGGGCCTAGCCCTCTTCGCGAGACAGGCCTCACGCCGCGTTCTCTACGCTCGGCGGGATGGACTTGCGCGTATACGAGCTCCTGAACGGGGCCGCCAAGCATTCGGACGCGTTCGAGGACGTGCTGAGGTTCGTGGCCAACGACGCTCAGCTCTTCTTCCTCGCCCTGCTCGCGGGCCTCTTCCTGGCGCGTGGGAAGTGGGCCTCTCGAAACGGGCGCCACGGGGTCGTCGCCGCCGGCTTCAGCGCGCTGCTCGCGCTGGGGGCGGCGCAGGTCATCTCCCACCTGTGGGACAGGCCGCGTCCGTACGAGGCGCATCCCAACCACGCTCACCTGTTCGTCCCGGCCTCGCATGACCCATCGTTCCCGAGCGATCACGCGACCGGCGCCTTCGCGATCGCAGTGGCCATCTTCCTCCGCGACCGGCGCGCCGGGGGCCTCGCGCTGGTGATGGCCACGCTCGTATGCGTCAGCCGGGTGGCCGTCGGGACGCACTATCCGACCGACGTGCTCGGCGGAGCGCTGCTCGGTGCGCTTGCGGCACTCGTCCTCTGGCTTCCGGCTGTGCGTCGCCCGCTCCACGGCCTGGCCGACTGGGCGGGCCGCCTCTACGAGCACCTGGCGCTCAGGGTCCTTCGTCAGCGCCAGGCCTAGGGGTTCACCCCCCGGCCGGGGGTAAGCTCCGGCTCGCCGCCTGCCGCAGCCGCCGGGCACGCGGAGCCTGCCAGTGATTCGCCGCGAACAGCTCGTCGCAGCCATCCGACGCATCGACGCGCCGGAGCGCGAGTTGCTTTGGCTTTCGCTGCGACGGCGCGTGCCCGACCAGTCGCTCGCGCAGCTGTACGGGTGCCAGCCGGGACAGGTGGCCGAGCGCCGGGCTGCTGCGATCGAGCACGTCGCGGACGAGCTCGAGGTTCAGCGCGGCGAGGACTTCGGCGCCGTGCTGACCGGATTGCTCGAGCCCGAAACCTGGCGGGAGCTGGCGCCCGAGCAGACGCTCCCGGCGCCTTCCGGACAGGCCGGAGCGGAGGAACCGGCGCCGGCCGCGGCCGGATCGGCGCCCGATTCGGAGTCCGGGCCGGCCAATCCCCCCGGGGACCCCAGGAATCGTTCGATAAGCACACGACCGCTGCGCTGGGCGCTTGCGGCCACGCTCGCCACGGCGCTGATCGCGGTCGTGGTCGTGGCGGTGGCGGGCGGCGACGACGGCGGCTCTCGCCGGGGCGCGACCTTCGCCCCGCGACCGGAGCGCCCGGCCGGAAGGGCGTCCGGGGGCGGAGGGGTCCCGTGCTACTTCACGGCGTCGGTGGGTCCCCGGGCCGAGCTCTATCGCGGGCCCGGCGGTCGCCCTCTGGCGAGGCTGGGCGCCCGCACGCGCTGGGGCTCGCCACGCGTGCTGCACGTCGTTGTCAGGCGCGCGGCCTGGCTCGAGGTCATCGCTCCGGAGCTCCGCAACGGCGAGCTCGGCTGGTTGCCGGTCCGAGCGGCCACGGTCGGCTGCGTTCGCTGGTCGCTCGAGGCCGATCTTTCGAGGGGACGGCTCGAGGTACGACGCGGGGGTCGCCTCGTGCGGACGGTGGCGGTGGCGGTCGGCGCTCGGCGACGCCAGCCGCCGGCGGGGCGGTTTGCCGTGACCGATCGGCTCGCCGTGAGCGGTCGCTCTCCGTATGGCTGCTGCTTGCTCGTCCTGAGTGGTCATGGGACCGCCGGCGCCGGGGGAGCGCGCCTGACCGTCTTTGCCAGGAGCGGCGAGCACGCGAGCGGCGGGCCGTTGAGCAAGGGGGCCCTGGGAGCGGCTCCCGCCGACGCCCGCTGGCTGATCGACAACGTCCCGCTCGGCACCCCGATCTTCATCCGAAGCTGAGCGCGGGCGACCTCACGAAGCGGCGCCTCCACGCGTTAACCCCACAGTGAGCCTGCCCCCCTTTCAGGCCCTGCTCGACGTCAACCGCGCCGACGTCTACCGCTTCCTGGTCGCGTCGGTAGGCCCCTCGGAGGCCGATGACTGCTTTCAGGAGACGTGCATCGCGGCCCTGCGCGCCTATCCACGGCTGGAGCGGGCGACCAACCTGCGCGCCTGGCTGTTCCGGATCGCGGAGCGAAAGGCGATCGACGCGCATCGTGCGCGGGGGCGCCGGGCCGTGCCCGTCGAGGCGGTGCCGGAGCGAGCAACGGGGGACGGCCTGCCGGACGGGAACGGCGAGCCCGGGCTGTGGGCGGCGGTGCGCCGGCTGCCCTCGAAGCAGCGGACGGCCGTCGTCTGCCGCTCGGCGCTGGGCATGCCATACCCGCAGCTCGCCCAGCTGCTCGAGTGCTCGGAGGACGCGGCGCGGCGCAACGTACACGAAGGCCTGAGGCGGCTGAGAGAGGAATGGGAACGATGAACGAGCTCGAACGGACTCTGCGAGACGCGGCGGCGAAGCTGCCCGCCCCCCCGCCGGAGGCCGCCGGCCACGGCCTGGCGCGCGCGGCGGCGGATGCGCGCCTGCTCGACGTGGCCTACTCCGGGGTCGACACGCCCTTCGGACGCCTGCTCGTGGCCGCGACCCCGCGCGGGCTCGTGCACGTGTCCTTTCCCGAGGCGCCCACGGATTCCGTGCTGGAGCGACTCGCCACGCGCCTGTCGCCGCGCATGCTAGAGGCGCCCGAGCGGCTGGACGAGGTCCGGCGCGAGCTGGACGAGTACTTCCAGGGCCGGCGCCGGCGATTCGACCTTCCGCTCGACTGGTCGCTCGCGCGCGGCTTTCACCGCAGCGTGCTGCGTACGACCGCGCGCATCGGCTACGGCCGGGTGAGGAGCTACTCCGAAGTCGCCGCGCGCGCGGGCAGCCCGCGTGCCGTCAGGGCGACCGGGAACGCGCTCGGCGCCAACCCGATCCCGGTGGTCGTGCCCTGCCACCGGGTCGTGAGGACCGGGGGCGCCCTCGGGGGCTATGGCGGCGGCCTCGACCGCAAGGAGTACCTGCTGCGGCTCGAGGGCGCGCTTCCGGGCTAGATTCGCGGGAGCACCGCTGCGAGCGCGAGCTGGACGAGCGGGCCGGCAGGCAGGCCGGCCACGGTCCCTCCGGCCTCCTCCACCGTGGGCTCCCCGCCGCGACTCTTGACTCTGGCCCGCAGGTTCAGCACGAGCGGCAGGCCGCCTCCCATGAGTCCCCCCGCGAGCCCACCGAGGCCCTCGCCGAGCGGGCCCCCGGCCCTCCCGCCCAGGAAGCGCGCCAGGGCACGCGGGCTGGTCTCGCCCTCCAGCCGCACCTGGTAGTCCTCGCGTCCCTCCGGACGCTCGAGCACGAAGGTGCCGAGGTCGAGCGGTCCCATCCGCGTGTCGCGCAGTCGGACCTGAACCTCGTCGAAGCCGTCGAGCCGTTCGAGCAGCAGTCGCTCGTGTCCCGGCTCGAGCCTCAGGCGCCGGGCCTTCACCTTCAGCGAGTCGCCCTCGCCGAACAGCAGGCGCAGCACGGGAAATGCGTCCAGCGAGACGTCGGCGTGTCCACCTCCCGCTTCGAGGCGATCGGCCACCCTGCGCTCGGCGAAGCCGGGCACGAGCAGCTGGGCGGCGATCGCCAATGCGGCGAGCACCCCTGCAGCTGCGCATAAAAGAACGACCACCCTGGGCATACAATCGAAGTGTCCCGGAGAGGTGGCCGAGTGGCTGAAGGCACTCGCCTGCTAAGCGAGTAGGGGGTTCACGCTCCCTCGCGGGTTCGAATCCCGCCCTCTCCGCTCCGAAGCAGGGAAATAGGGGAATTCCTGTAGTGCTAGCGCTCTCGCTCTTATTCGAGATCATCCTGGGGTGGTTCGCCATCTCCCTTGGGGCGAGCGTCCTCGTGATCGTCCTGGGGTCGTTCCGGAGCAGACAACGCCGCCGTGATCTCGGGGAGCGCCGGGACGGGCCGTCCGACCGACGCGACGGACCGGCCGACCGTCGTCAGGGACGGCCCGATCCGCGCCCGCAGCGCTTCGAGCGCCGGCGCGCGGCCGGCGACCGGCGCAGGGGCGCGGCGGATCGCCGGGTGGCGCCGGTCTAGTCGGAGGAGCGCCCTGGCCTCGCCGGCGTAGGCCGCCGCCCGGCTGCTTGACAGACACGCGGACCGCCCCCACACTGGCCACAGCAGGGGGAGTTCAGGCCCAGGGTGGGTCTGCAGGGAATCCGTACCCAGACCGGACTCAAGGAGGAGCAAGGATGGGTCGTATACGACTACGTCGCGCATGGCGCGCGGCAACAGCCACGTTCTGCGCCGCTTTTGTGGTGCTGGCCGTGGTCGCGACCGGCGCGCTTGGCGCCGATCCGAAGGGCAACAACGGCACGATCAAGATCGACGACGTGCCGTTCGACAGCCACCCGAACAACGAGCCGCACGTCGGCTGCGTGTTCCAGGTGGACTTCTACGGTTTCGACAAGGGGCCGTACAACGCCAAGGTGACGTTCCAGCTGCAGCCGCCGAGCGGCCGCCGTGTGCTGCGGACGGACACCGTGTTCATCGGCGAGGACGCCGCCGGAGGCGGGACCGACCTCGACGCCGAGCGCACCTACGACCTGAACCTGGACGTGATGCGCAGCGAGTTCCACCCGAAGCAGGGTTGGCACATCGAGGTCATCGTCGAGGCGCCGGGAGCAGGCGGCAAGATCGCCAGGAAGAGCAAGGTCTTCTGGGCGCACGACTGCATCGATCCGTGATCCCGGCACGACCGCTCTGAGCGGTCGAATCGGAATCCGTCGGTAGGTGAGAGGCTCGGTCGAACGACCGGGCCTCTCGCAATTCGGGGCGGAGGAGTTCGGCTACCCTCTCTGCCCGGGCGCCCGTAGCTCAGCTGGATAGAGCGTCGGTCTACGGAACCGAAGGTCTCAGGTTCGAATCCTGACGGGCGCGTTCCGAGGAAGCCCTGCTATGGCGGGGCTTCTCGTTGTCAGGAGAGCTGTCACGGGCGTTTCCAGGCAGTGGGCCAACTGGCTTGCCGTCGCACGCTCGCTTTAGCAACAGTCGCGGGTGCTGGTTCCGACCTAGCCGCCCATCATGGTCACGGGCTCAGGCGAGTGTGAGCGCGCTTTGTATACAGGCGGAGCCCGCCCACGACGCGGAACCTGTACGAGGCACGGTGCCCATGCAGGTAGAGAGCCGTCGCCCGGGGATCCCCAAGCCATCGAGCCTCCGGATTTTGCGCTCGCAGAGCATCGCGCGGGTCAACAACGACCGCGTCCGTCCTCCGGTCAGGCGCGCCGCCGACCAGCGCGCGCGGGAGGTAGTTCCGCAGCACGAACGCCTTCCCGATCACGACGACATTCGCTCGATCCAAGCCCTCGCGTCTGAGTGTCTTGGCAACCGGCGCGTAGCCGCTTCCGTCGAAGTGGCCGAGATCGACGAGCATCTTGCCGGCAACGCCAAACAGCACCGCCAAGGTGCCAGCTCCTACGATGCGGTACCAGCCTGGTCGCCTCAGAAGCGCATGGAGTGATAGGCCTGCCAGCAGAGTGAGCGGAGCGACGTAGATGTAGTAGTAGTGCTCGATCACCTTGTTGCTGACGAACGCCAGGTAGACAAACGGGCCGGTCAGCGCTGTCCCCAGGTATACGACTAACCGACGGTCGAGCAGGAAGGGCGAGACAACCGCGAGTGCGACAAGGCACACGCTCGCCACCGGTCCGACGTTGTGCCAGTGGAACCAGAGCGTGGCCCACCACGGAGGATCCAGGTACGGCTTACCGGCCACCAAGATAGGAGAGCCTCCGTGGGACGTTTGGAACTCGAACATCTCGTGTATCCGATGCCCTGCCGTTCCGATCACCGGAAGATAAGTCGCCACCGCGGTGATCGCGCAGGCGGCCACCGCGGCACTGGCTTGTGCGGCGACGGCCCGGGACCGCTTCAGGACGGCGATCGCCAGTAGCGACGGCAGTACAAAGATCCCCGGTGGCTTTGAGGCCGCCGCGCAGCCGGCTAGGAAGCCAGCAATGAGCGCCCAGCGCCATCGCCCCGAGCGATACCACTGCCAGCCGGCCAGCAGCGCTCCGCTCATGAAGGCGACCATGAAGGGATCCAGTAGCCCGAATCGTTCGATCCTGAAGGGAGTGACGAAGCCTGCCGCATGCGGGATCAGCGACCAGAGGGCGAACGTGATCAACCCGGCAACGAAGCCAGCCTCACGGCTGGCGAACAGCATCAGCGCCACGCCGGTGAGAAGCCCTGCAATAGCCGCCGGTGTGCGCAGGGTGACCTCGTCGTTATTTCCAGCGACGAGCTGGGCAGCACCGAGGATGTACTTGGCAAGGAACGGATGCTCGGGATTGAGAGAAAAGGACCCGTTGAAGTACTCGTAGCCCGCCCTGCGGTAACCAAGCTCGTCATCGGTCCACGAAGCCGCTCGCAGCCGGTAGAACAGAACAAAAGCGGCCAGTCCCAGGAGTGTCGCCAGCGCGAGCAGCCGAAGTAACGATTCCCTGTCCGCACTCAGAAGGTCGCGGATCGACCGCGGTGAGGCGAGTACGCCGGCGACGCACCCGCCCCCGGCCACGAGTAGAGCGCCTGCAAGCGCCGCGACCCTCTGCTTCCACCCGAAAGTCCCCAGCCCACTGCCTTGGAAGAACAGATCCGCACTCAAGGCACCTAGGACGAGGAACGCTCCTAGCGCAGCGACCGAAAGCGCCACGAGAATGCGTCGGTTCGTTCTCACATGCGCCGGATAGCAGCCAAGCGCGTCGAGGCTAACGGAGCTGCCGCGTGTCGTGAAGTTTCGGGGAAGTGGGTCCGAGTGCGTCCCGATCGGCCATCGCCAGCCACGGCTGAGGAAGGGTTAGGGCTGCAGCAGGACCTTGATGGTGCCGTCCTGCTTCTGCTGGAAGGCGGCGTACGCTTCCGGCGCGCGCTTCAACGGCATGCGGTGGGTCGCGAAGTCGTCGACGCCCAGCGGGTCGTCGTCGCCCAGCAGCGGCAGGATGTGGTCCGCCCAGCGGCGGACGTTCGCCTGGCCCATCCGCAGCTGGATCTGCTTGTCGAAGATGGTGAACATCGGCAGCGGATCGGCCATGCCGCCGTAGACGCCGCTCAGCGAGATGGTGCCGCCGCGGCGCACGATGTCGATGGCCAGATAGAGGGCGTTCAGGCGGTCGACTCCGCCCTTCAGCATCACCTTCTGCGCGAGCAGGTCGGGCAGCATGCCGGCCAGCTGGTGGGCGAGCTTC
The DNA here is from genome assembly GCA_046262995.1 of Thermoleophilaceae bacterium. GTDB lineage: Bacteria > Actinomycetota > Thermoleophilia > Solirubrobacterales > Thermoleophilaceae > JBHELQ01. Next base: position 39,739 of record JBHELQ010000118.1, read on the forward strand.
CCGAACGGAGCGCCGTGCGCCTCCATTCCCACCGCGTCGATCACGGAATCGGGCCCGCGTCCGTCGGTCATGTCGCGAATCAGGTCGCCCAGGTCGTCCTCGTGGTCGTTCAGGTCGACCACCTCGACGCCGCGGGCGCGCGCTCGCTCCAGGCGCTCCGGCACCAGATCGACGCCGATCGCCCGCTGACCGCGATGCAGCGCGATTCGGCAGCACATGTCTCCGATCGGCCCGAGTCCGAGCACGACCACGCTGCCGCCGTCGGGTACCTCGGCGTACTCCACCGCCTGCCAGGCAGTGGGCAGCACGTCCGACAGGTAGACGTAGCGGTCGTCGGGTGGCCCCTCCGGCACCTTGATGGCGCTGTAGTGGGCCTGAGGGACCCGCAACAGCTCCGCTTGGCCGCCGGGGACCTGTCCGTAGAGCTTGGTGTAGCCGAATAGCGCCGCGCCCATGCCCTGATCTCGCACCTGGGTCGTTTCGCACTGGGTCTGGAGCCCCTGGTCGCACATGAAACAGTCGCCGCAGGCGATCTGGAACGGCACCACCACGCGGTCGCCGGCCGCCAGGTCGTCCACTTCGCTGCCGACCTCCTCCAGGATCCCCATCGACTCGTGGCCGAGGATGTCGCCCTCCTCGAGGAACGGCCCCATCACCTCGTACAGATGCAGGTCCGACCCGCAGATGCCGGTCGAGGTGATGCGCACGATCGCGTCCTTCGGGTCCTGGATCACCGGATCGGGCACGGTGTCCACCCGCACGTCGCGCTTGCCGTGCCAGGTCACCGCCTTCATCGTCGTCCCGCTACCCGCCGCGGCCGGGGCGAAACGACCTGGCGCGCGTCAGCCCCGGGCCGCCGCGGCGAACGCCTCGAGCTCGCGCGGGATGTCCGGCCCGGCCGGCTGGTAGGCGATCTCGGTGGCCCCGGCCTGCTCGAGCTGCGCGAGCTGCTCGGGCCAGGCCGCGGCCGGCAGGGCGAGCCCGAAGCCCTTCAGCAGGTCGCCGCCGATGAAGGGCCGGTCGCGGTCGTGCACGAAGACGAGGTGGCCGTAGTGCATCGCCAGGTGGCGCTCCTCCTCGGGCACGTCGTCGTAGGCGGACAGCCATTCCTGTCCGCGCTCGTCGAGCAGCCCGTGCTCCGCGCCGTAGTGGAGACGCACCGCCGCGGCGTGGCCGGCGGCCGCCACGGCGCGGTCGGAGCCCGGGTCCTCGCCGTCCTCCAGCACCGTCCCGTAGGTCAGGACGATGCTCCAGTCGAAGCCTTCGATCGGCGCGGCGCCGAAGACGCCGTCGCCCAGCTCCTTCGCGACCGCGATCCCCTTGGGCCCGGCGGCCCCGATCACGAACGGGACCTGTATCGGCCGCGCCGGAGCGAAGCCCTCGGTATGGAGCATCTCGATCCGCGCGCCGTCCCAATCGGCGCGCTCGCCCCGGAGCAGTGCCTGCAGCGTGCGCACGTACTCCGCCACCTGCTTCCACGGAAGCGCCCGCTTGCCCATCGCCATCCGTCCCGTGAAGCCCGAGCCCACCGCCACGACCACGCGCTCCTCGCCCGCCAGCGACACGAGCGTGCCGATGCCGGCGGCGTTGGTCATCGGATGGCGGTTGCTCGGCACGAGCACGCCGGGGCCGAGCACGATCCGCTCGGTCAGCTCCGCCGCTCGGCAGAGCTGGACCCAGACGTCGGGATAGAGCGCCGGCGAGTCGTAGAAGAACGCGCGGCGGTAGCCGAGCGATTCCGCGATGCGCGCGTGCTCGTGACTCTCGAGTCCGGTGGCGAACGCGCATGAGAGCTCGAGCGCCATGACTCAGCCGAGCAGCTCCTCGAGATTGCCAGGAGCCTGGCGCCGTGCCTTCTCGTCGTCGGCGGCGTCCGACTGGGCCAGCTGGATCAGGGTGCCGTGCGCCTTCGACGGGCGCAGGAAGGCCTCCATCCAGCCCGGGTCGTCCAGCTTCACGTCGACCAGCTCGTAGCCCCTTGACTCCACCTCCGCGATCGCCGCGCGAATGTCGTCCGTCTTGAACGTCATGTGGTGGAGGCCCTCGCCGAATCGCTCCAGGAAGCGGGTCAGGAAGCCGTCCGCGAGCGGCTCGAGCAGCTCCACCTTGCCGCCGTTCGCATAGCGGAATTGGACCCAGCGCCAGCCCGCGTCCTGGTCGCCGCCCATCAGGTACTCGCCTCCGAGCGCGTCCCGGAACAGCGGCAGCGCCGACTTGATCGACCTGACCGCGACCGCGACGTGGTCCAGTTCCATGCTCGCCATCGGCCCACATATAAGCCGCTGCCGGGCGATCGGCGTCGCCCGGTCGAGTGAGGCCGCGCTAGGCTCGGGCGCCCCACCGACGCGAGGAGCGGGAACTGCCCTTCGAAAGCCCCTATCCCGACGTAGACGTTCCGAGCTGCACGCTCACCGAGGCGGTGCTGTCGCGCGCGGACGAGCTCCAGGACAAGCCGGCGCTGATCGACGGACCGAGCGGGCGCGTCCTGACCTACGGCGAGCTGCGCAGCTCGATCCACGCGGTCGCCGCCGGCCTGGCCGCCCGCGGCTTCGAGAAGGGCGACGTGTTCGCGACCTTCGCACCGAACGCGCCCGAGTACGCGATTGCGTTTCACGGCGTCGCCAGCGCCGGCGGCATCAATACGACCATCAACCCTCTCTACACGGCGGACGAGCTCTGCTTCCAGTTGAAGGACTCCGGCGCGCGCTTCCTGCTCACCGTGCCGTCCTTCCTCGATCGCGCGCTCGAAGGCGCGGAGCGCACGGGCGTGGAGGAGGTGTTCGTGATCGGCGAGGGCGAGGGAGCCACCCCGTTCGCGTCGCTCCTGGAAGCCGGCGGGGACCCGCCGAAGGTCGACATCGACCCCGCCGAGGACCTCGCGGTCATCCCCTACTCGAGCGGCACCACCGGCTTGCCCAAGGGCGTGATGCTGAGCCACCGCAACATCGTGGCCAACCTCGAGCAGGTCGGCGTCGTGCAGCGCACGAGCGAGGAGGACGTCGTGATCGGCGTGCTGCCGTTCTTCCACATCTACGGCATGACCGTCGTGATGAACCACTCCCTGCACAAGGGCGCGACCGTCGTGATCCTGCCGCGCTTCGACCTGCATCAGTTCCTGGAGCTGTTGCAGGAGCACGAGGTAACGCGCGCGAACCTGGTGCCGCCCGTCGTGCTCGCGCTCTCGAAGGACCCGGCGGTCGACGACTACGAGGTCTCGTCGCTCGGGGTGATCATCTCGGGGGCCGCGCCGCTCGGAGTGGAGCTGGCCGACGCCTGCGCCCAGCGCCTCGGCTGCATGGTGATCCAGGGCTATGGCCTGACCGAGACCAGCCCGGTGACCCACTCCAGTCCGGAGACCCCCGATGGCAACCGCCCGGGATCGGTGGGCCCGTCCCTGCCGAACACCGAGGTGCGCGTGGTCGACGTGGAGGGCGGCGAGGACCTGTCCACCGGCGAGGACGGCGAGGTCTGGATCCGCGGTCCCCAGGTCATGCGTGGATACCTGAACAACGAGGAGGAGACGCGCGACACCGTCGACGAGGACGGCTGGCTGCACAGCGGCGACATCGGCCACGTGGACGAGGACGGCTACCTGTTCCTCGTCGATCGCTTGAAGGAGCTGATCAAGTACAAGGGCTACCAGGTGGCGCCCGCGGAGCTCGAGGCCGTGCTGATCGCGCACGAGGCGGTGGCCGACGTGGCGGTCATACCGTGCCCGGACGAGGAGGCCGGCGAGATCCCGAAGGCGTTCGTGGTGCGCTCCGGTGAGCTCGAGGAGGACGACGTGATCGCCTACGCCGCGGAGCGGCTGTCGCCCCAGAAGAAGGTGCGGCGGGTGGAATTCGTCGACGAGATCCCCAAGTCACCGTCGGGCAAGATCCTGCGCCGCGTACTGGTGGAGCGCGAGCGGGAGGGCCAGGCGCAGGGCGGATGAGCGCCGAGGCGACGGTCGAGCCCACCGACTTCTACCTCGTCGACGAGCTCCTGAGCGACGACGAGCGGGAGATCCGCGACCGGCTGCGGCGCTTCTGCGACGCCGAGGTGTGCCCCGTCATCAACGACTACTGGGAGCGCGCCGAGTTCCCGTTCGACCTGGTGCCCAAGATCGCCAAGCTCGAGATGGCCGGCGGCACGATCGAGGGCTACGGCTGTCCCGGCATGAGCGCCGTGGCCGCGGGGCTCGTGAGCATGGAGTGGGCGCGCGCGGACGGGAGCATGGGGACCTTCTACGGCGTCCATTCGAACCTGGCGATGCAGGCGATCGACATGCTCGGCTCCGAGGAGCAGCGCGAGCGCTGGCTGCCGGCGATGGCGCGCATGGAGAAGATCGGCGCCTTCGCGCTGACCGAGCCGGAGCACGGCTCCGACGCCGTGATGCTCGAGACCAGCGCGAAGCGGGACGGCGACGAGTACGTGCTCGACGGGCGCAAGCGCTGGATCGGCAACGCCTCGATCGCCGATCTGGTGATCGTGTGGGCGCGCGACGAGGAGGGCGACGTCGGCGGCTTCGTCGTCGAGAAGGGAACGGAGGGCTACCGCGCGGAGGTCATGAGCGGCAAGACCTCGCTGCGCGCCGTTTGGCAGGCCGACGTGGAGCTCGACGGCGTGCGGGTCCCGGCCGAGAACCGGCTGGCCGAGTGCGAGGGCTTCGGCGACGTGGCGCAGGTCCTGACGCGCACCCGCTACACGGTCGCATGGCGAGCGCTCGGGATCGCGCTCGCGGCGTACGAGAACGCGCTCGCCTACGCACGCGAGCGAGAGCAGTTCGGCCGTCCGATCGCGGGCTACCAGCTGGTGCAGGACAAGCTGAGCCGGATGCTGGCCGAGATCACCGGCATGCAGCTCCTGTGCCTGCGGTTGAGCCAGCTTGCGGGGGACGAGCGCCTGACCCCCGGGATGGCCTCGCTCGCGAAGATGAACCACGCGGCCAAGGCGCGGCAGGTCGTGGCCGACGCGCGCGACATCCTGGGCGGCAACGGCATCCTGCTCGACAACCACGTGGCGCGCCACCACGCGGACATGGAGGCGATCTTCACGTTCGAGGGCACGGACAGCATCCAGTCGCTGATCGTCGGGCGGGAGATCACCGGGATCTCGGCGATCGCCCCTCGGCCCAAGGACGAGAGCTCCAAGGGGTCCTGACACCGGACCGGACAAGCCGGCCGCTCGAGCGCCCCGACGTCCTGGTCATGGGCGCCGGCGGGGTCGTGGGGCGCGGCTGGATGGCCGGCGTGCTGACGGGCATCGAGGAGCTGACCGGCTGGGACCTGCGCGAGTCCGAGGCCTTCGTCGGCACGTCCGCGGGATCGATCGTGGCCGCGACGCTGGCGGCCGGCGAGCGGCCGCGCATCCCCGACGCCGTGCGCGGCGCGGAGGACGACGAGGACGTCGGCCCGGAGGACGATCGCTCATATCTCGAGCAGCTCGCGGGCATCGCCGGGCGAGTGGGGATTGCCGCGACCCGGCCGGCGGCCGGACCGCTGCTGCGCGCAGCGGGCCCCGCGGGAGCGGTGGTGCGCGGCGCGATGCTGTCGCGCTCGCCCAGCGGCCGGATGGACCTCTCGGGCCTTGCTCGGCGGATCGAGCGCCTCGGCGTTAGCTTCGACGGTCGTCTGCGCGTTGTCGCGGTGGACCGCGAGAGCGGCCGCAGGACCGTGTTTGGAGACCCCGACGCGCCGGCGCCTCCGGTAGCCAGGGCCGTCCAGGCCTCGTGCTCGATCCCCGCCGTCTTCTCCCCGGTGTCGATCGACGGGCGGGAGTACGTGGACGGCGGCGTGTGGAGCCTGACGAACATGGACATCGCGCCGGTTCGCCGGGGTCAGAAGGTGCTGTGCCTGAACCCGACGGGCCGCTCGGGGCTCGCCGGCGCCTCGCTCGCCAGGATGCTCGCCTCCTGGTCGCGCGCACGCCTGGCGCTCGAGGAGCAGTACCTCGAGGGGCGCGGTGTGAAGGTCAGCACGATCGGGCCTGACCGGATCGCCGGGGACGAGCTCGGGCCGAACCTGATGGATCAGCGGCGGACTCACGAGGGGGCGGGCGCCGGCTACCGACAGGCGCAGAGGATCCTCCAGGGATGACTGCGGATGGCGCGTTCGGTAATCGGTCCGGCTGGGAAAGGATCCGAGGGAGGAGGCTGAATGCGGCAGCTGACAAGCCTTGACGCGCAATTCCTGAACGTCGAATCGCCCCGGACCTTCGGTCACGTCGGCTCTTACGCGGTCTACGACCCGTCCACGGCGCCAGGCGGCGAGCTGACGGTCGAGGACCTCTGCCGCATGGTCGGCGAGCGCATCCACCTGCTCCCGCCGTTCCGCTGGCGTCTCGTGCAGGTCCCACTCGGCCTGGAGCTGCCCTACTGGGTGGACGACGAGCACTTCGACCTGGACTTCCACATCCGCGAGTCGGCGGTGCCGCCGCCCGGAACCGACAAGCAGGTCGCGGAGACGGTGGCCCGGATCTTCGCCCGTCCGCTCGATCGCTCGCGGCCGCTCTGGGAGCTCTACCTGATCCACGGCCTCGAAGGCGGGCGAATGGGCCTGCTGACGAAGGTGCATCACTCCGTGGTCGACGGCGTCTCGGGCAACGAGGTCCTGACCGTGCTGCTCGACCAGAGTCCCGAGGGCAGCGAAATCCCGGAGCCGGCGGAGCCGCCCAGAGGCGAGCGCGTTCCGGGCGATCTGGAGATGCTCGCGCGGGGAGTGCTGGGAATCGTCCGCCAGCCCGTGCGCGCCGTACGGGCGCTGCCCACCGCCGTGCCGGCCGCGCCGGCCCTGCCGGGGCTGCCCGCGATCCCCGGGGTGCCCACGCTCGCCCGCGGACTGTCGCGCGTCCGGCAGCTGATCGGAGGGGACGACGGCGGCGTGCTCGAGTTCACGAAGGCCCGCCCCCCTCGCACGTGCTTCAACGGCCGTGTCTCCGCCCACCGTCGCTTCTCCTTCGGCTCGCTGCCGCTCGACAGCGTCAAGGCGCTGAAGAACGAGCTCGGGATCACGGTCAACGACGTGGTGGTCGCGCTCTGCACGACGGCGGTGCGCGATTGGCTGCTGGAGCGTGACGAGCTGCCCGAGGAGCCGCTGGTCGCGCTCGTGCCGATGTCCGTGCGCAGCGAGGAGGAGCGCGGCAGCTTCGGCAACCGCATTTCCCTGATGACCGTCCCGATCCCCACGGACGAACCCGATCCGCGCGCGCGGCTGATGCGCACGCACGAGCTTCTGAAGAGCGCCAAGGAGCGTCACCGGGCGCTTCCGGCGAGCCTCCTGACCGACGTCACGAGCTTCATCCCGCCTGCCGTGGCAGGGCTCGCGGCGCGCCGGGTGGTGAGCGTCCTGAGCCGGGTAAGCCCGCCGGTCAACCTGGTGATCTCGAACGTCCCCGGCCCACGCGAGCCGCTCTACTGCGCGGGCGCGCAGCTGCAGGCGCTCTACCCCGTGTCCGTTGTGATGGACGGCGTCGGCCTGAACATCACGGTCACGAGCTACCGCGACCACATCGACTTCGGGATCGTCTCCGACCGTGAGCAGATCGACGACGTCTGGCCGCTGATGGAACGGGCGACGAGCGCTCTCGAGGAGCTCGAGACGATCGTCTGCGGCGGGGGGCGGCGCTCGCCCACCCGTCAGCCTCGGTCGGCCTCGGGCAACGGGCGCCGGGCGTCAGAACGGCGCCGCTCGCGAAGCGGCTCTGGCGGCAGTCCCTAGGCCGCCGCGATCGCAGCGGCCAGGTAGCCGCCATAGGCGAGCAGGAGAAGCGCCCCCTCCGGCCTGCCGATTCCTCCGCGGAGCGCCAGCAGCACGCACAGCACCACCGTCGAGCCCGTGGCGACCGGCAGGTGCAGCCACAGCGAGGCGCCACCCAGCCGCAGGGGCTTGACCAGCCCGATCACGGCCGCGTTGAAGCTCGTGAAGTGGACGATCGTGCCGGCGACGTTCGCCAGGCCGATGTCGGGCCGCCCACGCCTGGCCGGTACCGCGACCCGGGTGACCTCCTCGGCCTCGACACTCGCCGCGACGACCGTGTTCCCGAGCAGCGTCTGGGATACCCCCAACCGCTCGACCACACGGCGGATCCCCTCCCCGAGCGCCTCGCCGCCCGCGGACAGCAGCAATAGGCCGGCGGCGACCCGCACGAGAAACGGTCGCTGCCGAGGCGGCGGATCCCGGTCGAAGAGCGAGCGGCCCGCCATCACGAGACCCCCCAGCGCAGCCGCGGACCAGACCAGGAGCAAACCGCCGTCGACCCGGGAGAGCTCGCCGTCAAGTGAGAGGGCGGCGAGCGGCAGCGGCGACACCGCGGTCCACATCAGCACCGCGCGGGGGAGCCGCGCCCTGAGTGGCGCGATCCCTCCGGCAACGCCGGTCACCCCGAGCGCCAGGAACGTCGTGCCGCCGAGGAAAGTTCCGGCCGCCGCGTCCGGGAGGCCCTTCAGGTCAGCTGCGATCCCGGCGGCCAGGTTCTCGAGCTCGAAGCCCGATACGACCACCGTGAGCGCGAAGGCCGATACGCCAAGACGCCCGGCGGCAGCGAGCACTCCCTCGAAGAACAGCTCGGCGCCGGCCACGACCAGGACGAGCCCGGCCGCGAGCACGCCGAGGGCGGCGACGCTCGACACCGCATAAACGCTAGCTCGGTTTTCGGCTCAGCCATTCGGGGTACCAAACGCATTGCACCCCGATGAAGGGAGCGAACTGAGCATGGGCATTCTCGACAAGCTCACAGGACGTGCCAAGAAGGCCGCGGGCGATCTCTCGGGCGACCCCTCGCTGCGCAGCGAGGGCCGCAAGGAGGAGCGCAAGGGCGAGGCCAAGGATGAGCTGACGCACTCGCAGGAGCGCACCGAGGACAAGGCCCGCGAGGTCTCGGACCTCGAGCGGCGCACCTGACCTCGAGCCCGACCGAGACCAGGCCAAGCGGGACGGGCGCCGGCGGCGCCCGTTCGCGTTTGAGGCCTCGACCAGCGTCCCGGGTACCTTTGGGCCACTAGGCGGATGGACCACGGAGGGCCTACCTCGCACGTCGCGTACCGGGCGGTATTGCTCGCCGCCGGGCTGCTCGTGCTCGGCCTGCTGTTCCGCCAGCTCGCCACCTTGATGCTGGCGGTGCTGATGACCGTGATCATCGCCATACCGCTCGACGCGGGCGCCAGCCGCCTCGAGAAGCGCGGCGTACCGCGCCCGCTGGGCGCCCTGGTCTGCCTGCTGGCCGGCGTGGCGCTGATCGCCACGATCGTCGCGCTGCTGATCCCGTCGTTCGTCGACGAGACCAACCAGCTGGTCGACAAGGTGCCCTCGATCGCCGACAACCTGCGGGGCGACATCCGCGACCTGACGGGAGCGAAGCCGGGAGAGGTCGGCGATCGGGTGCAGCAGTTCGCGGAGCGCTACACGAACCACCCGGAGCGGCTGATCGGGCCGGTGACGTCGATCGGGCTGAGCGTCGCGGGGGTGTTCGGAGCCCTGCTGATCATGCTGATCACCGCGTACTACATGGCGATCAGACCGGGACCCCTGATCGACGGCCTGGTGCGGCTGGTGCCGCCGGACCGCCGCGACCACATGCGCTACTTCCTCGGTCGGCTGCGAAGCGCCTGGATCGGCTGGATGGCGGGGGTGGCCGTCGACATGGTGGTCACCGGGGTGCTGCTCTACATCGGGCTGTCGATCATCGGGCTCGACTTCGCCGTCTTCTTCGCCGTGCTGTCGGCCCTGCTCGTCGTGGTGCCCTATTTCGGGGCGATCGCCGGCGCCATCCCTCCCACGCTGTTCGCGCTCACGGACTCGCCGGGCAAGGCCGCCCTCGCCCTCGGCATCTACATGCTGGTGCAGCAGGTCGAGAGCAACGTGACGATCCCGCTCGTCATGGCGCAGACCGTGCGCATGCACCCGGCCGTGATCGCCATCGGGGTGGTGGTGGTCGGGCAGCTGTTCGGCTTCGTGGGCCTGTTCGTGGCGGTGCCGATCCTGTCGCTGATCGTGACCGGCGTGGAGGAGTTCTGGGTCAAGCCGATCGAGGAGGCGCACCGCGCCGGGGGGCAGCCGGAGATCGGGCTGCCCGACGCCCCGGCCGAGCCCGTCGAGCTCGAGTCGCGCGGCGGCTAGACGCGGGCCGCTAGGCGAGCTTCACGATCGCGATCACGGCCGCCGCCAGGCACAGTACGACGATCGCGATCTGCATCGCGACCCAGAACCCGGGAAGCTGCACGCCCTACTCGATGATCGCCTGTCGCAGCGCGATCGCCACCGCGTGCACCCGGCTGTCGGCTTCCAGCTTCTGGATCGCGCGCTTGGTGTCGCCCTTGACGGTCTCCGCGCTCAGGCCCATCCTGCGCGCCACCTCCTCGGTGTGCAGGCCCTCGGCGAGCAGCTGCAGGATCTCCCGCTCGCGCTGCGTCAGCGGCGCGTCGAGCATCCCCTCGGTCATGATCAGCACCGGCGACAGCGACGGGTCCACGAAGGCCTTGCCCGCCATGACGGTGCGGATCGCCCGCAGCAGGTCCTCGGGAGGCGAGCCCTTCATCACGTAGCCCCGCGCTCCGGCCGCGATGGCGTCCGACAGCAGGCGCCTGTCGCCGTAGGCCGAGAAGATCACGGCCTTCACGCTCGGCACGGCGTCCTGGATCTCCTTCAGGGCCGAGATCCCGTCGATGCCCGGCAGGCGCACGTCCATGATCACGACCTCGGGCCTGTGCTTGCGAATCGCCGCCAGGGCGTCCTCGCCCGTCTCGACGGTGCCCACGAGCTCCAGGTCCTCCGCCTGGCCGAACATCAGCGCCAGGCCCTGCCGGACGCTGGCGTGATCGTCGACCGCGAGACATTTCGTGCGAGTGCTCACTCCAGGCCCACACTAGATGGAGCCGCTCGGGCTCGCCACCCCAGTGGGGCATATGATGCGTTTTTCCAGGGACGAAGCGGCAAAGGGGGGGACCTGATGATCGGCGCGATGGTGGTGGGGACCGACGGGTCGGAAACGGCCGGGGAGGCCGTGCGGCAGTCGATCGAGCTGGCCCAGAAGCTCGGCTCGCGGATTCACCTGGTCAGCGCATACGAGCCGGTGCCCGCGGGGCGCCTACGCGAGGAGCGGCAGGATGTTCCGGAGGACCTCCAGTGGATGGTCAACCCTCGCGCCGACGTGAACTCGACGCTCGAGGAGGCCTGCAAGACGGTCCAGCAGGCGGGAGTCGAAGTGGAGCCGCATGCCAGGGAGGGCGACCCGGCGGACGCGATCCTGGACGTGGCCGAGGAGGAGAAAGCGGACCTGATCGTCATCGGCAACAAGGGGATGACAGGGGCCAAGCGCTTCCTGCTAGGCAGCGTGCCGAACAAGATCTCCCATCACGCGCCCTGCAGCGTGATGATCATCAGGACGACCTAGGCAGGGTCGCGGGCGACGGGCTCAGCGAAGGGCTGCCGCGGCGTCGACGATGCCGTGGCCGTAGCGCGCGTCGAAGCCCGGGGCTCCCGCGTCGTGCGCCGTCCGCTCGATCTGCTCCTCGACGGCGCGGGCGCTCGGCCGCCTGCCGAGCCGGCGGGTGGCGATGATCAGCGCCGCCAGCCCTGCCACGTGCGGGCTCGACATCGACGTGCCCTCGTAGCCTGCGGGCAGGCCGAAGTGCCGGAAGCTCGTGGTGAAGGTCTGCTGGTAGATGAAGCGACGTGGGGCGTCGGGCCGGCAGTGGGCGGCGTCCCAGGCGTTGTCGCTGTTCGGCGCGTCGTAGCCGCCGCCAGGCGCGGCGACGTCGACGTCGTTGCCCGAGTCCGAGTACTCGGCCTGGCAGCCGCGGTGCGTGGTGGCCGCGACCGCGATGACCCCGCGGGCCCGGGCCGGGTAGGCGACCGTCGAGTCGGCCTGGTTGCCGGCAGCCGCAACGATCACAGCTCGCCGCTTACGCGCGTAGCGAATGGCGGACACGATGTCGGGTATCTGCGAGGCACGCACCGACGAGTCGAACTCCAGGCTCAGGTTGATCACCCTGGCGCCGTGCCGGGCGGCGTAGCGGATGCCCCTGGCTATCGCCACCGTGTCCCCGCCGCCGTCCGCGTCCAGCACGCGCACCGGCATGATTCGCGCGCGGTACGCGATCCCGGCGGCGGCGCGGTGGTTGTTGGTGCTCTCGGCGATCGTGCCGGCGACGTGGGTGCCGTGCCCGTTCAGGTCGAGCGGATGGTGGTCGCGGTTGACGTAGTCGTAGCCGCGCGTGAATCGGCGCAGGTCCGGGGCGCGCCTGAACCTGCCGAGGCTGCGGTAGGCCACCCCGGTGTCGAGCACCGCGACGACGACGCCGCGCCCGCCCGGGGCGTGCCGGCGGCGCGCGATCGACCAGGCGTCCGGCATGTCGATCCCGAACTTGCCGTTGAAGTTCCACTGTCGGCGAAAGCCGGGGTCGTTGGGGTGCAGCGCGGCGGCGTGCACGCGGTAGTTCGGGACGGCGTACGCGACGTCAGGGTCGCGGCGCAGCTCGGCGAGCGTATGGCGTAGCGGTTCGCCGTCCTCGATCGCGAGCTGCTGCGATCCCCCGGGCAGTCCCTGCCGCGCCTCGGTGCCCGTCTGGTCCTCGAGCTGTGAGCGCTCCTGGGGGCTCGTGCCGTCCCGGTACTTGACGATCACCTGGCCCGGGACGTAGTCGGTCGCGGCTGCCCCGGCCGGGGCCGCCAGTGCGATCAGGGCCACAGCGGCCGGGAGAAGCATGCGTCTGCTCATGGGTTACGGTGCCTTCGCAGTGTACGTACCGGGGAACACCCCGATCACCTTCAAGTTGTTACGCGTGTGACGATCTGCGTCACGGGCGCCACAGGGTTCATCGGCGGCCACGTGGCCCGACTGGAGCGCCAGCGGGGGGAGCTAGTACGCGTCACCTACCGCGACGAGGGGCGTCTGGCACGGCTCGCGGGCCTGGACGTGGAGCCCGTGAAGGCGGACGTCCTCGACCGCGCCGCCATGAGGCGAGCCCTGCGCGGCTGCGCGCTGCTGCACCACACGGCGGGCTACGTCGCCGCGCGGCCGGTCGAGCGGGTCTGGCAGGTGAACGCCCTGTCGCCGAGGATCGCCGTCGAGGCCGCGGCGGCCGAGGGGGTGGGTCGGGTGGTCCTGACCTCGAGCGTGGCCGGGATCGGGCCGGTCGCGAACGGGGAGGTGGGCACCGAGGAGACGGTGTTCGGCGCGGGCGGTCTCGATCTGACCTACGTGGACGCAAAGCACGAGGGGGAGGCCCAGGCCGTCGCCGCCGGGGCGCGCCTGGGCGTGGAGGTCGTGGTCGTGAACCCGTCCTACGTCTTCGGCGTCCCGATCGACCGCTCCCAGCCGGGGGAGACCTCTACCCGCATGATCGGGAACTACCTGCTCGGGCGCTTGCCCGCCGTCGTGGACGGCCAGACGAACGCGGTGGACGTGCGGGATGCCGCCTCCGGCCAGGTCAAGGCCGCGCGTCGCGGCAAGCCCGGCGAGCGCTACATCCTCGGCGGGCACGACATCGGCTGGGTAGAGCTGATGGAGCGGGTCGCCAGGCTCTCCGGCGTGGAGCACCCGCTCGTCGTGATGCCGACCGAGTCCGCGCGGCTCGCCCGCGCCGCCGACACGCTGGGCCTGCCGTTCCTGGTCGCCCCCGAGGGCGTGGTCCTGATGGCGCAGAACTGGCGCTATTCCTCGCGCAAGGCCAAGCGCGAGCTCGGCTACCGAGTGCGGCCCCTCGACGACACCCTGGCCGACACGGTGGGTTGGTATCAGGAGCTGATCGAGCGCGGTGTGCTGGGCCACGGGCGCCCGTCGCCGCTGTCGATCGCCGCCCTCGGCGTGAGGCTCGCCGGCAGGACGGGCGTGCTCGCCGGCCTTCGCGTGGCCGAGCGTTGGGCGGGACGCAGGCTGGTCTCCGGCGGATGACGCCGGCGTTCTTCCCGATGGATGAGCACTTCATGCGGCTGGCGCTGCGCGAGGCGGAGCGCGCGCTCGAGCACGACGACGTGCCGATCGGCTGTGTGATCGTGCGTGACGGTGAGCTGGTCGCTGCGGCGCCCAACGAGCGCGAGCTGCGCGGCGACCCGACGGCGCATGCCGAGGTGCTCGCCCTGCGGGAGGCCTCGGCCAAGCTCGGAGGCTGGCGCCTGCACGACACCGTCATGTACGTCACGCTCGAGCCCTGCGCGATGTGCGCCGGCGCGATCGTCCTGGCAAGGCTCCCTCGGGTCGTCTACGGGGCGCCGGACCCGAAGGCGGGCGCGGCCGGGAGCGTGCTCGACGTGCTGGCCGAACCGCGGCTGAACCACCGCCCCGAGGTGGCCGGCGGCCTGCTGGGGGCGGATTCCGCGGACCTGCTCCATGCCTTCTTCGCCAGCCGGCGCTAGCCTCTCCCGTGGCGCTCGCGGGCGCCGCCCGGAGGGGTGCCGGAGTGGTTGAACGGGGCGGTCTCGAAAACCGTTGGGGGCCGTTGGGTCCCTCGTGGGTTCGAATCCCACCCCCTCCGCTGAAGCAGGCAAGCATTAGGACGACCTACGGACGTCGACCGCGTCTTCGAGCCTGCTTCGCGAGCAACTCACCTGGTGTCTTCAGACCAATGGGCGGCGCGTTCCCACCAGCCGATCGGCAACCGAGAGACGCCGTAGCTGGGGCCGCGGCGTCGCTACGGTCCAGCGCATGACGATCCAACGCATGGACCACGTGGGCATTGTGGTGGACGACCTCGCGGCCGCGACGGCGTTCTTCGTCGAACTCGGTCTCAAGCTGCAGGGCGAGGGGTCGGTCGAGGGCGGTTGGGTGGACCGCGTGGTGGGGCTCGAGGGCGTCCGGGCGGAGATAGCGATGATGGAGACCCCGGACGGCCACGGACGGCTCGAGCTGGCGAAGTTTCACGCCCCCTCGACCCGGGGCGGCGACCGGCACGCGCCGGCGAACACCCCGGGCATCCGCCATGTCACATTCGCAGTCGACGACATCGACGCCGTCGTGGCTAGCTTGCGAGCCCACGGCGCGGAGCTCGTTGGCGAGGTGGAGCGCTACGAAGACCGCTATCGGCTCTGCTACGTCCGCGGCCCGGAGGGGATCATCGTCGAGCTGGCGGAGCAGATCGGCTGAGGGCTCCGGCCCGCCGCCTCGCCAGCGTCATCGGCCGACAGTGTGCGATGAAGATCCGCCAGCTTGCTGCGGACCTCGGGGTTCGCAAACCGTTCCATCACCCCGCTGGAGCAGACAAGCCTGCGGCAGTGCCGCTCCTCTTGCAGCCCGGCGGCTTCGAGGGGTCCGATTCGGGCCCTTGAGCTATGCCTCGAACTCGCCGCTGAGCTCCGCCGGCTGGGGCTTGCTCTTGTGTCCGGCCTCTTGAATGATCGGCGGTACCTCGGGGTCGGAGAGGAAGCTCTGAAAGCCCTCCGGATCCCAGTCAAAGAGCACCCAGACCCGGTCGTCCTCATTGGGATCGCGAAAGACGGTCCAGCCCTTGGACCCGTGCTGCTTTCGCTTCTCAGCGCCCTTGGTTGAGAAGACTTGCAAGAAGCGGTCGAAATCCTCGACCGTCGTAGTGGCCAGGAACCTCTCTTCCTCTCTGTGGGAGACCTTTGTGCCCAACCTACCTGAGGGCGGCTACCGCGGAGCGCCCCTTTCGTGGGCCACGGAAGCAGGGTAGGGTCGCGCCCGGACTCGACCAACCAGTAGGAAGGGCAACGATGACAGCAGACGAGAACGCGGCGATCATGGGGCGCGCTTACGAGGCCTTCAACAAAGGCGACCTGGACAGGGTCGCCGAAATCTTTGACGAGAGCATCGTGTGGCACTTGCCGGGGCGGAGCTCGATGGCCGACGACTACCAGGGCCGCGACGCGACCTTGGCGTACTTCGGCCAGCTGGCGCAGGAGACGGGGGGCACGTTCCGGGCCGAACTGCAGCACTTGCTTGCAGGTGATGAGGACCGCGTGATCGGCGTCCAGCGCAGCACCGCGGATCGAGACGGCAAGCACCTGGACGTTGGCAACTGCATCGTCTTCGAGCTCAAGGACGGCCGGGTTATTGACGGCCGGGAGCACTTTCACGACCTCTACGCCTGGGACGAGTTCTGGTCGTAGCCCCGTCGGTGCGAGCAGCTAGCGACTATTCGATGCAGGCAGTGGTTCGCTACTGCTCTGCGTGAGCTTCCGCACCGGGGCGGGTCACGTCTCTACTCCCGCTGCCCGTAGGGCCGTCTCAGCGTCTTGGAACATCTCCACACGCGCGATCTTGCCCTCCCGAACCGTGTAGACCCAACCGGCCCGCTCCTCGACGTCGATACCGCTCTCCTTCGCCTTACCGACCTGGTGGTAGAGGAGAACAACGTTGTCGCCTGCGTCGACCAGACCTTTCACCTCGAAGCGGTAATGGCTCCACATCTCCTCCCACCGCTGAGCCTCCTCGACGACCCCCGTATGGCCGTAGAACCGCTCGAGCGAGGTAACCACCTCGACGTCCTGCGCAAACGCCGGCAGCGCGGCTTCGTAGTGGCCACGGAGGTAGTCCTCGAGCATCTCCCGGACAACTTGGACGTTCTCCTTCTGGGCTGCCTCGACATGATCCCGTGGCACGTGGCAAGTATCCCGCTCTGGCGGGGCGAGGATTCGGCAGAGGCGTGACGCCGAACAAGTGTTCTCGCCGTGGACGTCGGTTAGGGTCGGGCGGTGCTGCTGCTTGGCCGGCGTGACGTTGAGGAACTTCTCGACATCGATGCCCTGATCGACGCGCTGGCGAGCGCCATGGCCGATCTGAGCGCCGGTCGTGCCTCCGTGCCCGACCGTGTTGGCGCGCTCGTTCATGAGCGGGAGGGGCTTCTTGCGGCGATGCCCGGTTACACGCCGTCGGCGGGCGCCCTGGCGGCGAAGCTCATCACGCTCTTCCCTCAGAACGCCGGCACCCAATGGCCCACTCACCAGGGAGTGATCGCGGTCTTCGACCCCGACGACGGACATCCCACGGCTCTGCTCGACGGCACCGCCATCACGGCCATTCGCACAGGCGCTGGCTCGGCGCTCGCCACTCGCCTGCTCGCTCGCGAGGACACCGCGACGGTCGCGATCCTCGGCACCGGCGTCCAGGCCCGCTCACACGCCCGCGCCGTGACGCGAGTGCGGGAGTTCAGGGAGCTGCGCGTCGCCGGGCGCGACCGTGCCAAGGCCGGAGCGCTTGCCGAGGAGCTCGCGGCTGAGCTCGACTTTCCCATACGCGCGGCGGCGTCATGCGAGGAGGCATGCGACGGTGCAGACGTGATCTGCGCAACAGCCCACGCCCTCGAGCCCGTGGTTAGACGCGAGTGGGTCTCGCCAGGCACGCACGTGACTTCTGTCGGTTACAACCCGCAGGGGCGCGAGCTGGACGACCAAACCGTGGTCGACTCCCTCGTAGTCGTCGAGTCGCGCACGGCCGCGCTCGCGCCGTTCCCCTCAGGGTCGAACGATCTCCTTCAGCCGATCGAGCGCGGCCTGATCGACGCGGATCACGTGCACGCCGAGGTCGGCGAGCTGGTCGAGGGACAGAGGCCGGGCCGCACATCATCGGACGAGATCACGCTCTACAAGTCCGTCGGAGTGGCGGTGCAAGACGGGGTCGCCGCAGCCTTGGTGCTGGATGCCGCCCGGCAGCGCGGTGCCGGGAAGGAAGTCGAGCTCTAGCCCCGCGTCGTGCCGCAACCCGCACGACCGCTTCGGCCACTAAGCAGTGGCGGCACCAGATGGCGGGTCTAAGGAGGATCCATGTCGGAGAAGAACGTTGAGGTCGCGCAAGCCTCCTTCGACGCGTGGAACGCAGGCGATCTGGACGCGTACTGTGCGCTGCACGATCCGAACGTGATCTGGGCAGGTTTGGAGGGCTGGCCCGAGGCTGAGACGCTCGTCGGTCTGGAGGCCTGCAGGAGGCAGTGGGAGCGCATGCGCGCAGGCTTCGAGGCCGACACGGCGGAACCGATCGGCGATCCCGTCGCCATCGGCGACCGAGTGGTCCAGAGATTCCGCTGGCGTGGCACCGGCCAAGGCCCTGAGATGAACATGGACATGACGGCCGTCCTCACCTTGCGCAAGGGCAAGATCTTCATCATCGAGAACTTCTGGGATCACGCTGAGGCCCTCGAGGCCATTGGGCTGACCGAGTGACGGGGTTCGCAAACCGTCCCGTCATCCCCGCCTCGCGATCAGGACTTGTGATCGAATTCAGCCTCTCGTGAAGGGACGTCTGTTCGTCATTCCAGGGTCGCATCCCTCAATGGCGGCCCGCCTGATGCTCGAGAGGAAGGGAATCGCGTACCGGCGGACGGACCTGATGCCGGTCGTGTCGAGGCTGGTCCTCAGGCTGCAGCGCTTCCCGCGCAACACCGTGCCTGCGCTCGTGCTGGACGGCTGCAGGGTGCAGGGCACCAAGTCGATCGCGGCCGCCCTCGACCAGCTCGAGCCCGAGCCGCGCCTCCTTCCCGAGGATCAGGACCTCCGCGCCCGGGTCGATGAGGCCGAGGCATGGGCCGACACCGAGCTCCAGGACGTCGGCCGTCGAACGCTCTGGTGGGTCTTCAGGCGCGATCGCGCGCCGATGGCGAGTTACTCCCAGGGCGCGCGGCTGGGAATTCCCGTGGACTTCGCGGTCAGGACCGGGGGTCCGCTCGTCGCGCTCGGCGCTCGTCTCAACGGGGCGACCGACGAGCGGGTGCGGGCCGAGCTCGCCAAGCTGCCCGCCGCCCTCGACCGCATCGACGGGTACATCGCGGACGGCACGATCGGGGGCCCTGAGCCGAACGTGAGCGACTATCAGGTGGCCACGAGCGTGCGCCTGCTCCTCTCGCTCGACGATTTGAAGCCGCTGATTCGGGACCGGCCGGCGGGCGAGCATGCGCGGCGCCTGGTGCCGGAGTACCCGGGCCATGTGCCGGCCGGGACGCTGCCGGCGGACTGGCTCCCCTAGGCGTCAGGCCGGCTCCAGGCTCCAAATGACGACGTCCTGGCGCCGGGAGAAGTGCAGCAGTGGTGGTTCGTCCGGAAGCGTCAGGCCGTACGGAGCCGGCATCGTGTTGGTCTCGATCTCCGCCTCCGCCTCCTGCAGCGGCCAGGGCGGGTGGTGGATGTCGCCGCGCAGCACTCGTCCTCGCTCGTCGAGCGTGTAAAGGCAGTAGCGCTCCGTCAGGAAGTGCTCGAGCGTGCCGTCCCGCGCCTGGAAGACGCTTCCGACGGGCCGATACCGCGCGCGCAGCGCCGCGGGCGGGCCGTCCCCCGAGGTGCGCGTGCTCCGGTAGCCGATCGACGAGCCGGCGCGGCCCGCCGACATGTCGGCTTCGAAGTAGGGAAGGCGGAAGGCGCGGCGCGCGCCCGCCACGGCCAGCGCCCTGGCGGCGTCAAGGCTGAGGAAGTAGATCCCGGGCCGTCCCCCGATCGTGGCGTAGGTCCGCACGTTCACCTCGGGGAACGAGCTCAGGCCGGGTATGTGCGGAGTTCCGCGCAGCCGCAGGGCCGAGATCCGGAAGGGGGTCACCCCGAGCCAGGCGCTGCCGTCATGCTCGTCGACCGGTATCTGCGGCGGCATGACACGGCGCAGCTCGCCGACGGGCACCCGCCAATGCGCGAACAGCAGCTCCTCCCATGTCTGGGCCATGAACCACGGCCGGCGGGGGAGCGGCCACGGCCGGTGCCCCGTCTGGTCGAGCGTCCGGGGCTGGCTCAACGAGGGGGCGACGCCGCGAAGGGGGCTCATCGCCAGCTCGGAGGCGGTCGCGGCGCGGCTGATGATCGAGCGGGCGAGTCCCATCCGCTGGCTCCATGACTACCCCGAAAGCGCATGGACATGCCGGGCCCCGCGGCGGTTCCGTTAGCCCCCGCGCGGGTAAGCGCTTTCCGAGGCGGCGATCTAGGAGGACAGTGTGCGCGAGGAAGATCCAGCCGAGCGGCTCGAGCGCGACGTCGGGCGAATGGACGAGGAGTCGGAGCGTGTCGGTCGGAGGATCGAGGACGCCCGGCGCGACTGGGAGT
Organism: Thermoleophilaceae bacterium; assembly: GCA_046262995.1. Lineage (GTDB taxonomy): Bacteria > Actinomycetota > Thermoleophilia > Solirubrobacterales > Thermoleophilaceae > JBHELQ01. Next base: position 59,685 of record JBHELQ010000118.1, read on the forward strand.
CGAAGGAGCAGGACTCCTCGGTGCCGGGGGCGCAGCCCGAGGCGGACGCAGAGCATGTGGACGACGACCCCGACGCCGAAGAGACCGAAAACGAGGAGGGCTAACGATGGAGACGAACAAGGAAGAGTCGGACCAGCTGCCCGAGGAGGGGCCTGGCCAGCAGGTGCCGGACGACGAGGACGGAGAAGCTCGCGGGGGCGCGGGCAGCACGCCGGGCGTGCCGGGCGAGGACGAGCAGGCGACCGGCAATCCCGACGCCGCCGGCAGCGAGGACCCGGACGAGAGCGAGTGAGCGCACGCGTACCCTCTCCCATGTGAGGGACGCGCTTGCAGCACCGCTTCGGGCGGCCGCCTGGGCCGCCTTCCTGGTCGGCCTGCTGCTGTTCCTGCTGAACCCGCCCTCCCTGTCGGGGGCCGAGGGCCTCGTCACGATCGTCGTCTGCGCGCTCGCGCTCGTCCTGCTCGCGGCCTGGGGGGCCGTGGCGCTCACCGGCCGGGACGCGATGAGCGAGCTCGAGGTCGAGCGCCTCGTTCGCCGCAGCGAGCGCCTGGCGCGAGAGCCGGACCCGCCGGTGACGACGAGCGATTTCGACCGGCTCGTGGTCGAGGCGATCGACCAGCTGCCCGAGGAGTTCCGGAAGCTGCTCGACCACACTCCTGTGGTCGTCTCGAGCCGCGGCGCGGAGCACCGCGCGTACGGCCACTATCACGGCGACACCGTCGCGCGCGAGAACTATCCCGACCGCATCACCCTCTACCAGGACACGCTCGAGCGGGACTTCGGGCACGACCCGGACCTGCTGCGCGCCCAAGTCGAGCGCACCCTTCGCCACGAGCTCGCCCATCATCTCGGCTGGCGCGAGCGCGGCGTCCGAGAGCTCGGGCTCTGACGCTAGCCTTCGGGCGCCTCGGAGAGGTGACCGAGCGGCTTAAGGTGCGCGACTGGAAATCGCGTGGGCGGCGAAAGCTGCCTCGTGGGTTCGAATCCCACCCTCTCCGCTGAAGCAAGCGAGCGTAGGCCTCGTTTGAACCGAGCCGGTTCGGCCCGGTTTCGCTTCGCGTCCAGCGCAGAAGCGACCGCTCAGCCCGCCCGGCGGTGGCGGATGTGTGTGGCTAGCGGCGAATGTAAGACCTCGACTGGCTCGAACCCGAACGACTCGACGCCGTCGAAGATCCGCTCGCCGGAGCCGAGCAGGACCGGCGCGAGGTCGAGCGTGAGCTCGTCGACGACCCCGGCAATGAGGGCCTGGCGCACAGTCCAGGCGCCACCCGCGATGTCTACGCCGCCCTCCCCGGCCCTCTCACGCGCTTGTGCGTAAGCAGCGTCGAAGCCGCCGGTGACGAAGTGGAAGGCCGTCCCGCCTTCCATCTCGATCGGCTCTCGGGCGTGATGGGTGAGCACGAAGACTGGCGCGTGGTAAGGCGGCTCGGGACCCCACCAGCCGCGCCAGTCCTCATCCCACTCGCCGCGGATCGGCCCGAACATGTTCCGCCCCATGACGTACGCGCCGCGCGGGCGCATGAGCCAGCCGGTCGCCGTCGCGTCGGCTTCGTTGGCGCGCTCGTCGCCGAGATGCCAGCCATGGAGCTCGCGCCCACGCTTGCCGAGTGGATTCTCCCGGCTCTGGTCGGGCCCAGCGACGAAACCGTCGAGCGAGATCGACATGTGGCAGGTGGTGTCCGGCATCGGCGTCCTCTCGGAGGTTGCGTTTGCAAGCGGTGCCAGCACGCTAATGCGCGGCGCCTCAGGACGCCGAGCTGCTGCCTTCATGCAAAGGAGCAGCCGCGCTTGACGCTATGTCTCGCGGAGCCGACGAAGCTGCGCGATCCGCTCGCGGACCGTTTGGTTCAAATACCGCCCCTCCCACCCCGCTGAAGCAGGGGAACCGTCGGCTACGCGTGCTCGTACTCGTCGTGGCGGCGGAGCCAGAACACCGGCAGGTCGCCCTCGTCGCGGCCCTTTGGCGCTCGATCGAGGAACCCGTAGTAGCTCATCATGAACTCGAGGCCGCGGGCGGTGGTCGAGTACGTGTGGTAGACGACCCCGTCCGCGTGCGCGAAGGCGCTCAGGACCGGGCCCTCGGCGACGTATCCGGCAGGGTCGGTGCCACACGCCAGCGCCAGCTCGGCCACGACCGGCGGGACGTTGCCTTCCAAAAACGGCCTCAGCTCCTCTTCGGTGTGAGAGGCCTGGAAGTCGAAGTTGAAGTCGCTTTCCGCCGAGGACACCCACGGAAAGCTCCAGCCCATGCGTTGCCTGTAGGCCTGAAGCTTCTCGAGCGGCCCGCGCGAGATGCAGAGGAAGGTCGCGTCACGCGCCCGGAGATGCGACACGGCGCCGTCGAACGTGTCGGCTGCGGACGAGCAGACCGGGCAGCCCGCGGAGTAAGCCGGGCCGAACATGAAGTGGTACACGATCAGCTGTGAGCGACCGTCGAAGAGCTCCGCGAGCGTCTTCGTCCCGTCCTTGGTCTCGAAGCTGTACTCCTTCTCGAGCGGGACCCACGGCAGCTCCCGCCGCTGACGAGAGAGCTCGTCGTTCTGGCGGGTGAGCTCCTTCTCGCGCTCGAGCAGCTCGTTGCGAGCGGCAAGCCACTCGTCACGCGTTCCGATCCTGTGGTCCGTCATCCCGTCGCCTCCTTCGTTGCGGTCCCGACGGCGGCGGAACCCCCCACCCGGCCCAGCCGATGGCGAGGGCCCCGCCGCGGTCGGATGAGCTAGGACCCGCCCTTCACGAGGCCGATCAGCCGCCCCTCCGGGTCCGTGAACTGCCCGAGCTCGATCTCGTCCATGATCCTCTCCGGGCCCATGACCCGCGACCCTCCGAGGCTCTCGGCCTTGGCGAGCGCCGCCTCCACGTCCGGAACCTCGACGTAGAAGGTCACGTGGCCGTCGTATCCCTCCGGCCCCGCTCCGATGCCGCCGCCGATTCCGATGCCGTCGGGGTTCGTGTTCGCGTCGCGCTGCACGAGCCCGTAGTTCATCGGGTTGTCGGCGTCGATCTTCCAGCCGAAGAGCTCCGAGTAGTAGCCGTGCAGCTTCTGCGCGTCCTTCCCCACGACTTCGAAATGCACCACAGGCTGTCCCATGACTGACTCCTTTCCGCGCCGGCCCCCCCGACGCCCGAGTGATTTGTCTATGCCTGAGACCGTCGCTGGGCTCGAGACTAATCGCAGCCGAGGGGACCGAGGCCGGCAGGAGGGATCCGACCGCTCAGGCGGCGTCGCGCAGCTGCAGGTCCGGCGGGCGGCGCCCCGAGCGGGCGTCGGCGTCGGAGGCGTCCGAGAAGGCGACGGCCTGGAGCGTGCAGCCACAGAGCTCGCAGGCGAGCTCATCGAGCTGGTCGGGCTCGGCCCAGGCTTCGTAGGTCGCCTCGCAGTCGCCGTCGCTGCAGATCAGGATCGCGTAGAGCATCGGCGATCCATGCTCCGCCGCGTGCCGGACGGAACGTGGTCAGGCCGGAACAAGGCGGGTGAAATGCCAGAGCCTGCCGCCGAGGACGCGCTCGGGGCGGAGACCCGCCACCGCGGCGCGCTGGCTCAGAGCGCCGTGGGTGACCATGTGCGGGTCGCCGAACAGCTCGCCGACCACGATCCGGCCGCCGGGCTTGACCACGCGGCGCAGCTCCCGCAGGGCCGCCTCCTGATCCGGCACCTCGCCGAGCACTGTGACGAGGTATGCGCCGTCGAAGCTGTCGTCCTGGTAGGGCATCTCGCGCGCGTCCGCGCACGTGGCCGTCAGGTTGGCGAGGCCCGCGTCGCGCGCCCGGGACATGGTGTGGTCGAGCATCTCCTGCTGCAGGTCGAGGATGTCCAGGCGCCCGGCGGGCTCGAGCCAGCCGGCCACCGGCAGCGCGTAGTAACCCGTGCCGGGCCCGACCTCGAGCAGGCGTTCCCCGCCGCGCGGCTCCAGGACCTCCCGCAGGCGCTCCCTGGTGATGAAGGGGTGCGGCGCCTGCACCCAGAAGCGCTGCGAGTAGGGGCAGGCCGACGGGTTCTTGCGCCACCAGAGCGCGACGCCGCCGGCTGCGGCTGCCGCGGCCACGGCCAGTCCGCGGGCCGCGGCCACGCTAGGCGCCCTGCGAGGCCGGCACGATCAGCCGGATGTGACGCCGTGCGAGCATCAGGACGGGCGCCGTCCAGTCTCCGCCCGAGCCGTCGAGGGTGATCAGCCGTGCGTCCTGCATCGTGAAGAACTCCTGCTCCCGGCGGTTCACGTGGTCGGAGAGGCGGCTGCGGTAGCCCTCCTTCGGGAGCGTCATCAGCCCCTCGATGCGGTAGCGCTCGGTCTCCACCACAACCCTCTCCTGCCGCAGGTCCACGCGCGCGGATGCTAGTCGCCTCCGCGGAACGCTTCCCGACGAGTTGGTCGGGCCGCCCGCCCCTAGCGGGCGCCGGAGCGCCAGAATGCAGGCATGGCCGATTCGCTGAAGGGAAATCTGCTGATCGCGGCGCCGTCCCTGTTCGACTATTTCCGGCGGGCGGTCGTGCTCGTGCTCGACCACTCTGATGAGGGCGCCATGGGCGTGGTGCTCAACCGCACCTCGGAGACACCCGTGGCAGACGCGGTTCCGGTGCTGGCGGGGCTTGCCGACCACGACGAGCTGGTGCACGTGGGCGGGCCCGTGGCGCCCGAGGCCGTCGTCGCGCTGGGTGACTTCGAGGACCCCGCCGAGGCCGGGGCGCCGGTCATGGGGAGCCTCGGGCTGCTCGACCCCGACCGCGCGGATGCTTCGTTGCGCCGCCTGCGCGTGTATGCGGGCTACGCCGGCTGGGGCCCGGGGCAGCTCGAGGGGGAGCTCGAGGAGAAGGCCTGGATCGTTGAGCCCGCCACCGCGGAGGATCCCTTCGAAGACGGTGACATGTGGTCCGCCGCGCTGGAGCGCAAGGGCGGGGCGTTCGCGCTGCTGGCGACGATGCCCTCCGACCCGTCGCTCAACTGACGGCGACTCAGTCGCAGCGGCGGACCACCTTCGCGAGCCCTCGTGCGCGCATGCCCCTAGCGCCCGCTCCTGCCAAGGCGCCAGGCGAGGACAATGCCGGCGAGCAGCGCCAGCCCGATGCGCTTGTCCCCCGTGGCGGCCGCCCGCGCGCCGACGGAGGGGCCGGAGGACGCGGCTACGGCGGACCGGCCGCGCCAGTGCTCGATCAACGCGTCCTCGAGCTCCGCGCGCGGCGCACCGCGGGCCTCGCCCACGAGTTGCTCCAAAGCGGCTTCACGCCGGCCCGCGACCTCGCCGGCCGGGATGTGCAGCAACTCCGCGAGCGCAAGGTCCGCCACCTCCCTGCGCAGGGACAGCTCGAGCAGGGCGCGGTCCTCCGGTGGGAGCCGCTCCAAGGCTTCGCGCGCCTCCGCCGGAGTCATGCCGCCGCCCCTTGGCCGTCCGGCCGCATGGCCACAAGATAGCCGGGCCCTGTCGTTCCCGGCGGGTTCGATCGGATAGGTTCGGCCGGGCCCGGACAAGCACGACCAGGGAGGCGCGATGGCGATCCTGACCACGTTCAAGGTGAAGGGCGACCCCGACGAGCTGTACCGCACGGGGATGGAGAAGATCGAGCCGGAGATCACCGAAGTGGCGACGCGCAACGGGGCGCTCGCCCGCGTCATCGTCAAGGAAGACGACGGTCTGCTCTTCTTCCACCTCTGGGAGAACGAGGAGGGCATGCGCAAGACCGCCGAGGAGATGGGCGGGCGCATCCGGGAGGAGGACTTCCCGCCGCAGGAGGGCTGGCAGCAGCTCGAGGTGCTGCACCACGCGACCCAGGCGAGCTAGACGGAGCCCGTCCGGCGCAGCGGTAGCCTCCAGAGGTCAAGGGGCGAGGCGGGGCTGCCGATGCCCAACGTTGGCGTTCCCGCCTGCCCTCGATGCCTGGTCTCCGGCAACTCATCCCGATCGTCGTCGTCGCCGCCGTCGTCTGCCTGACGGCGCTCAGCCCACCGCCTGCCCGGGCGGCCGATCCCGGGCCCGAGCTGCGCCGCACCATGTTCGGCCTGACCGGCTGGACGTTTCCCAAGCGGCGGGAGGTCAGGACGCTCTCGCGCAGGGGGCTTCGCTCCTGGCGGGCGATCCTGGACTGGGACGGCGCCGAGCGCAGACGGGGACGGTGGACCTGGCTGGGGTACGACCGGCTCGTCGCGCGCCTCGCCTCCAGGCAGCTGAGCCCGGTCTTCCTGCTCACCGGCTGCCCGTCATGGGCCTGCCACCGCGGTGGGCTCGGCCCGCCGCGCACCGCGGAGGCGAAGGCGGCCTGGGCGGAGTTCGTCCGGCGCGCCGTCCGCCGCTACGGCAACGGAGGATCGTTCTGGCGGGCCCGTCCCCGGCTTCGCTACCGGCCGGTCGGCTACTGGCAGGTGCTGAACGAGATCAACGGGCGCGATCAGTGGCCACATCCGAGCGCCGCCGCTTACGCCGCGCTGCTGAGGCGCACGGCTGCAGCGATCCGGGCGTCGGACCCGAGCTCGCGGGTCGTGCTCGGCGGGCTCGGCGAGAACATGACCCAGCGCCTGCGGACCTATCTGCCCGACCTCTACAGACAGCCGGGCTTCGCCGCGTCGATCGACGTCGTGGCGGTGGAGGGGTACTCGCCCCGGCCGCGCGACGTCGCGAGGATCATGCGCACGACGCGCCGGATCATGCGGCAGTTCGGGGACCTGGCGAAGCCGGTCTGGATCACGGAGATGAGCTGGGCGACAGGCGGCGGTCCCCACCCGTTCGTCACCACCCGGCGCCTGCAGGCGCGCAAGCTCCGCCGCGCCTACGACCTGCTGCTGGCGTGCCGCGATCACTGGAACCTGAAGCGCGTGTTCTGGTTCTCCCACCGAGATCGTCCCGTCGCCCGTGGTCAGGCCGACTACTGGGGCAACCACAACGGCCTCCTCACCGCAGGCGGCCGCTGGAAGCCGGCGATGCGCGTCTTCCTCCACTACGTTCGCAAGCGCCTGCCGCGAAGCCACCGCACCAGCTGCCGCGCCGCGGCGCGCGCAGCGCATGCGCGCCTCTGACCGGGCCCGGTCCCGCCGCCCTTGACATGTGACTAAATAGTCACCTATTGTCTGGGCCGATGGACGAGGTTTTTAGGGCCCTTTCCGACCCGACGCGCAGGGGCCTGCTCGACCAGCTCTTCGAGCAGGACGGGCAGACGCTGAGCGCGCTCGAGCGGCGGTTGCCGATGACGCGCTTCGGCGTCATGAAGCACCTGCGGCTGCTCGAGGAGGCGGGGCTCGTCGTGACCAGGCGGCGAGGGCGCGAGAAGCTCCACTTCCTGAACCCTGTCCCGATCCGGCTCGTCCACGACAGGTGGGTGAGCAAGTACGCCGAGCCCTGGGCCGCGGCGCTCAGCGGCCTGAAGAAGACACTCGAGGAGGACCTCATGCAGAAGGTGTTCGAGATCTACATCAAGACGACCCCCGAGCGACTCTGGGAGGCGATCACCGACAGCGAGATGCGGCGGAAGTACACCTTCGGGGTAGGGGTCGACTCCGACTGGACGCCGGGCTCCCCCTACCGGGCGGTCCACCCGCAGGGGCCGACCCCGATCTCCGAGGGCGAGAACCTCGAGGTCGATCCGCCGCGCCGCCTCGTCCAGAGCTTCACCGCGCTCTGGAGCGAAGACGTGAAGAGCGAGGGGACGTCGAGGGTCGCGTGGGAGATCGAGCCCATCGGCGACTCCTGCCGACTGACGATCACCCACGACGAGCTGCGCGAGGACGCGAACGGCGAGCTCTACGGCGGCTGGCCGATGATCCTCTCCGGCCTGAAGACCCTGCTGGAGACCGGCGAGACGCTCACCACTCCCGGTTCGCTCCGCTACTCGGGGGCCGGCGAGTCGGCCGCTTGACGGCAAGCGGACAGCGGGCCGGATGGGCGCGGCTGGGTTCGAACCAGCGACCTCTCGCGTGTGAGGCGAGCGCTCTCCCACTGAGCTACGCGCCCGGCGGGATCAGTTTAGGTGGCGATCCAGGCCGGGGTTGGTAGCTTGGAATGCGAGGCCGGGTCGCCCCGTCCCCCGGTCCCGACGTGACTGGCTGGACCCGCTTCGTAATCCGCAACCGGAAGAAGTTCATCGCGCTCTGGGTCGCCGCGCTGGTGCTCGGCGG
>JBHELQ010000119.1:0-5421 GCA_046262995.1 Thermoleophilaceae bacterium
AAGCGCTTCATCGACGAGACCATCGCCGGCGCCGCGTCGGACGGCTACGTGAGCACCCTGTTCGGGCGCATCCGGCGCATCCCGGAGCTGCGCGCGCGCCAGCGCCAGACCCGCATGCTCGGCGAGCGGCTGGCGGTGAACATGGTGATCCAGGGCACCGCCGCGGACATCATCAAGGTCGCGATGGTGCGCTGCCGCGACGCCCTGCGCGACGCCGGGCTGGACACGCGGCTGGTGCTCCAGATCCACGACGAGCTCCTGTTCGAGGGCCCTGAGGAGGAGACGGAGCGGGCCTCCGAGATCGTCTGCGCCGAGATGGCCTCGGCCTTCGAGCTCGACCCGCCGCTCGCGGTCGACGTGGGGGTCGGCGGCGACTGGCTGGCGGCCAAGTGATGGAGAAGTGGCTGCCCGTGCTCGCGACGGTCGTCGCCGGCGGCCTGGTCGGGATGCAGGCCCCGATCAACTCGATCCTCGGCAAGAGCGTGGGCACCTTCGCGGCGGCCTCGGTCTCGTTCGCGGTCGGCCTTGCCGTGCTGGTCGCCATCACGCTCGTGCTTGGGGAGGGGTTCGATCAGGTTGGGGAGGTCCGCCACCTGTCCTGGTACTACCTGACCGGCGGCCTGCTCGGCGCGGCCTACGTGACTACCGTGCTGCTCAGCGTGCGCACGCTGGGCGCGGGGGGCGTCGCGTCGGCCACCATCGCCGGCCAGCTGACGATGTCGGTGATGCTCGACCGCGCGGGCGCATTCGGGCTAGACCAGCGCGCCCTGACTGCGCCCCGTCTGCTCGGGATCGCGCTGCTGGCCGTCGGGACGGTGCTGGTCGTCCGCAGCTAGGCGGCGGCGGGGCGCGCCGAGGGGCGTCGCTGCGCTCGAGGAGGCGGCACGTCCCCCGCGAACGAGGGCGGCGCGATGGCCAGGTAGTGGCCGAACGACCAGTCGAGGAAGCGCCGGCTCTGCATGGCCCTGAGCCCGCGGGCCAGGAACCGTGGGGGGACGCGGGGCACGAGCCGCTGCGCCAGCAGCATCGAGTTGAACTTCCGGCCGTGCGCCGCGGAGAAGTCGTGGTAGCGCCGCAGCGCCTGCTCGCGTGTGCGCCGGCCCTCGACCACGGCGCGCAGCTCACGGCCGCACCCGATGCCGAAGTAAAAGGCGGTGCGGATGCCCTCCGCGGTCAGCGGCAGGCAATGGCCCGCCGAGTCGCCGACGAAGAACACGCCGTCCTCGGTCGCGGCGCGCAGCTTGTGCGGGATCCAGTTGCCCTGGTAGCGGACGGGCTCCCGGCCGGTGTCCTCGGCCAGCTTGACGGTGTTGTCGCGCACGTGGAAGCGCGGGTCGAATGAGCCAACCCCGATGCGCAGCTCGTCCTCCGCCGGGAAGCTCCAGCCGTAGCCGGCCGGCACGTACGAGCGGTCGATCCAGATCTCCATCTCGGACCCGCTCCCCCCGGGGTGGACCTCGAGCCCGCGCGAAAGCGGTGCGTCCGGCGGCTGGTAGCCGTCCGCGAGCAGGCGGCGCCAGCCCAGCGCGTCCACGATCAGCGGCGCCGTCAGGTCGCCCCGATCGGTGTGCACGACCTGCCCGGAGCGGCCCTCGACCTTGGCCGTCTCGAAGGGACAGTCCGACTGGGCGAACAGCAGCTCGCAGAGCCGCGGATAGTCGAACGTGGAGAAGGTCCACGGCAGCTCCAGGCGCGCCGTGCCGTGCGGGGTGTGCACGACGAGCTCCCCGAACTCCTGCCTGTGCGCGCCCATCAGGCCCATGGCGTACAGCCAGCCCGTGGGGATCCCGCATGCCGAGGTCTGGCGCTCGCCGACCTCGTAGCGGTCGAGGAGCAGCACGCGCGCACCGCTTCCGGCCAGCTCGCGGGCGACGGCGAGCCCCGCGAAGCTCGCTCCGCAGACGAGCACGTCCCAGTCGCCGGGCAGCGCCGAGCGGGCGGCGCCACGCTTCGTGCGGCGCTTCGGCATGGGGGCCAGAGTAGCTACCCTTCCCGCCTCAGTGCCGGATACCGAGACGCCTACCGCAGCCCGTCCCGTAGAGGGGTCGGATGGACTCCTCCTCGAGATCGACGGGCAGATCGTCCCGAACTACGACGCCACGATGGTCCCCTTCGAGGAGGGCGACGTGGTGACCGGCAAGGTCGTGCGGATCGACCAGGACGAGGTGCTGGTCGACATCGGCTACAAGAGCGAGGGCGTCATCCCGGCCAACGAGCTCTCCATCCGCAAGTCGGTCGACCCGGGCGAGGAGGTCGAGCTCGGCGAGGAGGTCGACGCCCTCGTCCTGACCAAGGAGGACCAGGAGGGCAGGCTCCTGCTCTCCAAGAAGCGCGCCCGCTTCGAGAAGGCCTGGCGCAAGATCGAGGCCGCGGCCGAGTCGGGCGAGCCGGTCGAGGGGAACGTGATCGAGGTGGTGAAGGGCGGGCTGATCATCGACCTCGGCGTGCGCGGCTTCCTGCCCGCCTCGCTGGTCGACATCCGCCGCGTCCAGAACCTCGAGGAGTTCCTGGGCCAGAAGATCGAGTGCAAGGTGATCGAGCTGAACCGCTCGCGCAACAACGTGGTGCTGTCGCGGCGGGCGGTGCTCGAGGAGGAGCGCAAGGAGGTCCGCCAGCAGATCCTGGACCGCCTTGAGCCCGGGATGGTCGTGGAGGGCGCGATCTCCAACATCGTCGACTTCGGCGCCTTCGTGGACCTGGACGGGATCGACGGGCTGATCCACATCTCGGAGCTGTCCTGGAGCCACGTCAACCACCCGTCCGAGATCCTCAACATCGGCGACACGGTCCCGGTGAAGGTGCTCGACATCGATCGCGAGCGCCAGCGCATCTCCCTCGGGCTGAAGCAGACCCAGCAGGACCCCTGGCAGCGCGTGGTGGACGCCTACAACGTGGGCGACGAGCTCGAGGGCAAGGTCACAAAGGTGGTCACCTTCGGCGCGTTCGTCGAGATCATGGACGGGGTCGAGGGGCTGGTGCACATCTCGGAGCTCGCCCAGCACCACGTGGAGAACCCGCGCGAGGTGGTCGAGCCCGGCCAGGTCGTGCGCGTCAAGGTGCTCGAGATCGACTCCGAGCGGCGGCGCCTGTCCCTGAGCGTCAAGCGGGTGCACGTCGAGGGTGCTCCGCCCGTCGAGGACGGCGGCGAGGCGCAGGACGGCGAGATCGGCGAGGTCCCGGAGCTGGGCCTGTCGGAGGACGTCTTCGCGGGCCCCGAGGTGACGGTCGAGGGCTCCGAGAACCTGCAGGCGGCGGTGCAGGAGGCCCGCGACGAGGAGGCGGCCCAGGGCGAGGAGGAGTCGGCTGAGGCCGAGCCGCCCACCGCCGACGGCGACGCCCCCGCAGAGGACGAGGCCAAGGCGCCGGCGGACCAGGGCGAGCCCGGGTCCTAGATGGGCGCCCGGGTCCCCTTCGTGGGACTGACGGGCGGGCTCGGCGCCGGCAAATCGGAGGCCCTGCGAGCCCTGGACGAGCTCGGCGCCGCCACGCTCTCGACCGACGAGGTGGTGCACGAGCTGCTCCAGACGGAGGAGCTGCGCGAGCTTGTGGTCGGCCGCTTCGGGCCCGAGGTCGCCGAGGGCGGAGGGGTGGACCGCTCCAAGCTCGCGGAGCGGGCGTTCGCCGGCCCGGAAGGCCGCGAGTGGCTGGAGGGCGAGCTGTGGCCGCGCGTCGGCGGGCGGGTGAGCGAGTGGAGGGACGCCGTCGACGCCGCCGACCCGCCGCCCCGGGCGGCCGTGGTGGAGGTGCCCCTCCTGTTCGAGGCGGGCATGGAGCAGGTCTTCGACCGCACCCTGGCGGTGGTCGCCGACGAGGACGTTCGCGCCGAGCGGGCCGGGGCGCGGGGGCACGCGGCGCTCGAGTCGCGCGCCGGGCGGCAGCTGAGCCAGGACGACAAGGCCATGCGGGCCGACTTCGTCGTCCGCAACGACGGCACGCTGGATGAGTTGAGGGAGGAGTTGTCTCGCGTCCTTGGCACCATTGAAACGGAATGAGCCACGTCGTGGCCAGGGCTCGCACCCGGACATCGCGCAGCGCCTTCCGGCGCCGGCGGCTGGGCGTGCTCGGCGCCGCCCTGGTGCTGGGCCTGGCGCTGGCTGCGCTGATCGTCGTGCTCGGCCCGCTCAACGACGCCTTCCGCGAGATCACGCTGCCGCTGCGCCACGACGACATCATCCGCCAGCAGGCGCATGACAAGGACCTGGACGCGGCCCTGATCGCCGCCGTGATCTACGAGGAGTCGAAGTTCCAGGACCGCACGTCCCACGCGGGCGCGCGCGGCCTGATGCAGGTCACGCCTGAGACGGCGCGCTTCATCGCCCGGAGGTCGGGAGGGATCCGCTTCGTCGAGAACGACCTGGCCGTGCCGCAGATCAACATCTCCTACGGCGCCTTCTACCTGCGCTACCTGCTCGACCGCTACGGCGGCGACCGGACGCTCGCGGTGGCGGCCTACAACGCGGGCCTGACCAACGTGGACAACTGGGTTCGCCGCGCCGGCGGCGCCGACGGCTTCGACGCCGCTCACGACATCCCGTTCCCGGAGACCCGCGGCTACGTCCGCCACGTGCTGGAGCGCCGCGAGCAGTACCGCCACCACTACGCGCGCGAGCTCGGCTACTGAGGCCTCGCGGCCGCGTTTGACAGTCGGGCGGGACCGGGTAAGCATCCAAGACCGGCAGCCCCGCAGGGGTGGCGCTGCCCAGGGGAAAGCGCGCGGGGGCGCGGGAGAGGTAGAGGATTCCAGTGGCCGGCAAGCTTGGCGTAGTCCTGACGATCGCGGCGCTGTTCGTGGCGCCGCCGGTGGCGGCGAAGCCGAAGCACGAGCACGGCAAGGCCAGGGCCGCCGCGGCCCCGAGCTGTCCCACCACGAGCTACCAGTACGACTCCGCCGGCTCGCCCGGAAGCGGCGCGGTAAACGACCCGCTGTTTCCGAAGCAATGGGGACTGACCCAGATCAACGCCCCCGGCGCCTGGGCCCGGGGCGTCAAGGGCTCGGGGGTCACGGTGGCCGTCGTGGACACCGGCGTCGACCTCAATCACCCCGACCTTCAGAGCAAGCTCGTCGCCGGCCGCGACTTCGTGGCCGGTAAGCGCGACTGCCCGGCCGGCCCCCAGGACGAGAACGGTCACGGCAGTCACGTGGCCGGCATCGCCGCCGCGGCGACGGACAACGGGATCGGCGTGGCCGGCACGGCCCCGGACTCCAAGATCATGCCGGTGCGCGTGCTGGACGCGGACGGGAGCGGCACGGTGGAGGACATCGTGGCCGGAATCCGCTTTGCCGCGGACCACGGCGCGAAGGTGATCAACCTGAGCCTCGGCGAGCTGCCGGTCCTGAGCCAGATAGACCCGGACAACGAGGCGATCGCCGCCGCCATCCAGCACGCATGGGACAGGGGCGCGCTGGTCGTGGCCGCCGCC
>JBHELQ010000120.1:0-44064 GCA_046262995.1 Thermoleophilaceae bacterium
ACGTCCAGCACGTGGCGGTCCTCCTGCGACTTGGCGAGCGTGGTCGCGAGCGCGGCGCGGAAGTCCTCGCGCGAGGTCCAGCTGACCGCGTCCAGCGCCTGGAAGGCGTCGAGCAGCTCCGAGGTCCCGACGGCCACGCCCTCGTTGCGCAGCTCGTCGGCGAACTCGAGCAGGCGCGGCGCCATGCCGGGCGGCCCCGCCGGCTCGGGCATGCCGCCGTAGAGGGCGGGGTTAGCCCGCTTGCCGCTGCTGCGACCCGACGAGGCCATCGCTCAGCTTGACGCCCACCCGCTCGGCCACCAGGTCGAGGTCGGTGCGGTGCTTGATGATGATCGACATCGTGCGCTCGAGCACCGCCGAGTCAACGTCCTCGGCCCCGAGGAGCAGCAGCGCCCGCGCCCAGTCGATCGACTCGGCGATCGAGGGCGGCTTCTTCAGGTCGAGCGAGCGCACCATGTGGATCACCTCGACCAGCTTGCGCGCCACCTGCTCGGGCAGCTCGGGCGCGTGCAGGCGGACGATCTCGAGCTCCCGCTCCACGGTCGGGTAGTCGAGCCACAGGTACAAACAGCGCCGCTTGAGGGCCTCGGTCAGCTCGCGCGAGTTGTTCGACGTCAGCAGCACGAGCGGGCGCGTGGTGGCCTCCACCACCCCCAGCTCCGGGATCGAGATCTGGAAGTCCGACAGCACCTCGAGCAGCATCGCCTCGAACTCCTGGTCGGTCTTGTCGATCTCGTCGATCAGCAGCACCACGGCCTCCTGCGCGGAGATCGCCCTGAGCAGCGGCCGAGAGAGCAGGAAGTCCTCGCCGAAGATGTCGTCCTTCACGTCCTGCCAGCCGGTGTCCGCGGCCTCGGTCTGGATCCGCAGCAGCTGCTTGCGGTAGTTCCACTCGTAGAGCGCCTTCGCCTCGTCGAGGCCCTCGTAGCACTGGAGCCTGATCAGCCGGCGCTCGGTGGCGCGGGAGACCGCCTTGGCGAGCTCCGTCTTGCCGACGCCGGCCGGGCCCTCCACGAGGACCGGCTTGCCAAGCTGTCCCGCGAGGAAGGAGACGAGCGCCGTGGACTCGTCCGCCAGGTAGCCGACACTCTCGAGGCCCGAGCGCGACTCCTCGATCGACTGGAACTCGCCGCTCACGCGAGAAAGGATACTTTCGCCTCAGTGGCCCCCCAACTGTCGGTGCTGGCCGACTTCCTCAATCCGACCCAGGGACCCGAGCAGTCGGGGGATTTCCGGACGTCGCCGTCCTTCTTCATCACGCTGTTCGCGATCGGCGCCGTGGTGGCGGTGCTCGGGCACCTGACCCGTGTCCGCACCCTGATCGTCACGGGCATCCTGATCATCTTCATGGCGACCTTCCTGATCCCCGTCTTCTACTCGCTCACGCGCTAGCGCAGCGACTGCGGGAAGCCCCGGCGCCATGTCGGGTGCCGCGGTTGCCACCCGAGCTCCCGCTTGGCCCTCTGGTTCGACGCGCCGCGGGCCTCGGTGGCGATCGACACGAGCGCCCTGCCCGCCAGCAGGCGGGCGAGCAGCTTCGGCACGCGCAGCGGCCTGGGCGCGCCCAGCGCCTCGGCGTAGACCGGCAGCCAGTCGCGCAGGGGAGCGGGGTCGTCGTCCACGACGTTGTAGACGCCGGGGCCGCCGCGCTCGACCGCCGCCACGGTGGCGTCCGCGGCGTCCTCGACGTGGACGAAGGAGAAGACTCCCTTCCCCCTCCCGACGATCGGCTGCCGCCGCCGCCGCACGTCGAAGGCGGTCGAGCCGTCCCTGGCGAAGTAGGTGCCGGGACCGTAGAAGTAGCCGTAGCGCAGCACCAGTCCCTTCAGGCCCTCGGCGCCGAGCACCGTCCGCTCGAGCTCCCGGCTGGCGCGCGCTGACTCCCCCCAATGGCCGGGCGCGTCCTCCAGCACGGCGTCGTCCTCACTCTTCACCCAGCCGCCGATCGGGACGTACTGGAAGGCGACGCTCTGGGCGACCACCCGGCGCGCGCCCGCCGCACGCGCGGTCTCGATCAGGATGCGGGTGCCCTCGGTGCGCAGCCGGTTCGTCGGCTCGAAGACGGATGACTTGCGCGGGTCGTAGCGCTTGGGCAGCGCGGTCAGCTCGTGCACCACCACCTCCGGCCCGGCTTCGGCCATGGCGTTGCGCACGCGCGGCTCGTCGAACACGTCCGCCACCACGGCAGCTGCCCCGGCGGCCCTCAGCCGCTTCGCGGCGCGCTCGGAGCGGGTCATGCCCGTCACCCGATGGCCGGCCTCGATCAGCTTCGGCACAAGCGGCCGGCCGATCGCGCCGCTGGCGCCGGCCAAGAACACCCTCATGGATCGTCTCCTCTCGCCGGTGGCCCGAGCCTACCCGCAGGTATTCTCAGCCCTCCCTCAAGGAGGCGGCATGGCCGAGTTGCTGGAGGTGCCCTCGGGACTCGAGGGCGTCATCGCTTTCCACACCGAGATCGCCGAGCCCGACAAGGAGGGCGGCGCGCTCCGCTACCGCGGCGTCGACATCGAGGAGCTCGTCGGCCAGGTGCCGTTCGAGAAGGTCTGGGGCCTCCTCGTGGACGGAAGCTACGAGCCCGGCATGCCGCCGGCCGAGCCGCACCCGCTGACGGTGCGCACGGGCGATCCGCGCGCCGACCTGCAGTCCGGCATGGCCATGCTCGCGCCGGAGTGGGGGCTCGGGCAGCTGATCGACATCTCCGACGACCAGGCGCGCCAGGACCTGGCACGCGTGTCGGTGATGGCGCTCTCGTTCGTCGCTCAGTCCGCCCGTGGGGTCGGACAGCCGCCGGTGCCGCAGACCGAGGTCGACCGCGCGGAGTCGATTCCCGAGCGCTTCCTCATCCGCTGGCGCGGCGAAGCCGACCCGCGCCACGTGAAGGCCATCGACGCGTACTGGATCTCCGCGGCGGAGCACGGCATGAACGCCTCCACCTTCACCGCCCGAGTGATCGCGTCCACGGGCGCGGACGTGGCCGCGGCGCTCTCCGGTGCCGTCGGCGCTCTCTCGGGCCCGCTGCACGGAGGAGCGCCCTCGCGCGTCCTGCAGATGCTCGACGAGGTCGCGAACGAGGACGATGCCCGCGCGTACGTCAAGCGCAAGCTCGACTCCGGCGACCGGCTGATGGGCTTCGGGCACAGGGTGTACCGAGCCGAGGACCCGAGGGCGCGCGTCCTGCGGGGGACGGCGCGCGAGATCGGGGCTCCGCGGCTCGAAGTGGCGGAGCGCCTGGAGGAGGCCGCTCTGGCGGAGCTCCACGAGCGCAAGCCGGACCGCGTACTTGCCACGAACGTCGAGTTCTGGTCCGCCGTCGTGCTCGACTTCGCCGAGGTACCGCCGGATCTGTTCACGCCGCTCTTCTCGTGCGCGCGAGTGGCGGGCTGGGCGGCGCACATCCTCGAGCAGAAGCGCGAGGGGCGCCTGATCCGGCCGAGCGCCAAGTACGTCGGCCCGGATCCGCGGCCCGCCGGCGCCGTTGACGGTGGGGTCGCCGCCGGCGACGGGGCCGAGGCGGGCTGATGGAGGCCGCCACCACCAAGCAGCAGCCGGAGCAGGAAGAGCAGGTCTCGTCGTTCGCCAAGTCGCTCTTCCTCGGCGAGATCCACGAGGACCTGGTCTTCCCGTTCCCCAAGCCGGACCCGGCCGAGCAGGACAAGATCCGCTCGCTGACCGCTGCGATGCGGGAGATCGCCGACGAGATGTACGACCCGCGCAAGGTCGAGGAGGAACGCTGGATCGGCGACGACGTGATCGCCGCGATGGGCGAGCGCGGGCTGCTCGGCCTCTACGTGCCCGAGGAGTACGGCGGCCAGGGGCTCTCGCAGATGGGCTACTGCCGGGTGTCACAGGAGTTCTCGCTCGTCGACTCCGCCCTGTCGGTCGTGATGGGGGTGCACCAGTCGATCGGCATGAAGGGCATCGTCATGTACGGGAACGACGAGCAGAAGGAGCGGCTGCTGCCCGATCTGGCGAGCGGGCGCAAGCTGGCCGGCTTCGCGCTGACCGAGCCGAACGCCGGCTCCGACGTCAAGTCGATCGAGTCGCGGGCCGAGCGCCAGGCCGACGGCTCCTGGCGGCTGAACGGCATGAAGCACTACATCGGCAATGGCGGCAAGGGCAGCGTGTTCGTGACCTTCGCCGCCACCGGCGAGGGCGAGATCACCGCGTTCATCCTCGAGAAGGGGATGGAGGGCTTCGAGGTCGGCAAGCGCTTCGACACCCTGGGCCTGCGGGGCAACGACCTGCGGGAGCTGCACTTCAAGGACGTGCGGGTGCCGCCCGAGAACGTGCTCGGCGCGGCCGGCGAGGGCTTCAGGATCGCGATGCACGTGCTGAACAACGGCCGGCTGTCGATCGGTACCGGGGCCGTGGGCGGGTCCAAGTCGATGCTCGACAACGTCATCCGGCACGTCCGCGAGCGGCGGCAGTTCGGGCGTCCGCTGGCCGACTTCGAGCTCGTGCAGGACAAGATCGGCTGGATGGTCGCCTACACGTTCGGCCTCGAGTCGATGGCCTACCTGACCACCGGGCTCGTGGACCGCGGCGTCCCCGACTACTCGCTGGAGTCGGCGATCCTCAAGGTCGCCGCCACCGAGTTCCTCTGGTACGAGGCCAACCGCGCGCTCCAGCTGGCGGGCGGGTCCGGCTACATGCGCGACCAACCGTACGAGAAGCGGCTGCGCGACATCCGCGTGTTCCCCATCTTCGAGGGCGCAAACGACGTGATGCGCTCCTTCATCGCGCTCGCGGGGCTCAAGCCGCTCGGTGAGGACGTCGGCGAGCTGGCCGACATCAGCCTGGGAGACCCGATCGGCTCGCTGGGAGTCCTCGCCGACTACGTGGCGTCACGGGTCAGGCGCGAGGTCGCCCCGGACCGGATCACGAAGGCCCATGAGGCGCTGGATGCCCAGGCGGCCGTCGTGACTGACCAGGTCAAGCGGCTGCGCTCCGTTGGCGAGTCGCTGCTGCGCGAGCACAAGGGCGGCATCATCGAGCGCCAGTTCCATCAGAAGCGGCTGGCCGCAGCCGTGTCGGACATCTACGCCCAGGTCGCCGTGCTCTCGCGGGTCACCGACCACTTCGACGAGCACGGCCTGGAGCCCTCGGGCCAGGAGCGCTACATCGCCGAGACCTTCTGCGAGCGTGCGGCGGCGCGGGTCGGCGCGGCCCTCGACCAGGTGGAGCGCAACGACGACGAGCGGATGGTGGCGATCGCCAAGCTCGCGTACAAGCGCGGCGAGTACGGCTACTCGTTCTTCGAGGACTAGGCGTTGACCGCCTCACGCAAGCGGCTCGTGCTCGCTGCTTGCATCCTGGGGACGACGGTCGTAACCGTCGACGCGACCGTCGTCAACGTCGCCCTGCCCGCCATCGAACGAGACCTGGGCGGGGGCCTTGCCGGCCAGCAGTGGACCTCGAACGCATATCTCGTGATGCTCGGCTCGCTGCTCCTGATCGGCGGCTCCCTGGGCGACCTGTTCGGGGAGCGGCGGATCTTCGTCCTCGGCGTCGCCGGCTTCGGCGCAACGTCGCTCGCCTGCGCGCTGGCCCCGACCATCGAGGCGCTGGTGGCGGCCCGCGCGCTGCAGGGCGTGTTCGGGGCGCTCCTCACGCCGGCCGCGCTGGCGGTGATCGTGAGCACCTTCGACGAATCGGAGCGCGGACGGGCGGTGGGCGCCTGGACCGCCTGGGGCGGCATCGGGACGCTGCTCGGCCCGCTCGTCGGCGGGCAGCTCGTGGACGCCGCGTCCTGGCGCTGGATCTTCGCCATCAACCTGCCGCTGGTCGTGGGCACGATCGCGCTGGTCAGCCGGGTGATGGCGCCGGACCGCCGCCGCGACCCGGACGTCGAGATCGACGTGCTGGGCGCGGCACTGTGCGCGCTCGGCCTGGTGGGCATCACCTTCGCCCTGATCGAGCAGCCGCTGCGCGGGTTCGCGGACGCCGCCGTGTTCGGGCCGCTGGGGCTCGGGGCGCTGCTGTTCGCGGCCTTCCTCTGGCACGAGTCGCGCGCCCGCGACCCGATGCTGCCGCTCGGGCTCTTCCGGCGGCGCAACTTCGCGGCGGGCAACGCCGAGACCTTCGCGATGTACGGCGGCCTCGGCCTGGTCTTCTTCTTCCTCACCCTGCACCTGCAGCAGGTGGCCGGCTGGACGGCGCTCGCGGCCGGGACGGCCGGCCTCCCCGTGACCGTGCTGATGTTCCTGCTCTCGACGCGCTTCGGGGCGCTTGCGGACCGCTATGGCCCGCGGCTGTTCATGGGCGCCGGGCCGCTGGTCGCGGCGGCTGGACTCCTGCTCCTCTCCAGGCTCGACGCGGAGGTGAACTACCTCACCGACCTGCTCCCGGCGCTGGTCCTGTTCGGGATCGGCCTGTCGATGACGGTTGCGCCGTTGACGGCGACCGTGCTCGCCGACGCCGACGCGCACAACGCCGGCATCGCGTCGGGCGTGAACAACGCGATCGCGCGCGTCTCGGCTCTGATCACGATCGCGGCGATGGGCACGCTGGTGGCCGCCGACTTCCGCAGCCGGCTGGACGACGAGCTCGGAAGGCTGGCCGACCGCCCCCAGGTGGCGAGCCAGCTGCGGCGCGTCGAGCGCCAGCCACTCTCGCGGGTGTCGCCGAGGGGAGTTACGCCGGGCGAGAGGGCCGCCGTCGCGAGAGGCTCGGAACGGGCTTCCGTGAGCTCCTTCCGGCTCGCCCTGGGAGTCTCCGCCGGGCTGGTCGCGCTCGGCGGCGTGCTCGGGCTCGCGGGCATTCGCAACCCCAAGCGGCGGGTGCAGTGCAGCGGTTGCCCCGGAGGGCAGTTCGCCGGGGCCCCTGCGGAGGCCGCCCGGCATCCGCGGCGCGGCGGGCGGCAGTCAGCCGCCGCCGGCGTCCCCGGATAGGCGCTCGGTCGGCCGCTCTTCGGGGGCCACGTCGTCGGGTGGTCGCTTGGCCCGCTCGGCGGCGCCCGCCACCGCCAGGATTGCCGCGCAGGCGAGGGACAGCAGGTTCTGCCCCAGCGGCCGGTCGAACAGGCGCACCAGGATCAGCAGGGCGGCCCAGGCCCCGGCGGCCAGGACAACCGAGCCGTCGCCGAAGGGCAGGTGGAAGCGCTTGCGCTCCGCGCGGGCTCGAAGCAGCGCCAGCACGGCCAGCCCCGTGACCGCCTCGGCCGCCTCGACGAACGAGAACGGACCGAACGTGCTCACGATCAGGAGGACCGATCCGACCGCCGCCGTCCGCTGCTCGAAGTTGAGCCGCCGCCAGGTGTGGACGGTCTCGCGCGCGAGCCCGCTGACGCGCGGGTCAGCCATCGTCGAGCGGACGCCTGCCCGCGTGGCCGGCGTCGGGCTCGTGCCAGAAGCCGACCTCCTCCTCACCCTCCTCCCAGCAGAGGTAGACCTCGCGCCCGTCGCGCAGGGCGGGAAAGTCCACGAGCCCACGGTCGAGGTCGCGCAGAACGACCTGCCGTTCCTGGAGCTCACGGAGCGCATCGCGGATGTCCAGGAAGCCCTGCGAGACCGTGCGTCCCGCCTCTCCACCGCCGTTGGCCGGCGCGGCCTCAGCCAGCGCCTCGCGGGCTTCGCGGTCGCTCAGCCGCGCCCGGGCGTCACGCAGGTCGTCGAGCAGCTCGACCACGCGCGGCAGGGCCTCGTTCGCCTCCTCCGGCGAGTAGTGGCGGCTGTGCTCCATCGACCCGCGCCCTGCCTCAGGCGGGGACGCCGGCTCCCACGGCCTGGCGGATGCGCCGCTCGAGCAGGCGCCCGTCGGCTTCCGGGACGCGGCGGAGCTGTCCCTGGAAGGCGAGCTGCCAGTGCTTCGCCGGCCACTTGCGAACGTGCTCCAGCTCGGCGGCCAGCTCTCCAGCCGCCAGGAAGCCGTTCTCCTCCAGCACGATCAGCGGTTCCGTCTCGAACCGCCAGGGGTAGGCGTCGGGCTTGCCGGGCTTGCCCGGCCACACCGGCGTGCGATCCTCGTACATCTCGCTCGTCACCCGCACGATCCCCCCGAACGCCTGCAGCCCCGTGACGTAGAAGACGATCAGGTCCCCGGCCTCGATCTGCTCGGCCATCCGGCGCCGGCCCTCCTTGGCGCCGATCAGCCGGAAGCCTCTCTCGGCCGTGGCGCGGAAGTTCTCCAGCGAGCCCGTGAGCACCCATGTCGTGCGGCCGTCGGCCATGTGGGGAGGGTAGTCAGCCGGGTTGGAAGGCCGGGTCGCGCTCGTGCTCGCGGAAGAAGCGCACGAGCGGCCCCACGTACTCCTCGAGGCGCGGGCATCGGACCCCGAGTGGCTCGAGCGCGTCGGTGGCCTGGCGCGTATCGAAGCGAACCGGATGGTTCAGGTAGCGGATCCCCTCCCCGGGAGCCCCCGAGAAGAGCCGCCGCACGGCCTGGAGGCGGAGGGCCCAGGCGACCAGTCCCGGCGGCACCCGGTAGGAGGACGGCCGCCCGCAGTACTCGCGCGCCAGCAGGTTGAACACCTTCGCCGCCGAGATCGGCTCGGGGTCGACCAGGTGGAGCGTCCGGCCGGCGAGCGACGGGTCCGCGCCGGCGCGGGTCATCGCCTGGATCACGAAGTCGACCGGCACCACGTTGAACGGAGCCTCGGAGCGCCCGAAGCGCGCGATGGGCATGTGCAGCCGGCAGGCGAGCGAGATCACGCGGAGCATGTAGTACGGGCCGTCGAACTTCTGCGTCTCGCCGGTGCGCGAGTCGCCGACGACGATCGCGGGCCGGTAGACGGTCACCGGCAGGCGGTCCATCGCCTGGCGGGCCCAGACCTCGGCCTGGAACTTGGTCGACTCGTAGTGGTTCTTGAAGCGCTGGCCGAGCGTCAGCTCGTGCTCGTAGACGACCCCCTTGCGCACGCCCGCGACATAGGCCGTGCTCACGTAGTGGAGGCGTTCGAGGCGCTCGCAGCGGGAGCAGAGCTCGAGCACGTTGCCGGTGCCGTCCACGTTCACCCGCTGCGCCACCTCGAGCGGCACCGCCAGGTTGTAGATCGCCGCCAGGTGGTAGGCCGCGGTCGTCTCGGCGGCCAGCCGCTCGTAGTCGCCGTCCGACAGCCCGAGGCGGCGGTCCGCGATGTCGCCGGCCAGCACCTCGATGCGATCGGCCCCGATCCGCCGCGCCCCTTCCGCGGCGGCGCCGGCCATCCGGGGCTCGACCAGAGCCACCACTCGCTGCTCGGGGTCCTGCTCCAGCAGCGCCCGCACCAGGCGCCCGCCGATGAAGCCCGGAAAGCCCGTAACGAGGACGGTCAAGGCGAGGCCATGCTAGCGGCGCCCCCGTATAACGTTCCGGCGCACATGGCGGACGACGAGCTCCACCTGATCGGCCCGGACGAGATCGCCTACAGGCTCGATCTGACCCCCGCCCAGCTCAAGATCACCTGGACGGCGCTGCACTCGTTCCTCGATGACTTCGGTCACGACGAGCGCGACGTTCACGAGGTCGTGCGCGAGGTCCTGGACAAGCTCCCGGACGAGCACGCGATCCGGCCGATAGACATCAGCCGCGGCCGCCGGCCCTGAGCCACGCGACGGCCTCGGCCGCGTCGCTGCCGGGCGGGAAGACGGGATAGACCACGTGGGCGATGCGCCCCCCGCGCGCGATCAGGGTGAGCCGCTTGTAGAGGGTCATGCCGCCCGCCTCGAAGGTCGGTAGCCGCAGCGCCCGGGCGAGCCTCAGCTCGGGATCGCTCAGGAGCGGATACGGCATGCGCTCGCGGCGGGCGAAAGCGAGCTGGTCCGCCGCGGCCTGAGCGCTCAGTCCGTGCACGCGCGCCCCGAGCTGCGTCAATTCGGCGTGCAGGTCCCGGAAGGCGCAGTTCTGGGGGGTGCACCCGCGGGCGCCCGGGATCTCGTCCCACCCCGGAAGGAGAGGCTCGCCCGGGGTGCCGGTGCGCGGGTACACGTAGAGCACCAGCGTGCCGGCGGCCGCCTCGGCCAAGTCCACTTCGACGTCCGCCGTCGAGCGGAGCGCCAGGCTGGGCAGCGTCATTCCCGGCAGGTGGTCGGCGGCGCCGTCGTCCTCCGGCACGGGCAGGTCGGGCGGAAGGTTGTGGTAGGACGTGCTGGTCATGGACGTCGGGCTCTCCATCTTCCCAACCGACTACACGCTCGAGCCTGTCGAGCTCGGACGCCTGGCAGAGGAGCGCGGCTTCGAGTCGCTCTGGTTCCCGGAGCACACTCACATCCCCACCAGCCGCGAGACCCCGTGGCCGGGCGGCAAGGAGCTGCCCAAGGAGTACTGGCACACCCACGATCCGTTCGTGGCTCTGTCCGCTGTCGCCCAGGTGACCGAGCGGCTTAAGCTCGCCACCGGGATCTGCCTGATCGTGCAGCGCGACCCGATCACGACCGCCAAGCAGGTGGCGAGCCTCGACCGCCTCTCGGGCGGGCGCTTCATGTTCGGCGTCGGCGCGGGCTGGAACCTCGAGGAGATGCGCAACCACGGCACGGACCCCGACCGCCGCTTCGGGCTCATGCGCGAGAGGATCGAGGCGATGAAGGCGATCTGGACGCAGGACGAGGCGGAGTACCACGGCAAGCAGGTGGACTTCGACCCGATCTGGTCCTGGCCGAAACCGGTGCAGGAGCCGCATCCGCCGGTGTGGGTGGGCGGCAACTCACCTAAGGTGCTCGACCGCGTGGTGCGCTTCGGCGACGGCTGGATGCCGAACCGCGTCCCGCTCGACGAGCTTCCCGACTGGATCGAGCGCCTGAACCAGAAGTCGACCGAGGCCGGTCGCGGCGAGCTGCCGGTGAGCGTCTTCGGCCTGCGTCCGGACCGGGACAAGCTCGAGCGGGCCCGCGAGGCCGGCGTCGAGCGCTGCGTGCTGGGCCTGCCGGCGGCCGAGCCTGACGAGGTCAGGCGCCTGCTGGACGACTACGCGGAGCTCGCCGCCCTCTAGTCGATCGGGATGTCCTCGACCTGCGGCGCGCGCGCCGGCCGGTCGAGGCGCTCCAGGTACCAGTCGATCAACGAGCGCAGCGTGAGCAGCAGCTCGCGCAGCATGGCGTTGAAGCGCCCCTCGAGCTCGCGCGGGATCGCGCTGCGAACGGCGTCCAGGAACACGAACAGGGCTGCCAGGTCGGGACCGCGCCCGGCCCGCGGCGGCGCCTCCGCGAAGCCCTCCCAAGGTTGGCGAGGGTCAGCTTCGCTCGTTCTCCGGGGCTCCATCGCCGTTCCTCTCGAAGAAGACCTCGAGCGCGCCCTCCTGGAAGCGCGCGCCGCTGGTCGAATATGCCGCCATCGTGGGCGGAAGGATGATCGTGCGCTTCTGCGCCCCGACCCGGACGATCACCTCGAGGCCGATCTTCTTCAGCTCGATCTCGCCCCGCTCCGCGAACGGGATGGGCAGCCGCAGCGTCGCGCGCCCGTTCTCCCCTGACAGCTCCTGCGGCAGCTCGCGGTGGAAGAGCTCAGCCGGATCCTCCGCCGCGAACAGCTCGCCGGCGAGGCGGTCGAGCATCTCGTCGCCCATCACCTCGCGGTCGAGCCAGGGCGCGGTCAGGATCGGCACGGGCGCGAAGGCCGAGCGCACCAGCTCCATGTGCTCCTCCTGCATCTCGCGCCAGGCGTAGAAGTAGCCGCCGGGGGGAGCCGCCTCCTCGGGCAGCACGCGGTTGACCACCACGGCGTCGGTCAGGTAGCCGTACAGGTTCAGGTAGGTGAAGGTCCGCATGGCCTCGTGCACCACCATGCGGTCCGGGTTCATGACGAGCCGGATCGACGTCCGCTCGTGGTTGCGCAGGATGCCGTTCATCGCCACGAGGTTGCGAACCAGGCGCTCCACGTCGTCGAACACCGCGCTGTCGGGCAGCGGCAGGTCCAGGATCCCGCGGGCGATCGGGCGCGCGGCGGACACGAGCCGGCGCTCCCATGGGAAGACCTTCTCCAGCCACCAGGTGGCCACGTCGGGGAAGGACAGCAGGCGCAGCGTCTCCCCCGTGGGCGCGCAGTCGACGATGACGCAGTCGAACTCATCGGCCTCGTGATGGCTCTTGATCTGAAGCAGCGAGAAGAGCTCGTCCATGCCGGGTGGCACGGTCAGCTCCTCGGCGGAGATCCGGTCGATGCCGCGCTCGGCCAGGAGCTCTCCGAGCCAGTCCTGGACGGCCTCCCAGTTGCGCTCCATCTCCTCCTGGGCCTGCACCTCCTGGCCGAAGAGGTTGGGGGCGACTTGGGTGGGCTCGCCGCCCAGCTCGGCCTCGAGCGAGTCGGAGAGGCTGTGGGCGGGGTCCGTCGAGAGCACCACCGTGCGCAGTCCGGAGGCGGCGCAGCGCCTGGCCGTGGCCGCGGCGACGCTCGTCTTGCCCACGCCGCCCTTGCCGGTGTAGAGGATCGTGCGGGGCGCCATCGAGGCGCCCATGCTACGCCCCGGGCTCCACCTCGACGGTCGCCGAGGTCCTGCCGCGCAAGCCGCGTCCGGTGCGCAGCTCCTTGGCTCCCAGGCGGACGGTGTAGCTGCCCGCGGAGTGGGGTCGCCAGAGGAAGGACCCACTGCCGCGCCGGAAGGTGGCCAGGCTCCTGTGGGCGAGCTGACCGCCCTTGTAGACCTTGAGCTCGACCGCGGACAGCTTCGAGAGCGAGAAACGCAGGCGGGTGAGCTGCTCGTCGCTCGTCCTGCCGGGACCGAGGTAGCTCAGCCGCGGGGGGTCCAACTGATAGCCGCGGTAGCGGCTGGCATAGGTGCAGTAGACGGGCCCGACGTGCCGGGCGCAGAGCTCGCTCAGGATCTCGCGCAGGTACTCGTGGTAGTTGCGGTCGGACAGGTGCCCGTGCCAGTTGTAGAGGGACCAGTCGCCGACGTCGCTGTGCGGCACCTCGCGCCGCGCCTCCGGCTCCGCGCGCTTGTAGAGGCGCTCTGCGCGGGCGTCGCCGGTGAGCTTCGAGAAGTCTCGCAAGCCCTGGATCGAGGTCAGGAAGGCGTTGAAGATGAATAGGCGCGGCGCGAACGAGTACTGGAGGTAGGCGATGCCGCCGAGCGGGCCCCGGGTACGGACGCCGAGGGGCGGGCGGGTCGCGTAGGCGCCCAGCGCGCGCCGGGCGGTGCGGACGTAGTCGGGGCGGTGGAGCAGCTGGGCCGCCCGCGCGTACGCCTGAAGGCCGGTGGCCGTCGCCATGGCGCTGATCCAGGGCGGCCTTCCGCCGCCGAAGTCGAACATGTACTCCCAGGCGATGAACCGCCGGCCGCGCCTGACCGCGAGTCGACGCATCCCGTCCAGCAGGCGGCGCAGCTTCGCGGGCCGGCATGGGCCGCCCCCCTTGATGCAGAACCCGTGCAGGGCGTTCGCCCGTTTGAACGTCCCCAGCGGATGCAGCTGCAGTCCGCGGCCCGGGAAGTACTGGAACAGCACTTCGCTGCCGCGGAACCGCACCCAGTCGCGCGCGCCCGGGTAGGGTCGGGAGCGCCAGTACTGGGTGTTGCGCCGCAGCTCCAGGAACAGCACGGGCATGCGCGAGGGGATCAGGCGTCGAGTCAGCGCCATGCGCTCCACCACCAGGATCACGTACCCGAGCTGCGCCCTGCGTGCCCCGCGCAGCCGTCGCCACAGGCCGCGTGCGCGGCCGTACGCCGAGCGGTAGGCCCGGTAGCGGGCGCGGCTGATGCGATGGGCGCGGCGCGCCCGTCGGAGCGCCTTGATCACGGCACGGCGCCCCGGCCGCGCGGCGGCGGAGGCGAACGGTCGCGAGCGCGTCCGGGGAGGCCGGCCAAGGTCGGCGCGCCCCTGTGCGGGAACCGAGGGATCGTCGACTCGGGTCGCCCGGTCGCCGTCCACGACGGTCACCTGCGCGGCGTGAGCGGTTCCGGCGCCCAGCGCCAGCGCCGCCAACATCCCTGCAAGCGCCGCGAAACTGCCCCTGCGAATGAGCATCGACATTCCAACATAGAGCGGCCTCCAGAGTTGCGTTCCGGTTCGGAGGCGCTTAGTACGCTCCGCTCCGTGCGCCCTGTGCTGAGCTGGCTTCGACGGCTGCCCTGGGCGCTGTTCCCGGTCGCCTCGGCGATCGCCCTGTCTGCCTGCGGGGGCGGCGGGGGGGACGCCACGAAGACCCTCGATCGGGCCTTCAACCACCGGATCGACAGCGCCGACCTGAAGCTCCAGGGGCAGATCGACGTGGAGGGGAGTCGCCGATTCAGCCAGCCGCTGAGCTTCCAGGCCGCCGGACCCTTCCGCGCCGGCGCCGGCAAGCTGCCCTCCGCCAGGCTCGACGTGTCGGTGGGGACGCGCGGCGGACAGACAGTCTCGACCGGGTTCGCCTCGACCGGGGACCGCGTGTTCCTGAAGTTCCAGGACGTCTACTACGAGCAGCCCGCGGCCGTGGTGCGCAAGATGAACGAGAGCTTCCGCCGCGGCCCGAGGCGTCAGACCTCGCTCGGCGCGCTCGGCCTCGATGCCCGCTCGTGGCTCGAGGACGCGAAGAGGGAGGGCGTCGAGCAGGTCGCGGGCGTGAAGACGGAGCACGTGAGCGGCAGGCTCAAGGTCGCGACCATGCTGCGTGACTTCAACGGCTTCGTCAGGCGCTCAGGCGGCGCCATCGGCAGCGCCGCCGGCCAGCCCCCGGTCGAGGCGCTGTCGAGCGCCGAGCTGAGGCAGGTCGCGGAGGTCGTCAAGGACCCGAGCTTCGACGTCTACGTCGGCAAGGACGACGGCACCCTGCGGCGGATCTCGGGACGCGTGGAGCTCCAGGTGCCCGAGCGGGACCGCGAGCGGTTCGGCGGGACCACGGGGGGGACGATCCAGTTCTCGATCGAGTTCTCGAGGATCAACCGTGAGCAGAAGATCCAGGCTCCGGCCAGCGCTCGCCCGCTCTCCGAGCTGACCCAATCGCTGGGCGGACCCGGGCCGCCGCCCACCGCGCCCGGCCGGCCCGAGGCGCTCAAGAAGTACGGCCAGTGCCTGGACAAGGCCAAGCCGGGTGACACCGACGCACTGCAGCGCTGCTCGCGGCTGTTGCCCTAGACCGGCTGTCAGCCGGCCGCGGCCCGGGGCCGCGAGATGTGGCGCAGGTCGCGCTCGGGGTCGATCCCGAACCGCTCCGCGAGCAGGCGCTGCTCCGCCGCCAGCGGCCAGCGGTCCGGGCGCTCCTCGCCCTCGTGGTCGGGCGACGCGCCCTTCAGCGACATCGAGCCGGCGTTGTCGCCCACATCGCGGATGAAGGCGACCTCCTCGGTGGACAGGATCGGGTCCGGCGGCACGCGGGCCAGCTCCTCGCGCTTCGCCTCGATCGGCTTCGCCCCCGGGGCCGACTCCTGGATCAAGGTCGGCGCCACGCACTCGACCGCCTCGTGCGCGAGGTTCCAGGCACAGGCCAGCTGCAGCAGGGTCAGGCCATGGCGATCGGCCAGCGGACGCATGCGCTCCAGCTTCTCGCGCCCCGCCTCTACCCAGCCGGCGGGCCGGAAGCCACGGTGGTCGCCGGGGGAGAACTCGTGTCCCGGCGGCACGTCGTCGTGGAACAGCCCGCCGTAGTCCACCACCCGGGTCAGCAGCTTGACCCCGTGGCGCGCGGCCACCGGCAGCACCAGCTCTCCCGGCCAGGGCTCGAGCGGGTTCAGGATCAGCATCGCCCAGTCGATCAGCTCGCCGTAGCGCTCGAGACAGCCGATCACGTCGAGGGTGAAGCCGTTGGCCGGCCCGGGCGCCAGGCCCAGCGCCCTTGTCAGGCCGTCGTCCCGAGCGGCCCGGAGCGCGTCCCAGACCGCCGGCTGCTCGAAGCCACGGCGGTCGGGGTTGTGCAGGAGCAGCAGGTCGAAGGCGTCCACGCCCAGGCGCCCGAGGCTGCGCTCCGTGGCCATGCGCACGTAGTCGCCGTAGCCCTCCGGACCGCGCAGGGCGGGGTCGGTGAAGCGCGGATACCCGCCCGCGCCCCGGCGCTCCCCCTCGTAGAAGTCGTGGCCGATGGCCCCCACCAGCACGTAGTCCTGCCGGCGCAGGCCGGAAAGGGCGCGCCCCAGCAGGGCATCCGCCTCCCCGGCGCCGTAGGCGTCGGCCGTGATGACGGTCCGGATCCGCTCGTCCGGCCGCAGCAGCGCCTCCAGGCGCGCCTCGTCGAGCTCTGCGCCGAAGTGCATGAAGCGACCGCCGCTCCAGGTGCCGATGGCAGTGTGCGTGGGCCCCTCCATGCTCAGGCGAACACGAACACCAGGGTCAGCACCGCGTACACGGCCAGAAGCTGCACGCCCTCGAACCAGTTCGACTCGCCCTCGACGGTCACGTAGTTCGCGATCAGGACCGCGAACAGGAGCGCGCCGAGCTCGTAGCCGTTGAACACGAGCGCCATCGGCTCGGGCCCGACGGCGAACGACAACAGCGCCAGCACGGGCGCCACGAACAGGGCCACCTGCGCGCTCGAGCCGACGGCGATGTTCACCGCCAGATCCATCTTGTCCTTGAACGCCACGAGCACCGCGACCCAGTGCTCCGCGGCATTGCCCACGATCGCCACCACGACTACCCCGATGAAGAACTCGGACAGGCCCACGGCGTGCGAGGCGTCCTCGATCGAGCCGACCAGCACCTCGCTCATCACCCCGACCAGTACCCCGGCCAGGGCGAGCAGCAGCACCGAGCGCCTGACGGTCCAGGTGCCGGCGGCGATCTCCTCCTCGGCGTAAGGATTGAAGACCTCGCGGTGGGTCTTGAGCGAGAAGAAGAGCCCTGCGGCGTAGCTCAAGAGCAGCACGACCGAGACGCCGATCGTCAAGCTCTCGAGATCGGAGCCGAAGCCCACGCGCGCCTGGGTGACCTTCGGCAGCGACCCGCCATCGGAGAGCTGGAATATCGCCGGCAGGAGCAGGGCGGCGAGCGCCAGCAGCAGCATCGCGGACTGGGCGTGGGCCATCCGACGGCTGAAGCGCTGGTCCCCGTTCTTGAGCCCGCCCACGAGCATGGCCACCCCGAGGACGAGCAGGATGTTCGAGATCACGGAGCCCACGATCGAGGCCTTCACCACCTCGTGCAGGCCCTTCTCCAGCGCGAAGCCGGCGATGATCAGCTCGGGCGCGTTCCCGAAGGTCACGTTGAGAAGGCCGCCGATCCCGGGCCCCGAGCGCGCCGCCAGGTGCTCGGTCGCCTCGCCCATCAGCGCCGCGGTGGGGATCACCCCGAGCGCTGCGCTGAAGAAAACGAGCGCCGGAGCCGCATCGGCAATGTCGAGGCCGAGCGCGACGGGGATGAAGACGGCCAGCGAGTAGAGGTAGCGCACCGGCGTCTAAGCCTATGCGCTGCGCCCCGCGATCCAACGGGGGCGGAGGCGGCTACTCCTCGAGCTCCTCCTCGAGCTGCTCGGCGTCAGGGTCCTCGACCGCCGCCTCGCCGACCGCGCGGCCGTCACCGCCGTGGTAGCCGGCCTGGAAGCTCTCGAACAGCTGGTCGCGCTTGTCCTCGTCGAGGGGGACCTCGTCCGAGACGAGCACCCAGTCGGCGCCCTCGAAGTCCTCGAGGTTGAAGATCTCGCCGTCGAGCGAGGCCGAGTCGTCGACGACGATCATCACCTCGGTCTGGGGGTTGAAGTACGTCCCGGGGCGGACCAGGGCGTCGTCGAGCTCTATCCGGCGGTCCGATGCCATCTGGAGCGCAGCCTATACCCGGACCTGGGCCGGCTCACGCCCCCAGATCGCGCAGCTGCCGCTCCACCTCCGAGTCCACGTCGAGCGGGTCCTTGCCCTGCCTGACGCGGCGCTCGTTGCGCGCGACCACGAGCTGGCGCACCTCCTCCCGCAGGGCGGCGTCCCGGGGCGTGGCCGGGCGTGTCAGCTGGTCGAGCTCGGCTTCCACGTCGAGCGGTCCCTGCCCGCGCGCCTCGCGCCGGGCCGACTTCGCCTCGAGCATCTGGCGGATCTCCTCGCGCGCCTCCGCCTGCCCCGTGGCGCTCTGTGGCGCCGGCGCGGGGCCCCGGGCGCCGTCGTCGTCCATCGCCAGCCCGCCGCTCCGCCCGAGCCCGGTGTAGATGCGGCCGCTCCCCCAGTAGCTCGCGACGGCCACGAACACCGCGACGATCGCGATCACGACCATGGCGGTGCCGAAGGCCTCCACGGTCATACAGTTTGACCGCATGTGGAAGCGGCTGAGACGACGCACCATGGCTCCGAGCCGGCCGGCCGTCTATCCGGACCAGATCGGCCTGGTCGTGTGCATCCTCGTGGTCCTGGCGGTGGGGGCGTACTTCGTCGGTCGTGCCCTGCTGGCTTGAGGCTGCCGAAAGGTCCGGTATCCTGTGCGGCGCACGCGTTGACTGACTAATCAATCGGGCGCGGTCGCGGCAGCGCCGGCGGCCCCCAAGGAGCGCTGAAGCAGTGGTCGATTTCAACCTCACCGACGAGCAGAAGGACATTCGCCAGCTGGCTCACGACTTCGCCGAGAAGGAGATCCGGCCGGTCGCGTGGGAATACGATCGCGACTCCACCTGGCCCCAGGAGATCATCGAGAAGGCCTGGGAGCTCGGCCTCATGAACTCCCACACCCCCGAGGAGTACGGCGGGCCGGGGCTCGACTACCTCACCGGCTGCCTGATCGAGGAGGAGCTCGGCTGGGGCTGCTCGGGCGTCGGCACTTCGCTGATGTGCAACGGGCTGGCCACGGCCCCGGTCGCCATCGGCGGCTCCGAGGAGGTCAAGAAGGAGTACATGGGCATGCTGACCGAGGAGCCGAAGCTGGCCTCCTTCTGCCTCACCGAGCCCGACGCGGGCTCCGACGTCTCGGGCATGCGCACGACCGCCGTCCGGAAGGGCGACAAGTACGTCATCAACGGCACCAAGTGCTTCATCACGAACGGCTCCCACGCCAGCTGGTACACGGTCTACGCCAAGACCGACAAGGAGGCCGGTCACCGCGGCATCTCCGCCTTCGTCGTCCCACGCGACGCGGGCGTGACGGTGGACAAGAAGGAGGACAAGCTCGGCCAGCGCGCCTCCGACACCGCGATGATCTCGTTCAACGACGTCGAAATCCCCGCCGGCAACCTGCTGGGCGAGGAGAACAAGGGCTTCAAGCTCGCGATGATGACGCTCGACCGCACCCGCCCGGGGGTCTCCGCGCTCGCGGTTGGGATCGCCCAGGCGGCCTTCGAGTACGCCCGCGACTACTCGAAGGAGCGCGTCCAGTTCGGCGTCCCGATCGCCATGCACCAGGCGATCCAGTTCATGATCGCCGACATGGCGACCAAGATCGAGGCGTCGCGGCTCATGATGTGGAAGTCGGCGGCGCTGCTCGACGAGGGCAAGCGCAACACGCTCGCCTCGTCCCACGCCAAGCGCTTCGCCGCGGACAGCGCGATGGAGGTGACCGTGGATGCCGTGCAGATCTATGGCGGCTACGGCTTCATCAAGGAGTACCCGGTCGAGAAGCTGATGCGCGACGCGAAGATCATGCAGCTCTACGAGGGCACCTCGCAGATCCAGCGGCTCGTGATCGCGCGCGAGGTGCTGCTGCCGCGACGGGCGGAGGAGCCGCAGCCGGAGCCGGCCGCAGCCGCGGCTTAGCCCCGCCTCCGTACGCCGGGGGCGGGCACGCCGACATCCGCCTCGGGCTGGCTGGTTCCCTTCGGTCAACGCCACCCTCGGCGGACATCGGCGCGCCCGACCAAACGCCCGGCGCCCAGGCTGACCAAGCGACCGGTGGCGCGGCTGGCGTTATTGCAATGCGCCGGAGACAGTGACGGCGACCGGCCTCGAGAGCGAAAGCGGAGCTCGCTCGCCGCCTGGCGGCGAGGGCGTCCCAGCAAGGGAACGCAGCCATCTCAAGGCGGCAGAGAGGCGGATAATCCAGCTCGTGAAGCCCGCGTATGACAAGCGAAGAGCGATCGCGTGGGTGTGCGAGGACAGTGGCGATCCGACGCTGGACGAGGACCCCCTGTTGACGCTTGGCCTCTTCACCGCCCACGTCGAGACCGACCAGCTCAGCGAGGGGATCGACCAGGGGCCGGCGCGCGTTCCCGTCGAGGAGGCGATCGCCTGGGCAAGAGACCGCGCCGCGCGAGTCATTGTGCGGGTTAAGGACTCTTGGGAGAACAGCTTCTATTCAGCCGGCGAGCTTCCGGTTCTCGACGAGGAGCGGCCTATGAAGTCGTGGCCTGAGCAGGGCCTTGACCTTGAACCGAGGCGCAGCCCGGGCTGGGAGCATGTCGACCGCACCGCGGCGGACGACCCGATTGAATGGGACGTGATCGTCTCCTGGGACTGCGTCGCGCGCCTGCCCCGGCGCTTTCGCAAGACGCTCGAGAGACACCTGGAGGACGAGACGGCCGTGCGTGACGTGATCCTTCGACTCAAACGCCGCCGCGCCCGCCGAGGCCGGCTCTTCGTCCTGGGACTCCACCCTCGGCTGCTGGCCCGGCTACGAGTGACCTCCCGCACGCTGCCAGAGGCGCGGCAGCTGGGGAAGGACGCTTGCGAGCGCGCCATCGGTGCCGCGCTCCGCTCACTCAGTGGGGAACAGCCGGCTGACCTGCAGTCGTGGAATGCAGAGGCGTTTCCGACGGGGTCCGAAGCGGCGAGGATTAACGCCCGGATCGACTGAGCCGATTCGACGCAAGAGCTGCTCTCCGGGCGCTATTTGCTCGCGTCCGGTCTCGTGACGGGTGCGCCGATGTTGGCCGAGGGCGGCGTTGACCGAAGGGAACCAGCCGCCCCGAGGCCAATGTCGGCGCGCCCGCCGGGCGGCGGGGACCCGGGGGGACTGCCCTTACGATGGCGGGATGGCGCGATCGAAGCCGGAGCGCAGCCGCCAGGCGGCGCGCGACGCCGTGGCGCAGGCCGGCGTGGAGGCCGCCCGCCCCTCGCTGCGAGACCCCTTCACGGGAGAGCTTCGGCGGCGCGAGGTCCTGCCGCTCCTGGTGCTCCACTTCATCGGGGAGGGGCCCTCGTACGGCAACCAGCTGATGGAGCGGATCGCCGAGATCACGAAGGGCGTGCTCTCGGTGAATCCGAACACGATGTACCCGCTGCTTCGCCAGCTCGAGTCGCGCGGCCTGATCCGGGGCCGCTGGGAGCACCCTGAGCGGCGGACCCGGCGCTTCTACGAGCTGACCGCCGCGGGGCGCAAGGAGTACGCGCAGCTCGAGGAGCAGGTGCGCCCCTTCCTCGAGGCCGTGCGCTCGAGCATCGAGGAGATCGTGCGCGAGGTCTACGACACGTGAGGAGGGCACAGGCGCAGGCCACCGTCGAGCTCACGCCGGAGGCGGCCCGGCGCCTGTGGCTCGACGTGGGCCGCTGGCCGGCGTTCGTCGAGGGGTTCGCACACACGGTCGAGGTCTCGCCCGACTGGCCCTCGGAGGGAGCCAAGCTCGTCTGGCAATCGGTGCCGAGCGGGCGCGGTCGGGTGACCGAGCGGGTGGCGGAGGGCGCCGCGGAGCGCTTCGTGACCGACGTCTACGAGGACTCGCTCGTCGGCAAGCAGACGATCAGCTTCGCCGAGGTCGCCGAGGGGACGCGCATCGAGCTGCGGCTCGACTACGAGCTCTCCCGCTACGGGCCGCTGCGCGCGCTGGCCGACGCCGTCTTCATCCGAAGGGCGCTGCGCGACGCCCTGCGCCGGACCCTGCGCCGCTTCGCCGTCGAGGCCGAGGAGGACGCCCGGATCGGCGGCTAGCTGGGTCCCGCCTCGCGGGCCAGCCCGACGGCCTCGGCGGGCGATCCGTTCCATGGATCGCCGTGCCCGAACAGCACCAGCGACCCGTCGAGCTGCTCGATGCGCTCCAGCGAAGCCAGGCACTGCGCCGTGTCGACGTTGAAGGCTGACGGGGAGATCTGAGGCCCCTTGCGGCCGGTCAGCGGGTTGCGGTTGTTCAGCAGGTCCCCGACGAACAGCGCCCCCCGCTCCTCGAAGAACAGGGCGCAGTGCCCGTGGGTGTGGCCCGGGGTGTGGATGACCCGCGGGCGTCCCGGCAGGTCCAGCGTCTCGCCGTCCGCGTAGGTCGCGGCGCCCTCGACCTTGACCGCGTTCACGCCGCCGTTCCGCATGAAGTGGGCGATCAGCGAGACGGCGGTGCCGCGACGGAGGTAGGGCAGCAGGCTGCGCTCGCCCTTCTTCTGCTTGCCGGTGCGCAGGCGCTCCTCGTCGTCCGGATGCACGTGAACCGAGGCGCCCGCCCGCTGGAACTCGGGGACCATTCCGACATGGTCCAGGTCGCAATGGGTGAGCACGACGGCCTCCACCTCGGCGGGGGCGCGTCCCGCCTGCTCGAGCTGTCCTTCGTAGGTCGCCAGCCCGGCGTCGACGCACACCGCCCTGCCAGCGTCCTCGACCAGGTACCAGTTGACCTTCTCGGTCCCGAGCCTGTGGATGCCCGGGGCGACTTCGCTCACGTCCGAGACGGTAGCCTCTCCGACGCCGCCGGGTCGACCGACCGACCTCGGCTCTGCCAAGCGACCGGAGGTTTCATGGAGGTATTCAAGGCCGCCGTGGTGGGCGCCGGGACGATGGGGGGCGAGATCGCCCAGACCGTCGCCGCCGCCGAGATCCCAGTGGTGCTGAAGGATGTCGAGCAGAAGCTGGTCGACAAGGGCCTCGAGAAGGCGCGGCAGGTCACGGAAGGCCAGCTCGGCCGGCTCGTCGAGAAGGAGAAGATCACGAAGGATGACTCCGAGCGCCAGCTCGAGGAGACGCTCGAGCGGATCCACGGGACGACCGACTACGAGGGCTTCGGCGACGTCGACTTCGTCATCGAGGCCGTGCCGGAGCGCATGGAGATCAAGCAGTCGGTCTTCTCGGACCTCGACGCGCTGACCCCCGGCCACGCGATCCTCTCGTCGAACACCTCGTCGCTCTCGATCACCGAGATGGCCCAGGCGACGAGCCGCCCGGACAAGGTGGTCGGCTTCCACTTCTTCTACCCGGCTTCGGTGATGCGGCTGATCGAGGTGATCGAGGGAGAGGAGACCTCGGCCGGCACCGTCCAGACCGCGGCGAACCTCGCGCAGCGGATCCGCAAGACGCCGATCCGCTGCGGGGAGGCTCCCGGCTTCGTGGTCAACCGCATCCTGAACTCGTCCGTATCGGAGGTCTGGCGGGTCACCGAGGAGGAGGACCTCGACGTCGAAGAGGTCGACAAGCTCGTCCAGGAGTCGAAGGCGGCGCCCATGGGCCCCTACTTCCTGACCGATCTGCTCGGCCTGGACACGGCGCTGCACGTGGCCGAGCACCTGCAGCGGAGCTACGGGGAGCGCTTCTTCGTCTCGCAGCGGATGCGCGAGCTCGTCGAAGCCGGGCACCTGGGCCAGAAGACC
This sequence comes from Thermoleophilaceae bacterium, assembly GCA_046262995.1. Taxonomy (GTDB): domain Bacteria; phylum Actinomycetota; class Thermoleophilia; order Solirubrobacterales; family Thermoleophilaceae; genus JBHELQ01. The sequence continues at coordinate 23,225 of JBHELQ010000120.1, forward strand.
GGGAAGGGTTTCTATGAGCACGGCGGCTAAGGACGCGACCGGCACGCTCGTCGAGCGCTTCACGCTCAAGGCCCTGGTCGAGTCCTGCCTCGTCCTGGAGGACGAGCTGGCCTCCGCCAAGGACATCGAGATCGGGATGATGATGGGCGCCGGCATCCTCCCCGGTCCCTTCGCGCGAGCCGACGAGCGGGGGCTGGACGACGTGCTGCAGGCGCTCGAGAGAGCGCAGTCCGAATGGGGCGAGCACTTCGCGCCGCCGCTCACGCTTCGCCGGCTCGTGGCGCAGGGGCGCCTCGGCAAGAAGAGCGGGCAGGGCTTCTTCCCCTACCTCCGCCCGGACGAGGGACAGTCGCGCGAGACGATCGCTCTCGAGACGCGCGAGGAGATCGGCATCGTCTGGCTGAACCGCCCGCCGGCCAATCCACTTTCGCCGCAGGTCGTGCGAGAGCTAGCGGAGCTGTGGGGCGAGGTCGACGGCAAGCTGCGCGCGGTCGTCTTCGCCTCGTCGAACATCTTCACGTTCTCGGCCGGGGCCGACATCAAGGAGTTCACCCGCATGGGCGCCGAGGACGAGGGCGGGGAGCTGGTCGACACCGCGCACGGCTTCATGCGTGCGATGGAACGCTCCTCGACCGCAACGATCGCTGCGGTCAACTCGATCGCATTCGGCGGGGGCTGCGAGCTGGCGATGGCGTGCGACTTCCGCATCGCGGCGGAGTCGGCCAGCTTCGGTCAGCCCGAGATCAACCTGGGGATCATCCCGGGCTTCGGCGGCACCCAGCGGCTCGCTCGGCTCGTGGGTGAGGGCAAGGCCCGGGAGCTGAATCTCCTCGGGGACCCGATCGACGCGTTCGAGGCCTACCGCCTCGGGCTGGCGAACCAGGTGGTGCCCGACCACGAGCTGTTCGACACCGCCCTGTCGTGGGCGCGCAAGCTCGCGCGCCAGGCGCCGGTCGCCATCGAGCAGATCAAGCGCGTGTCGGCAAACGGCGACCTCGACCAGGGTCTCGAGGCGGAGAAGGCGGGCTTCGCCACCGCCTTCGGCTCGGAGGACGCGCGCGAGGGCGTGTCCGCGTTCCTCGAGAAGCGCCAGCCGAAGTTCCGCGGCAAGTGAGCGTGGCGTCCTCCCAGGCGGCGCGCGTCGCCGACCTGCTGCGCGACTCGCGTCGCGCGGTCGTCCTGACCGGCGCCGGCATCTCCGTGCCGTCGGGGATCCCCGACTTCCGCTCGCCCGGCACCGGGCTCTGGGAGAAGGTGGACCCCATGGAGGTGGCCCACATCGACGCCTGGCGGCGCGACCCCGACCGTTTCTGGGGCTTCTACTCGGAGCGCTTCGCCTCGCTTCGCGACAAGCGGCCGAACGAGGCCCACCTCGCTGTCGCCGAGCTCGAGCGGCGGGGGCTGGTGCGCGGCGTGATCACGCAGAACGTCGACCGGTTGCACCGGCTCGCCGGGAGCGAGCACGTGGTCGAGGTGCACGGGTCGATCGACTGGAGCGTGTGCCTGGAGTGCGGCGGCAGGCAGTCGCTCGAGCAGGTGATCGAGCTGATGGACGGTCGCCCGGGCGCGCCGGAGTGCCCGGCATGCGTGGCGCCGCTCAAGCCGGACGTGGTGCTCTTCGGCGAGCTGCTGCCCGATCACGCCTTGGCGGCGGCCCACGAGCTCGCGGCAAGCGCCGACCTGATGCTCTGCATCGGCTCGTCGCTCGAGGTCCATCCGGTGGCGGGGCTGCCCGCGCTCGCGCGGGGCGGCGGAGCCGAGCTCGTGCTGATCACCCAGGGTCCGACGCCCTACGACCCCGACGCCGCGGTCAGGCTGTCCGGGGACGTCGTCGAGGAGCTGTGCGCCGTGCTCGACGCCCTGGACCTGGACTGACGCGGACGCTCAGTCGTAGCTCGCGTAGAGGTGGGCCAGCCGCGGGTCGGGCGCGACCTCGCGCCCGTTGATCCACGCCCGGCCACCCGAGCGAGCGGTCGCCTGCGGACGCGCCGCGGCGGCCTGCAGCAGGGCGCGGCGCTGTGCGACGCGGTCCCTGACGCTCGACAGGGAAATGGGGGCCTGGTGGTTCGGGGGCATGGCTCCGTATTCGAGCGCGCCGAGCTTGGGCTTGAGTAAAGATCTCGAGATTGGCCGAACGTCAACGGCCGAGGCGCCTGCGCTTGAGCGCGGCCTCCATCCGTCCGACGGCGGCGCCGAGCGCCTCGACCGTCTCGTCCGAGAGCTCGCCGCGCAGCGCGGCGTTGGCGGCCGAGCCGATCGGACCGCGGTCGGCCTCGAGCGCCCCGCGCGACTCGTCGGGCAGCGCGTCCCCCAGGTCGGCGAGCAGGCTCTCGAGCGCGACCCGCGCCTGGAGAGCCGCCTGGCGGAACAGCCCCTGGTCGAGGTCCGCTCGCGCGCGCAGGGTCAGCTCTTCGCTCGGCAGCGCGCGCTCGCGGCCGCCGAGTAGCGCGGCAAAGCGCTCCTCCGGCGCCTCCATCGAGCGCCTGGCCCGCCGCGGTCCTCCTCGCGGAAGCTCCCACGCGCCCGCGTAGCGGCCCTCGGCGACGGACTCCCCGGCTCCGAACCCGATCCGGGTGACCAGGGCGCCGGAGCCGGACACCTCGCGCGCGTAGGGATCGGCGCTCGACAGGCGGTACGCGCGCAGCGCGCGGTTCAGGTGGCCGAGCGCCGTTACGAGCTCCCGCTCGGCTTCGTCCCGCTCCCCCCGCAGCGAGCTGAGCCAGCGCTCGCCGTGCTCACGCGTGGGGAACGCCTCGGGACGGACGATCGTGGCCCGCGAGGTGGGGACGGGCTCCGCCTCCGCCTGGGCCAGCTCACGGCCGCGGCGACCGCGCAGAAGGCGCCGCTCCGGGGCGCCGAGCGTTCGCAGCACCAGCACGGCATCGAGCGCCTCGTGCGAAGTCGCCCGCACGAGGTAGCGGCCGTCGGGCGGGCCGAGCAGGAAGCCGAACTCGAACTGGACGAAGCCGAAGAGCTCTCCGCGCTTCGCGCTGCCCGGCTGCTCGACGCGCTGCGCCGTGGCGTGCTACTCGCCCGGGTGGGCGAGGCTCGCCCGGCGAGACCGCTTCTTGACCGGGATGGCGTACTTCGAGGGCTTGGTCGGCACGACCGGGTTGTCGATCCTGCGCAGCTGCTTCAGCAGGTCGGACCACTGGCCGGGCCGGAGCAGCGCCAGCGCCTGCTTGCCCTGCTTGCGGTTCTCGCCGAAGAGCGGGTGGAAGCCAACGTGGATGTGGTCGTTGTGGTCGGCCATCGCGAGGGTGTTACTCCCGAGCTCGAGCAGCGAGATGATCTGGTGCGGCCGCACCGTGCCCTGGAGCTTCATCAGCTCGCGGACCGTCTGCTCGGTGATGCCGCCCTTCTCCTGGTGACCGATGATCGGGATGCCGTTCACCTTCGAGATGTCGACGGCGTTGCCCGAGGAGTGCTCGGACACGTTGCCGCTCGTCGTGAGGAAGTTGTGGCCGGTCTTCAGGCAGCTGACCGAGGCCCGGAAGCCGCGCTCGGCGAGGTACTCGAGCGTGGCCAGCACGCGGCGGTCGATCTGGCCGGAGCGGATGTCCTGGCGGCCGCCGGGGTAGATGTCGAGCCGGTTGTCGGAGAGCACGCGACGCTCGAGCATCGGCTTCGACATCAGCAGGATCTGGCCGACCGAGGCGGAGCCGTCGCCGTGCAGCGCGTTCTTGCCGGAGGCGCGGTAGATCGCCGTGGCCTCGAGCAGCTTCCAGCCGTCGAGGATCGGCTTGGGGTCGATGCGCGGGGCGCCGCGCCCGGCCGGGCGGATCTCGAAGTACAGGTGCGCGGCCTTGCCGGGGACGGTGCGGCCGATCCGGCCGAGGATGGTGCCGCCGATCACGTGTGCGCCCTTCTTCAGCCTGCGCAGCCGCACGTCGCGGGAGTCGACGCCGAAGGGCCGCGAGAAGAAGGCGCGGTAGGTCTCGAAGCCGCCCTGCTTGCTGGCCTTCATGTCGAGCAGCTGCTCGAGACCGCCCGAGCGGCGGGCCATCGGCACCGACGGGTTGGCGAACATCCGCTCCTTGACGGGCACGGATGCCTGCTGAGAGTCCGGGGAGGGGTGGGAGGGGGCGGGGGCCGACTTGGCGGCCTGGCGTCCGGCCGAGGCGGGCGCCGCGGGCCGCGGGTCCTTCGACCCGTTGGCCTTGAGGGCCCGCGCGGAGTGGCGGGAGCTCGCGGCGTCCTGCTTCGGCACCGGGTAGTACTTGGCGACCGATCCGAGGTGACCGTACGCGTAGCGGTTGCCGTAGACGTCCTGGAGCACGATGTAGCGACCGAGTCGCCTGGAGTGGCCGACCTTCTTGATCACTCCGTCGTTGGTCGCGACGGCCGGCGCGCCGCTGCGGCTGAAGATCTCGACCCCGCGGCGTTGCTCGTTGGAGCTGACCAGGCGGGCCGCGTTCTGACCGCGCTTGACGCGGCGCGTGGCCTCCTTCTCCTGGAGGTCGTCTGCATACCTCGCACGCGCGTATACGGGGAAGCGGCCCTCGGTCAGACCGGTCAGCGAGCCGACGAGGTCGGCGGGCACGCCCGAGATCAGACGCGCGCGGAGCATGACGGAGTCGACGTACCAGTCGGCGTGGTTGTAGGCGAAGACCGCGCGCCGCGGGTCCTTCTCGTAGCCGGCGGCCTTGAGGTAGCGCGCGGCGGCGAAGATCGCGTCGACGGGGTTGTAGGGATCGCGGCGGCCGTCCTTGTTGCCGTCGACTCCGTACCTGCGCCAAGTGGACGGGATGAACTGCATCCAGCCGAGCGCGCCGGCGGTCGAGACGTTCAGGTTGCGCCCGTAGTCGGTCTCGATCTCGTTGATCGCGGCGAGGACCTCCCAGCGCACGCCGTACTGGATGCCGGCGGCCTGGTAGATCGGGAGGAGGAAGACCGGGACGCGGAACTTGCGGATGACGAAGTTCGGAACGCCGGTGGTAGTGGAGGGACCGGGGAGCGCGTCGAAGAGGGTCGGGTTGCTGCGGGCGGGCGAGCCGTCGGGGTTGCGGAGGCGGGTCGCGCGACGCCGGTGACGCTTATGCTTAGGTCGAGCCACAGCCCCGCCGGTGAAGCCGCGCCGGCGGTGCTTGCGGCGGGCCTTGCGGGTGCTTCCGCTGGGCGTCTGCCGATGGCCGCCGGTGCTTGTCGGCGCGCTCTTGCTCGAGCCGCCGGAGCCGCTGCCGCCACCGCCCGAGGGAGGGGGCGTGGTCTGGGTCGGCGTAGTCGGAGCCGGGACGGGCGTGCCCGGGAGCTGGATGTCGTTCAGGCTGGTGCCGGGCGGGACGTCGACCGTCACGGGCACGACCTGCCCGGTCGCCAGCTGCACCCAGACCGTCTTGGTCTCGGCGCCGGCCGGAAGGGTCAACGCGGTCAGGCCTGCAGCGATCAGCAGCCCGACGATTGCCAGGGTCCCGAGGAGCCTCATCTTCATCCGTGCTCTCCTCAGTCCTCCCTCGCTCCTCCCGAAGCAGCCCCCCGTCGCGCGGAAGCTATCAGAACTCCCACCAGGGGACGGAACGCTAGTTGGTGACTGTGGCTTGTGCAAGGGGGTACCTGGGGACGGTTCCGGAGCTCGGATTGAGCCCGGCCAAGGCTTGTTACCTCCTGTATCGGCCGCGCCTCGACGAAGCTTCAGTCCGACCCCTTCTGGCGCCCTCGCGAACCTCCGCGCCGGCGCTTCCGTGCGTGAGCGGATTTGCCCCCCGTAGGAGCATTCCAAACCCCCTCCGGCATCCCCCTCCGGGGCATTGTCCGGGGAGGCCTTGCCTAACTCTATAGTTGAGGGTTAGAGAGACCCCTCCGAGACCCACGCCGGCGGTGGCCCGGAGGCATCCGCTACGCTGCCCGCCCGTGGCCGAGGCCGAGCGCCCAGAGACGCTGGTGGACCGTCTCTCCCGTCAGGGCGAGGAGGCCCTTGGCAGGATCGCGGAGGAGCTCCTGGCGAACCCGGTCGTGAACGCCGCGCTGACGCGGACGCTGGAGGCGCGGGAGAAGGCCGTGCAGGCACAGGAGGCGGCGATGGGCGCCTTGAACATCCCCTCGAGCGCCGACGTCGAGCGGGTCACACGCCGTCTGCGCTCGATCTCTCAGCGCCTCGAGGGAGTCGAGGACGCCCTCGACCGGCTCGAGGAGCGGCTCGCGGCGGCGGCCCGAGAGCAGGCGGACGACCGCGGCGAGGCGACCGAGGCCCGGCTCGAGGAGATCCACCGGGACATCGCCGCTCTGCGGGAGGCGGTTGCGCCTGGCTCCGAGCCGGTGCCACGGGCCCAGGAGCGGCTCACCGTCAACGAGTCCTAGGGGTCCCGGCCGCCGGCACGCTGAAGCCGGGCCGCGTGTCTGGAAGACTCCGCCGCGGATGGCCAGGCGGCCGACACCCCCGAAGGAGCTGCCGACGGTGGCTCGCGAGACCGGCGACCGGGTAAGGGACGCCGTCGAGCGGACCGTGCAGGCAACCGTGGGCTCGGCCGAGCGCAGCCGCACCCGGGCGCAGGACACTGTCGACGAGCTCGTCGGAACGGTGGAGGACCTACGCCGCGGCGCCGAGGCGGGCCTGGCCCGAAGCGGCAAGGTCGTTCGCGAGGCAGTCGAGGAGCGACTGCCGGCGACGCAGGACGACGTCCGCGCGCTGCAGGCCGAGCTGCGCCGGATCGCGCGGCGGCTCGACGCCATCGAGGAGCGCCTGCCGGCGAAGCGCTCGCGCACCAAGAGCAGCCGCGGAGGCGCGAAGAAGCGCAGCTCGTAGTGTCCGGCCGGCGGGTCCTCATCACCGGGGTTGGGAGCCTCGTCGGCGGTGAGCTCGCCCGCCGGCTGGAGCGCGACCCGGAGGTCGAGCGCGTCTTCGGGCTCGACACCCGCCGGCCCAGCGTTCAGCTGGAGCGCACAGAGCTGATCGAGGCAGACATCCGCAGCCCGACGATCGCGCGCCTGATCCCCCAGACCGGCGCCGACACGGTCGTTCACAACCAGATCATCCGGCGGCCAGGACCGGGGATGTCCGACCGCGCCATGCACGACATCAACGTGATCGGCTCGCTGCAGCTGCTGGCGGCGTGCGAGAAGAGCGACAGCGTGCGGACGATCGTCATCCGCGGCTCCGCGGGGATCTACGGCTCCGAGCCGAACGCCCCGCAGTTCTTCGACGAGACGATGTCGCGGCTCTTCCCGCTCCGGACGCGCTTCCAGCGGGACGTCGCCGAGATCGAGAACTACTTCGAGACATACTCGCGACGGCACCCGCAGGTGTGCTGCACGATGCTCCGCTACCAACCGTCGCTTGGGCCGTCGCTCGACACGCAGGTCTCGCGCTACCTCACGCTCCCCGTCGTGCCCACCTACCTCGGCTTCGACCCGAGGATCCAGCTGGTGCACGAGGAGGACGCGCTCGAGGCCCTCGTCACCGCGGTGCTGCGACCCGTCCGGGGGGCGGTGAACGTGGCCGGCCCGGGCAGCATCGGGCTGACGCGGATGATCCGGCTGGCCGGCCGTCCCACGGCCCCCATCCCACCGCCCCTCTTCGGCTCCGCCGCGGCTGTCGCCAAGCGTCTGCGCCTGCTCGACTTCTCGGAGGACTTCCAGCGGCTCCTGCGCTTCGGCCGCGGGGTGGACGTCACTCGCTTGACGGACGAGGTCGGCTACGGCCCCCGGTACTCGACGGTGGAGGCGGTCGAGGACTGGGCGGCGAAGCAGGGCGGCCGCCGCCTAGCCTCCCCACTCCGGCGCGCCGCCGCACCGGCATGAGCACGCGCGTCCGGCAGGGGTGGGAGGCGCCGTTCGATGAGGGAACCGGCGCAGGCCGCGGAGCGGGCCGGGCGTTCGGGGTGCGAACGGCCACGGCCTTCCTGCGTGCGCTGCGCGGCGGCCTGGACGCGGGCCTCGAGCTGCCTGAGGCGCTGGCCCGCGCGGCCGTCACCTTGCCCCGGGACGCGCGCCAGGGGCTGCGCGGAGCGGCCCGCCGACTCCAGGGCGACTACGCCGAGGACGAGTGGGGCTTCGACGAGCAGTTCGCCCAGCTCATGCTGCCGTTCCTCGAGCTGCTCTACGAGCGCTGGTGGCGGGTCGAGGCGACCGGCGCCCAGAACGTCCCCTCCCATGGGCGGGCGCTCCTCGCCTCGAACCACGCGGGCATCCTGCCGTGGGACGCGACGATGATGTCGGTCGCCCTGATGAAGGCGCACCCGCTGCCGCGCTACCCGCGCTTCCTCGTCCTCGACTGGGCCTTCCGGCTGCCGTGGATCTCCACGGTGATGCGCAAGGTCGGGGGCGTCGTGGCCTCGCCCTACAACGCCATGCGGCTGCTCGAGCAGGACGAGCTCGTGGCCGTCTTTCCGGAGGGCGTGAAGGGAACGGGCAAGCCGTTCTCGGAGCGCTACCGGTTGCAGCGCTTCGGGCGCGGCGGCTTCGTGGAGATCGCGCTGCGGACGCGCGCGCCGATCGTGCCCGTCGCGGTCGTGGGCAGCGAGGAGATCTACCCGAAGATCGCCGAGCTGCCGGCCGTCGCCCGCATGATCGGCGCGCCGTTCTTCCCCCTCACGCCGACCTTCCCCTGGCTCGGGCCGCTGGGCTTCGTGCCGCTGCCGTCGAAGTGGCGCATCGAGTTCTGCAAGCCGATCGAGACCGCGCCCTACGGTCCCGAGGCCGCCGACGACCGGGCGACGGTGTTCGAGCTCTCTGAACGAGTTCGCGACACCATCCAGGAGAAGCTCTACGAGAACCTGATCAAGCGTGGGCCGGCTTTCGTTTAGGGTCTGCCCGTGAGCGGCTTCCGCTCGGCCGAGGAGTTTCGAGAGGTCATCGACCGGACCTTCGGCCTTATGAGCACCGACCCCGAGATGGGACCGAAGCTGCGCGACGCCGAGACCCCTCAGCGCTTCGAGTTCCCCGACCTCGACCTGGTCGTGAACATCACCTACCGGGACGAGGTCGAGGACGGCGAGCACCTGCGCTGGGAGTGGACCGACGACGTCGCCTGGGAGCCGGCCGTAGGAATGACCATGGACTCGGATGTCGCGAACCGCTACTTCCAGGGCAAGGAGAACGTGGCCATCGCCCTGGCGCGCCGGCGGATCAAGTCGAAGGGCGACGCCCGGAAGGCGCTGGCGCTGGTGCCGATCACGAAGCCCGTGTTCGAGCGCTACAAGGCGATGATCGAGTCGGACTACCCGCACCTGGTCGAGTAGGGCGCGGGCGCGCGGTCGTCAGGACCGGCGGGTGTTTATCCCCGCTTAATCTCGACGGCCTTTGATGCCGCGGTCTCCGAACGGTCCGCACCGCGCCGCGTCCTCATCCTCTCCGCTGACGTTGGAGCGGGTCACGTGGCCGCAGCGCGCGCCCTCGCGGCCGAGCTCGAAAGCGGCGGCGACGCACATGCCGTCCACATCGACGGCCTGCATGCGTTGGGGAGCCTCCTGCGCCACCTGATTCGCGACGGCTACCACCTCCAGCTGCGCTACGCACCATGGTTGTTCAGCCTGCTCTATGGGGCTTTCCGACGCTTCCCACCTGCGCAGACGGTTGGACGGAAGCTGTTGTTCCTACTCGGGAATAGACGGCTACGGCAGCTGCTGCGGGCCCATCCTTCGGACGTCGTCGTCTCCACCCACCCAGCGATCACCAGCGTCTTGGGGGAGCTGCGCCGACGGGGACAGCTCCAAGTGCCGTTGTGCGTGCCGATCACGGATCTGGCCGACTGGAAGCTGTGGGCGAGCCCAGGTGCGGACCTCCACCTGGTGGCCCACGAGATCGGAGTCGCTCCGGTGGAGCAGGTGGCCGGGCACGGGAGTGTGCGGCTGGCGCATCCGCTGGTGGCGCCCGGATTTCTGGAGCGCCGCGACCGCCAGACGGCACGCCGCCGACTCGGACTGCCTGTCCGTGGCACGGTCATCGCCATCTCGGGCGGAGGCTGGGGCGTGGGCGACCTCGAGGGCGCTGCCCGCACCGCGCTGACGATCCCCGGGGCCACGGTGGTCTGCCTGTGTGGAAGCAACGAGGTGGCCCGGCTGCGCCTCCGGCGACGCTTTGCCGCCGACCCGCGGATGCGGCTTCTCGGCTTTACGAGCCGGATGCACGAGCTGCTGCACGCCGCCGACGCCCTGGTCCATTCCACCGGGGGCCTCACTTCCCTCGAAGCGCTGGCCTGTGGCTGCCCGGTGGTCGCGTATGGGGCTCAAGTCGGTCATATCAGGGTCCACAACCGGACCCTTGATGCGCTCGGCCTGGCGAAGGTATGCAAGTCCAGTGATCAGCTCCGGAGGGCGCTGCTGGACGCCGTCCATGAGACAGGGCGGGCGCCCGCGCTCGTCGGCGGGGAGCCGCCCGGGCCTCTCGTCGCCGGACTTGGTCCACGTGTGCGACCAGTGCCGGCCTGGCGACTCCGATTGACGCGCGTGGCTTCACTCGCCCTGACGGCGGTTGCCATGGGCGGTTGGGGCCTCGGGACCGACGACGCCTACTCGCTCACCGCACGAGCTCTCGACCTGGACCCCCTTACCACCATCCCGACACCTCGCCGCGCCGTCACTTTGATTGTCGAGACCACACCGCAATCGGGGCCGGCCGTTGCCGCCGACCTCCAGCGCCATGGCGCGCGGGCGACGCTTGCGTTCGCTAGTCCCCCAGCGTCTCCCGAACTGCGAAAGCTGCGGCATGGCGGGATCGCCGCTATGCCCCAGCTGCGGCGGGCGCCTACGCCCAAGTCGCTGTCGGCGCGCAAGCATCTGCGGGGAGTCGCTCGGCGCCTCGGGCTGCAGGCGCCCTTTTGGTTCCTGCTCCCCTCCGGCGGAATCTCGCCTACCGAGTACCTGGTCGCAGGTGTGGGGGGAGGCCGGCCGGTTGCGGGTGACGTCCGGGTCGACGCAGGCAGCGGCCTCTCGGTTCCAGTGCTCCACGACGATCAGGTGGTGGTCGTGAGGGCCCTGTCCGCGTCCGCCCGCGAACTGCGAGGACTGGACGCGCTGGTCTCCTCCCTCGACACCCGGGGCCTCTCTGCCGTACCGCTGGCGGCGCCCGCCAGGGTGCCCACAGCGCGCGAGGCTCCCAACGCGACAACACCCGCCACCACGGCGAGGAGCCCGATCACGATCACGCCCCCCGCCAGGGGCGTCGAACTCCACGCTTCACCCGCCAGGAGTGGAGCTGCTAGCACCGGAACAAGGACTTGAGCCGAGAACACCGTCGGACAGACTCGCGTGGCAGGTGCGCGCTGAAGGGCCGTCATCTCGCTGAGCATCGCGACCGCCGAGGCGGCTCCGGTTGCGAGCGACCATGCCAGGGCCGCGCCCCAGACCCCGGCGGAGGCGCCATCGGCGAACAGCTTTGTCGTGATCCCGCTCCACGCGTAGCCGAATCCTGCCGCCAGGGCGAGCAAAGAACCGCGCGGGAGGCGGCCTCGGCGAGCCGCGTAGGGAGCCAACGCCGGAACCGCCAGCGCGGCGAGCGTCAGGGTCAACGCCGCGGCACCCGCGTGACGATGGGTGTGGGCCGGTGCAGACCAGGCGAGCAACGCCACGCCGGCCACGATTCCCCCGACACCCACCAGCTCGCGGGTACGGACACGCTCCCCCAGTGCCTTCACACCGATCACGAGCAAGAGCAGGAGCCCGGCTGCAAGGACGGGCTGGACAATCGTGAGGGGTGCGAAGGTGAGCGCCAAGGCCTGGAGGGGCCAGCCCAGGAGGGCGAGAGCCGAACCGGCTATCCAGCGCGGCCGAGAGAGCAGGCGACCGATCAGCGACGGGCGCAGGGAATGCGCCCCGGGAACCTCGCGTGCCTCCAGAGCCTGCAGGGCCGCACCGGCGTTGTAGAGCACCGAAGCCGCGCACGCGCAGGCGATACCGAGCACCGTGGGCACTCGAAGCCACGATAGCTTGGGTCTGACCGCCGCAGTCCTCGGCGCAGGCATAGGCGCCTACTGGGCGCCCGGTCTGTGTGCTGTCTCTCCGTGCCTGCGCAACGCGCTCGCGGTTCGCGATCGCCTGGCCGGCGGGAACCGCGTCGCGCTTACCTTTGACGATGGCCCGCACTCAGAGGGAACGCCCGCCGTGCTGGAGGTGCTGGCGCGGCACGGGGTGCCCGCGACCTTCTTCCTGGCCGGCGAGCAGGCCGAGCGCATGCCGGGGCTGGTGGCCGAGACGGCCGCAGCCGGTCACGAGGTGGCCTTGCACTGCCACCGCCATCGCAGCCTGCTTCGCCTCACGCCGGGCCAGGTGAGGGACGACCTCGCCCGTGCGGCCGCGGCACTCACGGACACGAGTGGTCGCGAGCCGCGTCTGTACCGGCCTCCATACGGAATCCTCAACACGGCGGCGCTGTTGACGGCCCATCGGCGCGGGTGGACTCCGCTGCTGTGGACGCGCTGGGGTCGGGACTGGCGCCGCGATGCCAATCCCGCAGGGATAGCCGCTCTGCTGACCGACGACCTGGCCGGAGGGGACGTGCTTCTGCTTCATGACGCCGACCACTACAGCGCCCCCGGATCTTGGCGACGAACAGTGGCGGCGTTGCCACGGGTGCTCGAGGAGGTGCACCGCCGCGGGCTCGAGTTCGCCCTCCCGGTGTGACCTGATGGCCCTCTGTTTGACCCGGACTCAGAAGGCGCGGATCAGCAGATTCAGCGCGATGGTCAGCGCCAGTGAGAACAGCAGGGACCACACCAGGCAGCCGGGCCTGAAGCGGACGTTCGCCCGCCGGCCCGGCCGCTTGGTGATGATCCACATGACTTGCTAGTCGTCCGTGTTCTCGCGGTCGTTCGTGTAGGGCTCGCGGCTGCCGGACTTCGCGAGGCCGCGGCTGACCATGTAGGCCGACGCCAGCACGGTGATGTAGAGCCACACCTTGTCGGCGGCGAAGATGTCCTTGCCGCCCTCCTCGCGCTCGATCGAGTTGCCCGCGATCAGCAGCGCGATCACCAGGGCGACCATCACCCAGAACTCTGTGGTCTTGAACGCCTGCTTGGTCTCGGTGGCCAGGCGACGGGCCGCCCTGCCGATGCCGCTGCCGGTGTCAACGCCGGCGTGGGGTGTCGTTACGTCCTGTGACGCCATGCTGAGAGCTCCTTCGGTGGGGTAAGCGGGACTACCGAAGGTTCCGCCGGCAGGTTCGCCGCCCGGTCGGCCCCTCGCGGGTTGGCCTCTGAGGTCGGGCGCGCCGTCGGGGACGTCAAACGCCAACTCCAGAGACCCCCCGTTGCCCGGAGCGGCGGCGGGCAAACCAGCATTGACTCCCCCACTCGAGGGCACTACGGTCGCCTCCGTGGAGGCGGGGGCCCCACCACCGGTCGCGACCATCCGCAAGGCGACGGTGGACGACGTCGCCTTGCTGTCCCAGGCCCTGGCGCGGGCCTTCCAGGACGACCCGGTCTTCGAGTGGATGTTCCCGGACGAGGTGGAGCGGACGCGCCGGTCGGAGCGCGGGTTCGCCTTCTACCTCCGGAAGGTCTACCTGCCGCACGACGAGTGCTACACGACCGACGGCGTCCTCGGCGGCGCGCTGTGGATGCCTCCGGAGACCTGGCATCTCGGTCCGATCGCCCAGCTCCGGCTGCTGCCGGGGATGATCGCGGCGCTGGGCGGACGGCTGCCGCGAGTCATGCGCGCGCTCGCCACGATCGAGTCGAACCACCCGAAGGAGCCGCACTGGTACCTGCCCTTCGTGGGCGTGGAGCCGGAGGCCCAGGGCCGCGGCGTGGGGACGGCGCTGATGCGGCCGATTCTCGAGCGCTGCGACGGGGAGCGGATGCCGGCGTACCTGGAGGCCACCACGCCTCGCAACCGCACCTGTTACGAGCGCCAGGGATTCGAGGTCACGGAGGAGATCCACTTCCCGAAGGACGGCCCTCCGGCCTGGCGGATGTGGCGCGAGCCGCGCGGCTGACCGACTGCGGCGGGGCCCTAGAAGTGCACGCCGCGCAGGAGGTACGCCATCGCCACCGCCTCGGTGGACATCTCGTCGCCTTTGCCCTCCCCGTCGCCGGCCGGCAGCTCCTTCTTGTCCTTCTCTCCCTTCTTGTCCTTCGCGGCCTTCGAGTCGGGGAACAGGTTGTAGGCCGTGTTCAGCACCAGGTCGACGGTCTTCGGCGACATCGCGTAGAGAACCTCGCCGAAGGTGCCGAGGCGTGAGGCCTTGCGCTTGGGCTTGTCGATCATCGCGTCGGCGATGAACTGGGCGGCCTCGTCCGGTGTCAGGGTGGGGAATGCCTTGTAGATGTCGGTCGGCTCGATCATCGGGGTGCGGACGAGCGGCATGTAGATGGTCGTGAAGCGGACGTTGTCGGCCACCACCTCGGGAGCGACGCAGCGCGAGAAGGCGTCGAGCGCGGCCTTCGACGCCACGTAGGCCGAGAAGCGGGGCGTGTTCGTCTGCACGCCGATCGAGCTGATGTTGATGATGTGGCCTCCCTTGCGCTCCCGCATCCCCGGGAGGAAGGCCAGAATCAGCTTGAGGGCGCCGAAGTAGTTGAGCCGCATCGTGCGCTCGTAGTCGTGGAAGCGGTCGTAGGAGGCCTTGACCGAGCGGCGGATCGAGCGGCCCGCGTTGTTCACCAGGATGTCGACGCCGCCGTGCTGGTCGAGCACCTCCTGGGCCAGCCGCTCGATCTCCTCCAGGTCTGACAGGTCGGCGGCGTGGACGTGCGCCGTGCCGCCCCGCTCCTCGACCTCCCTTGCCACCTCGTCGAGCTTCTCGCGCGTGCGTGAAACCAACAGGACCTCGCCCCCGGCGTCCCCGATCTTGAGCGCGGCCTCCTTGCCGATGCCGCTCGAGGCGCCCGTGATCAGGATCTTCCGGTCCTTGATCGCGCTCGCGAGGCTGCGCTCGCGGAACAGGTCGGGGTCGAGGTTCCGCTCCCAGTAGTCCCACAGCTTGGGCGCGTAGGTGGACAGCGGCGGGACGGCGATGCCGGTGCCCGTGAGCGCGCGCTGGGCGTCGCGGGCGTCGAAGGTGCAGAAGAAGTCGCGGTTCTCGATCGCGGCCGGCGGCACGCCCAGGTCGCGCAGCAACGTCTCGCGGATGCGGCGGACGGTGGGAAGAGCCTTCACTCCCGCCCTCACCGGCTTGGGGATCGCCTTGGCGACCTTGGGGTCGATGCGCGCGGCGAACTGCGGGGCGTGAGCGGCCTTGGCGAACTCGTTCAGCGTCTGGCCCACGCGCATCGGCTCCGGGTCGACCAGGTGGAAGGTGTCGCCCGGCAGCTCGTCGTCGGGCAGGTGCGCGATGTGGTCCATGGCCTTCGCCACGAAGTCGACCGGCACCAGACTCGTCTGGCCGCCCTCGGGGCCCGCGAGCGGGAACCACTGCGGAAGGGCGTAACGCAGCTTCTGGATCAGCTTGAAGAAGTAGTAGGGACCGTCGATCTTGTCCATCTCGCCGGTCTCGGAGTGCCCGACGACGATCCCGGGGCGGAACACCAACGTCTTCGCCTCCACGCCCCGGCGCACCGCCTTCTCCGAGTCGAACTTCGTGCGGTGGTAGGCGTGGGGGAGGTCCTGGTCCTCGTCGAACATGTCCTCCTGGAAGACGCCCTTGTAGCGGCCGGCGACCGCGATCGAGCTCGTGTGATGGAACCGGCCCAGGCGGAGCGTGTTCGCGAACTCGACGACGTGGCGCGTGCCCTCGACGTTGGCGCGCGTCATGGCGTCCTCGTCGGCGGTCATGTCGTACACCGCGGCGAGGTGGAAGAAGTGCTCGATGGGCTCGGAGAAGCCCTCGACTCCCAGGCCCGGCTTGGCGAGGTCGCCGACAACGGGAACGATCCGGCCCTCGGGCGCCCCCAGCCGCTGGACCAGCGCGTCGACCTTTCCGCGCGAGCCCTCGCGGACCAGCACGTGGATGGTCCCCTCGCGCTTCATGAGCTCCTCGACCAGGTGCCTGCCGACGAAGCCCGTCGCCCCCGTGACGAAGTAGCTCACCGCGCTTCCCCTCGGTCCTCGCCTGGCATCGCGGGCGAGTCTATTCCCGCCGGGCCGCGGGCGTGCGCTGTTTACGCGGGCGCGCGGGAAACCTACGCTCGGCCTCGCGGCGGCCCTTGTAGCTTGCAGAGGCCGTGGACGAAGACAGGCTGACGCTCAGCGAGGCCGCCCGCCGGGCCGGCGTCTCGCCTTCGACGCTCAAGCGCTGGGTGGAGTCGGGCCTGATCCCGAACGGGGACATCGCCGAGGGCTGGAGCCCGGCGGCCACCGCGCACGCGCGAATCGTGGCCCGGCTGCGCGACCGGGGACACACCCTGGACCACATCAAGCGCGCCACGGAGGACGGGCGCCTGGCGTACGGCTTCGTCGAGGACCTCTTCCCCGACGCCGAGGAGCCGCATTCGCTCGACGAGGCCGCCGAGGTGACCGGGCTCGAGCCGGCGCTGATCGAGCGCATCTGGTCGGGCTGGGGGCTGCCTCCGCAGAAGCTCGAGAAGCTGATGGACGAGGACCTGCAGGCGCTCCGCTACGTCGCGTCCGTCCTGTCGGCGGGCTTCCCGCTCGTGGCCTTCCTCCAGCTCTGCAGGGTCAACGGCCAGGCCCTTGCCCAGATCGCGGACGCCGAGGTGCGGCTGTTCCACATCTACGTGCACGAGCCGCTGATCCGCGACGGTGTGCCCGAGCTCGAGATGGCCGAGGAGATGGAGCACCTGGCGCGCGACCTGCTGCCTCTGGCCTCCCCGCTGATGGACTACGTCCACCGGAGCTTCCTGCAGCACTTCATCGAGCAGGACGTGGTCGGGCACATGGAGATGGAGCTCGAGGGCGAGATGGACCTCGGGCGGCTGAACGTGGCGATCGCATTCGCGGACCTGGCCGGGTACACGCGCTTCACCGAGGAGGAGGGAGAGGAGGAGGCCCTCTCCCTCGTCGAGCGCTTCATCGAGGGCGTCACGGCCACGCTGCCCGACGACGCCCGGGTCGTGAAGACGATCGGCGACGAGGTGATGGTCGTCGGCAGCGACGTGGCGGCCCTGACCGACTGGGCCGTGGGCTTCCAGCGGCTGTTCGACGATCGGCCGCAGCCCCGTATCGGGATCCACGCCGGACCGACGCTGTACCGCGACGGCGACTACTTCGGGCGCCAGGTCAACCTGGCCTCGCGGGTGGTCGCGCGGGCGCGCGGCGGCGAGGTGCTCGTGAGCGACGCCGTGATGGACGCGGTGGAGGGGATGTCCCACCTGGAGTTCGAGCCCATCGGAAACGTGAAGCTGAAGGGCTTCGACGAGCCGGTCCAGCTGTGCCGCGCGACCGCGAAGGAGTGAGCCAGCGGCCGCTCGAGGCGGCTCGCGAGAGCGGCCTGGTACGACCGGAGCGTCCGCTGCTCGTGCTCCTCTCGGGCGGCGGCGACTCCGTCTGCCTGCTCGATGTCGCGCTCGGGCTGGGCGCCGAGGTCACGGCGCTGCACGTGAATTACGGGCTGCGCGAGGGCGCGGCGACGGATGAGCGCTTCTGCCGGGAGCTGTGCGACGGCCTGGGCGTGCCGCTGGTGGTGGAGCGGGTGCGGCTCCCGGAGGGCGGCAATCTCCAGGACCAGGCCCGCGAGATCCGCTACGGGTTGGCCGAGCGGCACGCCGAGGACGACTACGCGGCGGCTCACACCGCGAGCGACCAGGCGGAGACGGTGCTCTACCGGCTCGCGGTCTCCCCCGGCCGCCGGGCGCTGCTCGGCATGGAGGCGCGCCGTGGCCGGCTCGTGCGCCCGCTGCTCAGTGCCACGCGCGAGGAGGCCCGCGCCTACTGCCGCGCCCGTGGCCTCGACTGGCGCGAGGACCCGTCGAACGCGGATCGCCGCTTCGCCCGCGCCCGCGTGCGGCACGACGTGCTTGCCGCGCTCGAGGAGCTGAACCCGGCGGCCGAGCGGGCCATCGCCGAGACCGCGCGCCTGCTGCGCGACGAGGCCGAGGTGCTCGACCGCGTCACGGCCGAAGCGCTCGAGGGGTTGGGGGGCGGCCCCGCGGTGCCGCTCGCGGAGCTGCGCTCCCAGCCTGCGGCCGTCGCGAGGCTCGTCCTGCGCTCGCTGGCCGAGATGGCGGCCGGCTCGCCGCGGGCGTTGTCGCGCCGGGAGGCGGACGCCGTCCTGGCCCTGACCGAGGCCGGGACCCACTCGCTGGACCTGGGCGGCGGACTCCGGGCGATCGCCGAGTACGGCACGGTCCGCTTCACGCGGGAGCCGGACGCCGAGGCGCCGGAGCCCGTCGAGCTGCCGGTGCCGGGCTCGGCGCGCTTCGGGGACTGGGAGATCGAGGCACGACTCGGGGAGGCCGGCGACGTCGCGGTCTCGGCCGACTCCCTGGGGGGCGCCGCCATCGTTCGGTCGTGGCGCGACGGCGACCGCATGCGGCCCCTCGGCCTGGATGGGACGAAGACTCTCCAGGACCTGTTCACCGATCGCAAGGTTCCGCGCGGGCTGCGGCGCACCCTGCCCGTGGTGGAGGCCGGCGGCCAGGTCGTCTGGGTCGCCGGGGTGGCCGTCGACGAGCGCTGCGTGGCGGAGGAGCCCGGCCCGGCAACGGTCGGGCTCGTCGCGCGGAGGGCCCCGAGCCGCTGACTCCCGGCCGCCACCCCTGCCGGGACGGGTAGCGTGAGGCGGGAGATGGCCGAGGCCGAGATCGGAGAGATCCTGGTGCAGGGCGACGAGCTCGCCCACCGCGTGCGGGAGCTCGCCGCGGAGATCTCACGGGATTACGACGGCCGCCACCTGTTCCTGATCGGGGTGTTGAAGGGAGCTGTGTTCTTCCTCTCGGACCTGATGCGCCAGCTCGACGTCCCCTGCGAGCTCGACTTCATGGCCGTCTCCTCCTACGGCTCCTCGACCGACTCCTCGGGGGTCGTTCGCATCCTCAAGGACCTGGACGCCCCGATCGAGGGGCGCGAGGTCCTGATCGTCGAGGACATCGTCGACTCCGGGCTGACGCTCTCCTACCTCCTGCGCACGCTCCGGGCGCGGAATCCGAAGTCGCTCGAGGTCTGCGCCCTGCTGACGAAGCCGGAGCGGCGCAAGGTGGAGCTGCCCATCCGCTACGTGGGTTTCGAGATCCCCGACCGCTTTGCCATCGGCTACGGCCTGGACCACGCGGAGCGCTTCCGCAATCTGCCGTATGTAGCCGTTCTCGACGGCGTCTGAAGGCCCTGGACAGCTGGCCGAGAAGAGGGTGGAAGTTGAAAACCCCCTTGCTAGGCTTGATTTTCGCGTGCTTCTGCGGTCTTCTCGAGTGAGACGAGGTGGGCCCGGGTGCGTAGAGGAGACAGAGGCACGGCAGTGAGCAGATTCTTCAAAAGCGCGGCGTTCCCCATCTTGATCGTGGTGGTCCTCGCCTTCTTCGCGCAGAAGCTGATCAGCCCGGGGGAGCACCAGAAGCCGCCGAACTACTCGCAGTTCCTGACGCAGGTGGACAAGGGCCGCGTCAAGGACGTCACGATCAACACCAAGAACAACCGCCTCGACGTCGTCGAGCAGGCCGGCCGCAAGTACCAGACGGCCTATCCCGACAACACCGAGCAGAACTTGGTCAACCAGCTGCGCTCGAAGGACGTCAAGATCGACGTCAAGGCCAAGGGCGGCTCCGGCTGGCTCACGGCCCTGACCTACATCCTGCCGTTCGTGATCTTCCTGCTGTTCTGGCTCTTCATCATCAACCAGATGCAGGGCGGCGGCTCGAAGGTCATGTCCTTCGGCAAGTCGCGCGCGAAGCGCATGTCGGTCGACTCGCCGAAGATCACCTTCCGCGACGTGGCCGGGGTCGACGAGGCGGTCGAGGAGCTCCAGGAGATCAAGGAGTTCCTCGAGAACCCGAAGAAGTTCCAGGCGCTGGGAGCCCGAATACCGAAGGGCGTGCTGCTCTATGGGCCGCCGGGTACCGGTAAGACGCTGCTCGCGCGCGCCGTCGCCGGCGAGGCGGGCGTGCCGTTCTTTTCGATCTCGGGCTCGGACTTCGTCGAGATGTTCGTCGGTGTCGGCGCTTCCCGCGTGCGCGACCTGTTCGAGCAGGCGAAGACGAGTGCCCCTGCGATCATCTTCATGGACGAGATCGACGCGGTCGGCCGCCATCGCGGCGCCGGCCTCGGCGGTGGCCACGACGAGCGCGAGCAAACGCTCAACCAACTGCTCGTCGAGATGGACGGCTTCGACGTGAAGACCGGCGTCATCCTCATCGCCGCGACGAACCGGCCGGACATCCTCGACCCCGCGCTGCTGCGCCCGGGCCGCTTCGACCGCCAGATCGTGGTCGACCGCCCGGATCGCAAGGGCCGCGCGAAGATCCTCGAGGTCCACACGCGCGGCAAGCCGCTCGCGAAGACGATCAACCTCGACAACCTCGCCGCGCAGACGCCGGGCTTCACCGGCGCCGACCTCTCGAACCTCGTGAACGAGGCCGCGCTGCTGGCGGCCCGCCAGGGCAAGCGCGAGATCGACCACCTCCAGCTGGAGGAGGGGATCATGCGCGTGATCGCGGGCCCCGAGAAGAAGACGCGCGTGATGAGCGAGAAGGAGCGGCGGATCACCGCGTACCACGAGATGGGTCACGCGATCGTCGCGCACTTCCTCGAGAACACGGACCCGGTGCACAAGATCTCCGTGATCTCGCGCGGGCAGGCGCTCGGCTACACGATCTCGCTGCCGACCGAGGACAAGTTCCTCACGACGCGCGCGGAGCTGAACGACACGATGGCGATGACGCTCGGCGGCCGCGCCGCGGAGGAGATCGTCTTCGGCGAGGTCACGACCGGAGCCTCCAACGACCTCGAGAAGGTCACGCAGACCGCCAAGCAGATGGTCATGCGCTTCGGCATGAGCGAGAAGCTCGGCCCGCGCGTCTTCGGTCACGACCACGGCCAGCCGTTCCTCGGCCGCGAGTTCTCGTCCGAGCCGGACTACTC
>JBHELQ010000121.1:0-3498 GCA_046262995.1 Thermoleophilaceae bacterium
TCGTCGTGCTCCTCGAGCGCCTCGACCAGCCGCACGAGGGACGCGACCTTGTCGTCGTCCACACGCGTGCGCGCGGTGGGGCGCATGACGAGCTCCGCGGACTCGAGCGCAACTCCGCCGGCCTCCAGCACCTGGCGCACGTCCGCCAGAGCGGCGGGCGGGGTCACGACCTCCCATACGTCGCCATCCAGCGACACGTCCTCGGCGCCGGCATCGATCGCCGGCATCAGCTCGTCCTCGCCATGCCGCGATGCGTCCACCACCAGCTCGCCCTTCTTCTCGAACGTCCAGGCCACCGAGCCCGGCTCGCCCAGGCTCCCACCGTGCTTCGTGAAGACGTGGCGAACGTCGGCGCCCGTGCGATTGCGATTGTCCGTCAGCGCCTCGACGAGGATCGCCACCCCACCCGCGCCGTAGCCCTCGTAGGTGACCTCCTCGAGTGCCTGTGCGTCCGCGTCGGCGCCGGTCCCCTTTGCGATCGCCCGCTCGATGTTGTCCTTCGGCATGCGGGCGTCCTTGGCCTTCTGGACGGCGTGCGCCAGGGCCGCGTTGCCGGCCGGGTCTCCCCCGCCCTGACGGGCCGCGACCTGTATGCCGCGCGCGAGCTTCGTGAAGAGCTGTCCGCGCCTGGCGTCGACCACCTTCTTCTTGTGCTTGATCTGCGCCCACTTGGAGTGACCGGCCACGGACCTGAGTGTAGGAGCGCCCCTGGCCCTCCCCCATCCGGACTGGCGATATCCAAGAACGGGGCTACGCTGGGCAGGGAGACGTGCTTCGCCTCAGCCGTCAACTCCCCGTCCTGCTCGTACTGGCCGCCGCGCTCGCGCTGCCGGGCGCTGCCGCGGCCAAGAAGCCGCCTCCCCCGCCACAGCCGCCCAGCACCGTCTCCGCCTACGGCCTGAACGCGCTGCGCGCCGAGTGGCTGGCCGACTTCCCGATCGGCGTAGAGGACCTCGGCCGCATGGGCGCGGCCAAGATCGGCATGTACCGCGCCCGCTTCCGCCAGGACCAGGTGCTGAGCAACGGGACCTACTCCAACTGGGCCCGGCTCGACAACCTCGCCAAGCAGGCGTCCCTCCAGGGCGTGACGCTCGTCCCGATCCTGATGAACATGCCGGGCGAGAGCTACACCCCGCCCCACACGGCGACCGAGCGGGACCAGTTCGGCTCGTTCGCCCAGGCGGCGGCCCGGCGCTACGGCGTGAGCGGGTCGTTCTGGTCGAGCTGCGGTTGCCCGTCTCGACCGGTCCAGGTCTGGGAGCTCTGGAACGAGCCCAACATCACGCCTTACTGGGACGCTCCGAGCGGCACCGACTACGCCGGCCTGCTCCAGGTCGTGCGCAGCCGGCTGCGCGCGGTCAACTCCGGGGCCCGGATCATGGTCGGTGGACTCGCCCATGCGAGCTCCTATGACGGCGTGACCCGGGTCAGCCCGACCAACTTCATCCGCGACATCGTGCAGACGGCGGGCCCGAGCTCCTTCGACGCCCTTGCGCTGCACGACTACCACTCCAACGCGAGCAGCGGCGTCACCGCGCTCGGGACCACCGTCGCCGCCCTGAAGCAGTACGCCGGGACGGACTCGAGCGGAGCGCCGCGGCAACAGGTGTGGATCAACGAGTTCGGCAAGGCGACCGCGCTCGACAACCCTTCCACCCCGGACGTCGACGAGGCGGCCCAGAGCGAGGTCACCCAGCGCACCTGGCTGAACACGTTCGCGGACGGCGTGCTGGCGAACCGGGCTGCGTGGAACCTGGGACCGCTGTTCTGGTACTCGGTGCGCGACGACCAGAATCCGAGCGAGGCCTGGCTCAGGTTGGGGCTCCGCCGCACCACGGCGGACGACCGCGACGCCGGCGCCAAGCTGGCCTGGGACGCCTACGTGGCCCGCAGCAGCGCCGCGGCGGCCCTGCCGCTACCCGCTGTCCGTTA
Organism: Thermoleophilaceae bacterium; assembly: GCA_046262995.1. Taxonomy (GTDB): domain Bacteria; phylum Actinomycetota; class Thermoleophilia; order Solirubrobacterales; family Thermoleophilaceae; genus JBHELQ01. The sequence continues at coordinate 1,933 of JBHELQ010000121.1, forward strand.
GGCGGGGCGCCTAGACCTGGAAGCGGCCGTCGCGCTGGAGCTCGGCGCCGTCAACCTCGATCGAGCCGCCCTGGCGCAGGTCGCAGACGAGGTCCCAGTGGACGGCGGAGTCGTTGGTGCCCCCGCTCTCCGGATAGCTCATCCCGATCGCCATGTGCACCGTCCCGCCGATCTTCTCGTCCAGCAGGATCTCCTTCGTGCCGGTCTCGATCCCGTAGTTCGTGCCGATCCCGAGCTCACCGAGCCGCCGCGCGCCGTCGTCGGTATCGAGCATCTCGATCAGGAACTCCTCGCCCCGCTCGGCCGAAGCGTCGACTATCCGGCCGCTCTCGAAGCGGAAGCGCACTCCTGAGACCTCGCGCCCGCCGTAGGTGGCGGGAAACGAGAACGCGACCTCGCCGTCCACCGCGTCCTCGATCGGGCCCGTGAAGAACTCGCCGTCCGGCATGTTGTGCTCGCCGACGCACGGGATCCAGGTGCGCTCGGCCACCCCGAGCCGGATGTCGGTGCCGGGCGCGGTCACGTGCACCTCTTCCTTCCCCCGCATCCACTCGGCCAGCCGGTTGACGTCGTCGGAGTGGCGTTGCCACGCCGTGACCGGCTCGCCGTCGGTCGCCAGGCAGGCCGCGTAGTAGAAGTCCTCGTACTCGCGCAGCGACATGCCCGCCTCGCCCGCGTACGCGTGCGTCGGGAAGAGCGTCAGCGCCCAGCGGTACTCGCCCGCGGCGGAGCGCCTCATGGAGGTCTCCATCAGCGGCTTGCGCGCCTTCTGCGCGCGGGCCTGCTTCTTGGGGTCCGCCCCCGAGAGCTCGCGCGTGTTCGCGTCGGCCATGATCGCGATCCGCACGTCCGCGTTGTCGGCCGCCCAGGTAGCGGTCGGCGGGACCCAGTCGAGCTGCTCGTCGGAGGCGAGGTCGAAGAACGCGGCCGATGCCTCCTGCGGCGTCATCTGCACGATGGGAAGCCCGCCGGCCTCGAGCACCTCCTCGTAGACGGCCTGGACGAGCGGCTCCGCGGCGGTCGACGACTGCAGCACGCAGACGTCGCCCTTCTGGACCTTCGTCGAGTAGCGGACCAGGATCTTCGCGAGCGCCTGCGCGCGCTGGTCCCTCATCCCGCCGGGCCCCCGTTGGCGCTCTCGACGAGCCAGCGGTGGAGCCGGCGATCGTCGGTCAGCTCGGGATGGAAGGCCACGCCCATGACCTGTCGCTGCCGGACGGCCACGGGGTGACCGTCGACCTCGGCCAGCACATGCACATCGGCTCCGGCCTCCTCGACCCACGGCGCCCTGATGAAGACCGCGCGCAGCTCACCGTCGAAGCCGCTCAACTCCAGGTCCGCCTCGAAGCTCTTGAGCTGTCGCCCGAAGGCGTTGCGGCGGGCCGTCACGTCAAGCACGCCGAGGTGCGCGCGATCGAGCATGATCAGGCCGGCGCAGGTGCCGAGCACCGGCTTGCCGCTCTCGACCAGCTCGCGCAGCGGGCCCGCCAGGCGCTCGCGCTCGATGCCGAGGCTCATCGTGGTGGACTCGCCGCCCGGGATCACGAGCCCGTCGAGCTCCCGCAG
>JBHELQ010000122.1:0-80867 GCA_046262995.1 Thermoleophilaceae bacterium
GCGGCGCCGGTGCAGGACGAGCGTGGGCGCGCTCACCAGTGGCAGGACCTGGCGCGCGTCCAGCTCCTTGTACATGCCGAGCAGGGCGATCGCGCCTCCGGGGCTCGTGCCCATGCGGATGAAGCGGCCCCAGGCGCGCTCCGCCTCCGCGTTCCCGACCAGGCTCGGGGCGAGGACGCTCATCGTCGGGGCATCCGACCACTCCGTGCGCACGATGTTCTCCCAGATATCGAACACGCTCGGCGGAAAGCCGTCGGGGTAGTCGGGCGCCGCCGCCAGGCGCGCATAGGTTCCCAGCAGGACCAGGTGCGAGACCCGCTCCGGGTAGGTGGCGGCCAGCAGCAGCGCCATCGGCCCGCCTTCCGAGACCCCGAACAGCGCGGCGCGCTCGGACCCCGCCGCGTCCAGCACGGCGTGCAGGTCCTCCATCGTCTCCTCGAGCGTGGGTGGCCGGCCGAGTCGATCGGACAGGCCCTGCTCGCGCTTGTCGAACGTGATCAGCCGGGAGAAGGAAGCCAGCCTTTCGAAGGGATGGGCGATCAGGGGGTCCTCCCACATCGCCTCCAGGTGCGACACGAAGCCCGGCACGAATGCGAGGTCCAGGGGGCCGTCGCCCACCACCTGGTAGGCGATGCTCACATCGCCGTTGCGCGCATAGCGGACCTCGGGGACCACGCCTCCGATACGACTCTAACGCTCGCCAGTACACTCGCGTGAGATGCCTGAGGACCACGCAGAGGAGCTCGAGCCCGACGCGATCGAGGGTGCCGAGGAGGAGCAGGAGGAGCCCCGCCTGGACCCCGAGACGGAGGCCCGCCGCGCCGCCGCGCTGTCCTTCGTCCGGCGCCTCGGCGACCCGGTGTTGAAGTCGAGCGCTACGCCGGTCGACCGCTTCGACCACTCGCTTCGCCAGCAGGTCGGGCGCATGGCCGGGATCATGAGCGACGCGCTCGGCGTCGGACTGGCGGCGCCGCAGCTGGGCGTCTCGCAGCGGCTGCTCGTCTACCGCGTGGGGATCGACGCCCCGGTAATCGCGCTCGCGAACCCCGAGCTCGAATGGAAGAGCGAGGACAGCGACGTGCTCGAGGAGGGATGCCTGTCGCTACCGGGTGTGCAGGTCGACGTCGAGCGACCGCTCCACGTGCGCGTGCGGGGCAGGGACGAGCATGGCGACGAGCGCAAGGTCGAGGCCTCGGGCCTCGAGGCGCGGGTGATCCAGCACGAGATCGACCATCTCGACGGCGTGCTGATCCTGGACCGCACGACCCGCGAGCAGCGGCGCGAGGCCATGCGCGAGATGCGCGAGGCCGAGCGCTCCCGCGAGGCGGCCTGAGCCCGCCGGTGGCGGCGCCCGAAGTCCCGTTCGGGAACTTCCAGTTCGAGATCTACCTCCGCGGCCTGGCCGGCGAGCGCCCGGAGCTGCCGATCTCCTACGCCGAGCTCGAGGAGCGCGCGCGCGAGGAACTCGCGCCGGAGCCCTACGGGTACGTGGCGGGCGGGGCTGGGGAGGAGCACACCGTCCGGGCGAACAGGACCGCCTTCGACGCCTGGCGCATCGTCCCTCGCATGCTGCGCGACGTCAGCCAGCGCGACCACTCCACCACCGTCCTGGGAACTGAGCTGCCGGCCCCGGTGATGCTCGCTCCGGTTGGGGTGCTCGGCATCATCCACGAGCAGGGCGAGCTGGCCGCGGCCCGCGGCGCCGCCGAGCTGGGCCTGCCGGTGGTGCTGAGCACCGCCGCTTCGCGAACGATCGAGGAGGTGGCCGAGGCGTGCGGCCAGGCCCCGCGCTGGTTCCAGCTCTACTGGCCGACCGACCCCGAGCTCGCGGCCAGCTTCGTCTCGCGGGCCGAGCGGGCCGGCTACTCCGCGATCGTGGTGACCGTGGACACGCGCATGCTCGCCTGGCGGCCGCGCGACATAGCGGCCGGCTACCTGCCGTTCCTCGGGGGCGAGGGCATCGCCAACTACACCTCGGACCCGGTCTTCCGCGCGGCGCTCGACGACGGGGCCGAGGACGAGGCGCAGGCCGCCATCCAGCACTGGGTGACGATGTTCCCGAACCCGGCTCTGACCTGGGACGACCTGGGCTTCCTGCGCGACCAAACGGACCTGCCGATCGTGCTGAAGGGGGTGCTCGACGAGGGAGACGCCCGCAAGGCGGTCGACGCCGGCGTCGACGGGCTGATCGTCTCGAACCACGGGGGACGCCAGGTGGACGGCTCGATCGCCGCCCTGGACGCCCTGCCGGACGTGGTGGGAGCCGTCCCCGAGAGCTTCCCGGTGCTGTTCGACAGCGGCATCCGGACCGGCGCCGACGTGTTCAAGGCGCTGGCGCTCGGCGCCCGCGCGGTGATGGTCGGGCGCCCCTACGTCTGGGGCCTGGCGCTGGCGGGGGCGGAGGGCGTCAGGCACGTGCTGCGCGGCCTGCTGGCCGACTTCGATCTGACGATGGCGCTGACCTGCCACACCTCGCTCGACGAGCTCGGGCCGGACTCGCTCCGGCGCGCCCCGCGCGGCTGAGCGGGCCTCAGTCCTCCAGCCGCTCGTAGGCCGGGAGCGTCAGGAACTCCACGAACTCGTCCGTCAGCGCGACGCGCTCGAACAGCTCGCGCGAGAGCTCCGGGCGGCCCTCGCGCTCGAACCACTCGTCGTCGCCGATCTCCTCACGGATGCGCTCGAGCTCCGAGCTCTCGAGCTCCCGCACCAGCTCGGGGGTGATCCTGCGGCCGTCGTCGAGCTCGGCGCCGTGCCGGATCCAGTGCCAGACCTGCCCGCGCGCGATCTCGGCCGTGGCGGCGTCCTCCATCAGGCCGTAGATGCCGGCCGCGCCGTTGCCGCGCAGCCACGACGAGATGTACTGGATGCCGACGTTCACGTTGCTGCGCAGCCCCTGCTCGCTGATCTCGCCGGGCGTGGCGGGGACGTCGAGCAGTTGGGCCGCGGCGACCTGAACATCGTCGCGCTGGCGCTCGACCTGGTTCGGCCGGCCCTCCAGAACCTCGTCGAACGGCGCGAGCGCAACCTCGACCGAGTCGGGGTGCGCGACCCAGGTGCCGTCGAAGCCGTCGCCCGCCTCGCGGCGCTTGTCCTCCTGCACGGCCGCGAAGGCGCGCTCGTTCGCCTCCTCGTCGGTGCGGCTGGGGATCACCGCCGCCATCCCTCCCATCGCGTGCGCGCCGCGCCGGTGGCAGGTCTTCACGAGCAGCTCGGTGTAGGCGCGCATGAACGGCACGGTCATCGTCACCTTGGAGCGGTCCGGCAGCACGAAGTCGGGCCGGGTGCGGAAGCGCTTGATTGCCGAGAAGATGTAGTCCCAGCGACCGGCGTTCAGGCCCGCCGAGTGGTCACGCAGCTCCCACAGGATCTCGTCCATCTCGAACGCCGCGGGCAGCGTCTCGATCAGCACCGTGGCCTTGATCGTCCCGCGCTCCAGCCCGAGCGCGTCCTGAGCGAAGCAGAAGACGTCGTTCCACAGCCGCGCCTCGAGATGGGACTCGAGCTTCGGCAGGTAGAGGTAGGGGCCGGCGCCCCGCTCCAGCAGCTCGCGGGCGTTGTGGAACAGGAACAGCCCGAAGTCCATGAACGCGCCCGCCACCGGCGCGCCGTCCACCAGCAGGTGGCGCTCGGGCAGGTGCCAGCCGCGCGGGCGCACCAGCAGCGTCGCGGGATCGTCCTCCAGGCGGTACTGCTTCCCCTTCTCCTCGTGCTCGATCGTGCCGCGCACAGCGTCGATCAGGTTCAGCTGCCCGCCGGCCATATTCGGCCAGGTCGGTGAGTTCGAGTCCTCGAAGTCGGCCATGAAGCCCGGGGCGCCGGAGTTCAGCGCGTTGATGACCATCTTGCGGCTGGTGGGACCGGTGATCTCGACGCGCCGGTCCTGAAGCGGCTCGGGCTCGGGGGCGATCGTCCAGTCGCGCTCGCGCACGTCGGCGGTCGAGTCCAGGAAGTCGAGCGTCCCGCCGGCGTCGAGCTCCTCCTGTCGCCCCACGCGCCGCGCGAGCAGCTCCTGCCGGGTGGCGCCGAACTCGCGCTGGAGCGAGGCGACCAATTCGAGGGCCTCGTCCGTCAGGACCTCGCGCAACCGTCCCTCCACCGGCGCCCGCACCTCGACGTCGCCGAGCTCAACTCCCGCCATCGCCACCTTCCTCGATCGATCTCCAGAGCAGCTCCATCGGGTGGAATACCCGGAGCGACGTGCCGAGCCGCTTGCTGTGGGCCGTTATCTGGAGCGCGCAGCCCGGGTTCGCGGCGGCCACGGCCTCGGCGCCCGTCGCGAGCAGGTTGCGGGCCTTGCGCTCGCCCAGCTCGCGCGCCGGCTCCGGCTTGACCAGGTTGTAGATGCCCGCGGACCCGCAGCAGAGCTCCCACTCGGCCGGCTCGACCAGCTCCACCCCGGGGATGCCGCGCAGGAGCTCGCGCGGCTGCGCCTGGACGCCCTGGGCGTGGGCCAGGTGGCAGGCGTCGTGGTAGGCGAGCTTCAGCCGGGCGGGCCCCCTCCGCGCGCGCGGCTCGCCTTCGGCCAGCAGCTCGGTGGCGTCCCGGACCTTTGCGGAGAAGCGCTCGGCCCGATCCGCCCATTCGGGGTCGTCGCGCAGCACGTGCGGATAGTCCTTCATCGCCGAGCCGCAGCCGGCGGCGTTCACCACTACGTGATCGAAGTCCTCGAAGGCGGCGATCGTGGCACGCGCAAGCGCGCGCGCCTCGCCGTCCTCACCCGCGTGCAGCTGGAGTGCACCGCAGCAGCGCGGCAGCTTCGGAGCCGAGACCTCGAACCCCTCGGCGGCTAACACGCGGGCGGTCGCCTCGTTCACGTCCGAGAAGAAGACCCGCTGCACGCAGCCCTGGAGCAGCGCCACGCGGCCGCGCCGGGCGCCGCGGGCCGGAAAGCGCTCGGGCAGGCGGCGCAGGGCTGACCGCAGCGGCGTGGCCGGCGCCAGCGACGCGAGCGCTCCCAGCCTGCCCCGCGAGACGCGGCCCGCCAGCTGGCTCAGCCCGAGCCGGCGGCTCGCCACGAGGAGCGGCGCCAGCGCGCGCAACCGGCCCGGGTGGGTGAAGGTCTCGAACAGGAGCCGGCGGAAGGCCCGGTCGGACGGGGAGCGCCGCCAGTTGCGCTCCACCTGGGCGCGCGTGTCCTCGATCAGCTTGTCGTACTTCACGCCTGAGGGGCAGGCCGTGACGCATGCCATGCAGCCGAGGCAGCGGTCCCAGTGCTCGACCAGCATCGGCGACAGCTCGGAGCCCTCCTCGTGGGCGGTCTTCATCAGCACGATCCGCCCTCGCGGGGAGTCCATCTCCTCGCCCCAGAGCGCGTACGTCGGACAGCTCGGCAGGCAGAACCCGCAGTGGACGCAGTCGTCGATCAGGTCCAGCTCGGGCGGCCGCTCGGCATCGAACGCGCGCTGCATCAGATGCCGCCCACGAAGACGCCCGGGTTGCAGACTCCGTCGGGGTCGAAGCGCTGCTTGAGACGCCGCATCACGGCAAGCAGGCCGGGATCGACGGGTCCCCACGGATCGACGCGGCCGCGCACGTCGGCGGGCGCGTCGAGCACCACACACGGGTCCGGGGCGAGCCTTGCCCGCAGCTCCTCCGCGGCCGCCGCGGAGTCGCCCGCCGAGCGTTCCTCGAGGCGCAGCCAAGAGAGGCCGAGGCCCGCGCGGCCGACCAGTGTGGCGCCGAGCCGCTCGGCGGCGGCGATGACGGCCGGCAGCCGCGACTGGGTGGACGACACCCGCACGACGGTCCCCTCCGAGGAGCGCTGGGCGGCGCGCTGGGCGTCCCAGATCGCCGCGTCGTCGTCGGCCAGCTCGACGTCCAGCCCGGCTCCGGCCAGGAGGCGACCGGCGGCCTCGGCCGCCGGCAACGGCGCGACACCGCCGAACCGCACCAGGACGGCGCCCCCGCCCGGGCCCCAGCTCACGTCGAGTGCCTCGGCTTCGAGCGGCGCGTGCGCGGCGTCGACCGCGGCGCGCGCCAGCGACGGGCCGTCGTCCGAGCGGCCGACCGCGGTGGCCGTGGCCGGCGGGCGCGGATGGAGCCTGACCGCCAGCTCGACGATCACGCCGAGCGTCCCGAAGGAACCCGTCAGGAGCTTCGCCAGGTCGTAGCCGGCGACGTTCTTGATCACCTTGCCGCCCGCCCTGACGACAGTGCCGTCGGGCAGCGCCGCCCGCACGCCGACCACAAGGTCGCGCGCCCCTCCGTAGCGCGATCGCAGCGGTCCCGAGTCGCCGGCCGCCACGACGCCGCCGATCGTGGCCCCTCCGTCCGGCGGATCGAGCGCGAGCATCTGCCCGGCCTCCGCGAAGCGATCCTGCGCGTCGGCCAGGCGCACGCCGGGCTCGAGCACGGCCGTCAGGTCGCCCGCGTTGTGCTCGACGATGCGGTCGAGGCCGGAGCTGTGGAGCTCGAGCTCGGGCTCGCGCCCCGGATGGCCCCAGGCCTTGGTTTCGCCACCGACGATCCGCACGCTCCGGCCGGCCTCGGCCGCCTCGCGCAGCAGCGCCGCCGCGTCCTCGGCCGACGCCGGTATCTCGCGCCGGGCCGTTCCGGTGGCCATCTAGAAGCGCTCCGCGATCCCCGCGGCCTCGAGCGGGTGCTCCCGGTATGGGCCCGGGACCTCGCCGCACAGGCGCGGGGTGGGCATCACCTTGCCGGGGTTCGCCAGCTGGTCCGGGTCGAACGCGCAGCGCAGCTTCTGGAAAGCGGCCAGGTCCGCCTCCCCGAACATCTCCGGCATGTAGCGCTTCTTGTCGACGCCGACGCCGTGCTCGCCGGTGATCGACCCGCCGGCGTCCACGCAGGCCTTCACGATCAGCCCCGCCAGCTCCTCGGCGCGCTCGGGCTCGCCCTGGTTGCGGGCGTCGTAGCAGACCAGGGGGTGGAGGTTGCCGTCGCCGGCGTGGAAGACGTTCGCCACCCGCAGCCCGTGCTCCTCGGCCAGCTCGTCGATCCGGCGGAGCACCTCGCCCAGGCGCGTGCGCGGGATCACGCTGTCCTGCACGTAGTAGTTGGGGGACAGTCGGCCCATCGCGGCGAACGCCGCCTTGCGCGCCTTCCAGATCAGGTCGCGCTCGGCGCCGTCCTTGGCCACGCGGATCGAATTCGCGCCACCGCGCTCGCACAGCTCGATCACCTCGGAGAAGCGCGCCTCGCATTCGGCCTCCGAGCCGTCCAGCTCCACGACGAGCGCGGCTCCGGCGTCCTCGGGATAGCCGGCGCCCGTGTGCGCCTCGGCCGCGCGGATCGAGAGGTTGTCCATCATCTCGATGGCTCCGGGCACGATCCCGCCGGACACGATCTCGGACACCACTTCGCCGGCCTCCCCCGTGGAGTCGAAGAAGGCCACGAGCGTGCGCACCGACTCCGGGCTGGGCACGACACGCAGCCAGATCTTCGTAGCGATGCCGAGCGTGCCCTCGGAGCCGACGAACGCTCCCGCCAGGTCGTAGCCCGGGGCATCGAGCTGCTTGCCGCCGACCTGGACCAGCCCGCCGTCCGGCAGCACCAGCTCGAGCCCGGTCACGTAGTTCGTCGTGAAGCCGTACTTGAAGCAATGGGCGCCGCCCGAGTTCTCCGCCACGTTGCCGCCAATCGTGCAGACGATCTGGCTGGACGGGTCGGGGGGGTAGAAGTGGGACGGCCCCACGGCCTGCGAGACCTCGACGTTCGTCACGCCCGGCTCCACCACCACGCGCTGGTTCTCCAGGTCCACTTCGAGGACGCGCCGCAGGCGTGACAGTGCGATCAGCACCCCGTCCGCCACCGGGAGCGCGCCCCCCGAAAGGCCAGAGCCCGCGCCGCGGGCCACCCAGGGCACGCCGGCGCGGTGGCAGGCGCGCACCACGCCCTGAACCGCTTCCGCGCTGCCGGGGAGCACCACGGCGCCGGGCGTGACGGCGTACTGCAGCAGGCCGTCGGACTCGTAGGTCCGGAGTTGGTGCTCGTGGGTCACGACCTGCTCTGGGCCGGCGATCCGGCGCAGCTCCTCGACGAGCGGGCCCAGGTCCGCGGGCCGCTCGCGCGGCTCGCGCTCCTGCGGCCCCTCGCCGAAGGCCGGGCCGGCCCCGCTCACTTCACGACCATCCAGTCGAGCACTCCCTTGGACTGCAGGTAGACGAGTACGCACATGAGCAGGATCAGCAGCAGGCTCCACAGGAGCACCCTCCGGAAGAGGTCGCCCTCCTGTCCCGCCATCCCCACGGCGCCGGCTCCGATGGCCAGGTTCTGCGGCGAGATCATCTTGCCGAGCACGCCGCCGGAGCTGTTGGCGGCGGCCAGCAGCGTCGAGGGCAGGTCCGCGTTCTTCGCCGCCGTGACCTGCAGGGCGCCGAAGAGGGCGTTGGACGAGGTGTCGGACCCCGTGACCGCGACCCCCAGCCAGCCGATCAACGCCGACAGGAACGCGAAGAAGCCACCTGCCCCGGCCGCCCACGTGCCGAGCGTGATGGTCTGGCCCGACTGGTTCATCACATAGGCGAGCGACAGCACCGCCGCCACCGTCAGGATCGCCCACTTGAGCTGGTCGAGCGAACGCCCCAAGGCTCCCAGGGCCCGGCGCGGCCCGAGCCCGATCACGAACATCGCGATCAGCCCAGAGATCAGCATCAGCGTCCCCGCCGCGGGCAACCAGTTGAACTTGAAGGTGAGGCTCATCAGCGCCTCGCCCTTCGGGTTCACGACGTGCAGCCCGGGCCAGGCGAACTCCTTCGTCTGCGGCGACTTGTCCATCCAGTCCTTGATGGTCCCGATCTGCGCGATCGAGAAGACCGCGATGATGACCAGGTAGGGCGCGTAGGCGCGGAAGACCTCGAGCGGCGGGTCCTTGGTCGTGTCGTCCTTGCGCGCCACCTCCTGCTCCATGCCGGGATCGTGCCCCGAGGCCCCCGCGACGGCCGGCCTGGCGGCGGACGGCTCGCCGATGAGCGGCTCCGACGGCTGCCACACCTGCAGGAAGGCGACGATCGCTCCCGTGGAGGCGAGCGACGCGACGACATCCGTCAGCTCCACCGAGATGTAGTTGGAGGTCACGAACTGGCCCACGGCGAAGGCAAGCCCGCCGACGAGCGCCACGGGCCAGGCCTGGCGGATGCCGCGGCGGCCGTCCACCATGCCCACCAGGATCAGCGGCACGACCAGCGCCAGAAACGGCGTCTGCCGTCCGACCATCGAGCCGAGGTCGTCCTTCGGCAGGCCGGACGTCTCGGAGAGCGTCGTGATCGGGATGGCGATCGCTCCGAAGGCCACCGGCGCGGTGTTCGCCACCAGCGCCACCGCCGCCGCCTTGATGGGGCGGAAGCCGAGCGCGATCAGCATCACGGCGCTGATCGCCACCGGCGTGCCGAAGCCCGCCAGTGCCTCGATCAGCGCGCCGAAGCAGAACGCGATGATCACGGCCTGGACCCGCTGGTCCTCGGAGACGGCGCCGAACGAGCGTCTGAGCACGGCGAAGTGGCCCGTCGCGACGGTCATGTTGTAGAGCCAGATCGCGGTTACGACGATCCACATGATCGGGAACAGGCCGAACGTGGCCCCCTCCCAGGCCGACAGCGCGGTCTGGTCCACGGGCATGTCGTAGACGGCGAGCGCCACCACCACCGCCACCGCCAGCGAGATCAGCGCCGCCCACTGGGCCTTCATGCGCACGCCGCCAAGCAGTACGAACAGCGTGACGAGCGGCAGCGCGGCGAATATCGACGAAACACCGAGCGAGTCCGAAACCGGTTGGAGATCCTGCTGGTACATGGCTCCTCCCTGATCGCCCTCGAGTGGCGTTTGCCCCTCAGCGAGGAGTCGGAAACCCGCGGGTGCCTGGCCACCCGCGGGCCCGTATGCGGTCAGGCGGCTTAGGAGACGCCGAGTGCCCGGGCGAGCTGCAGGCTGTCCGTCAGCGCCTGCACGCGCTTGCCCTGGCCGCCTTCCATCCGCCACACGTGGACGAAGGGCACCTTCACGTCGTTGCCCTGCTTGCTACGGCCCTCGAGACGACCGAGTACAACCACGGTGTCGCCGTCCTCGACGAACTCGTCGGGCTGGGCCTGGAAGCTCTCCCACTGCTCCGCGATCGCGCCCGCCATCTGCATGACGGCCTGCTTGCCCTCGTGAGTGCCGCCGCCCGGCAGCTCCTCGGAACCGGAGCCCTCCCAGCGCACGTCGTCCGCCCAGACCTCGTCCAGGCCGTCGATGTCGCCGCTGTTGAACGAGTCGAAGCCCTTCTTGATCGTGTCGGCGTTGCCCGCCATCGCTTTCCTTTCTTTCGTTTGCGTTCCCGTTCCTGTTCCCGGACCGGTGGCTGACTACGCTGGCCGCTGTGCGCACCGTCTTCCTCGGCACCTCCGAGTTCGCGGTCGCGGTGCTCGAGCGCCTGGCCCGCGGCGGCCACCGGCCCGCGCTGGTCGTGACCCGACCAGACCGTCCGCGCGGTCGCGGCCGCCGGCTGCAGCCGCCGCCCGCCGCGGCCGCCGCGCGGGCGCTTGGGATCGAGCTGGCGCAGCCCACGAGCGTGAACGAGCCGGAAGCGCGGCAGCGCATCGCCGCTGCGGACCCGGAGGTCGTATGCATCTGCGCCTTCGGCGGGCTGATCAAGGAGCCGCTGCTGTCGGATTTGGAGATGCTGAACGTGCATCCGTCGCTGCTTCCGCGCTGGCGCGGCGCTGCCCCGATCGAGCGCGCGATCGAGGCAGGCGACGACGAGACCGGCGTCTCCATCATGCGTCCCACCGGCGAGCTGGACGCCGGGCCGGTGTGCCTGCAGCGCTCGGAACCGATCCGCCGAGACGACGACCACGGCTCGCTGGCCGCCCGCCTGGCCATGCTCGGCGGCGAGCTGCTCGTGGAGGCGCTCGACACCCGACCCCCATTCCACGAGCAGCCCGACACCGGTGTCACCTACGCGGACAAGGTCGAGGCGGCTGATCGCTTCCTGGACCACGCGCTGCCACCCGAGCGGCTGGAGCGCCGCGTTCGCGCGCTGACGCCGCATGTGCGCGCCTTCGTGGAGCTGCCTTCGGGGGAGCGCCTGGGCGTCCGGCGCGCAGGCCTGGCCACCGGGGCCTCTCCGCCGGAACCGGGTCTGCTGATCGCCGACGGAGAGCGCCTGCTCTACGGCGCCTCGGGCGGCGCGCTCGAGCTGCTCGAGCTGCAGCCAGCGGGGGGCCGCCCCATGGAGGCGGCCGCCTGGCTGCGCGGGCACGGCGCTGAGCTGGGCAGGTCCGGCGCGGGCGGCACAATGCCCGGGGGTGGCTGACGAGCCGATCAATCCCGGGCCGCAGTGCCCCTCCTGCGGGGAGCCGTGGCTTCGGGGAACCAATCTGGCCGGCCGCTACCGCTGTCTGAGCTGCCTGCGCCGCTTCGAGCTGCGCTCCGAGTGTCCCAACTGCGGCGCCCACTCGACGATCGCGCGCATGTCCGACACGGCGAACGTGGCCTGCCGCAACTGCGGCTCCTCGATGCTCCAGCCGATCTAGCCGCGCCGGTAGAGCGCGTAGAGCAGGGCGCAGAGCAGCAGCGCCCCACCCAGGTAGCCGACCTCGACCTGCAGCACCCGGTCGTGGAAGCCGGGCAGCACGAGAAAGGCCACGAAGGCCGCCGCCGAGACGCCCCAGGCGCCCGCGGCCCGGCGCGCCAGTCCGCGCGCGAGCAGGGCCTGATTCAGCGTCGCGGCCGAGAGGTAGAGCCCCATGCCGAGAGCGATCAGCACGAGGCCGCCGCGGGCGTAGCCGAAGTCCCCGCCGAACACCAGCCCCATCACGGGCGGACCGGCCGCCAGCATCACGAGCGCGACGACGCCGGAGAAGACCGCGATCGCCGCAAGAGTCACGTTGATGCTGCGCCGGAAGGATTCGACCTCGCCGCTCGCGCGCGCGCGGGTGAGGTGGGGCAGGATGGAGGTCTGGATCGCCTGGAACAGCTGCAGCGGGGCTCGGGCGATCAGGAGCGCGTTGAAGGTGAAGCCCGCGAGCGCCGCTCCGCCCGCGCCCTCGGTGGCCTTGACGAGCAGCGGACCGGCGTTCAGGAAGCTCTGCTCCGAGAGCATGATCAGCAGCACCGCCACGGCGAAGCCGGTGCCGTGGCTGAGGGTGAACTCGGGCTCGGGGGCCGGGTTCGCCTCCGCCGACGCGTCGAGCGCCGCGGCCTCCACGGCCGGGGGGACGGGGCCGGGGGCGCGCAGCCGGCGCCCGAGCGCCCACGGCACCACCGAGAGCGAGACGATCGGCGCGGCGGCCATTCCGATGGCGACCGCCGTCTGGCCCGAGGCGATCCCGATCGCCACGGCCAGCGCGAAGAGGCAACGCGACAGCGACTCCATCAGCACGAGCGCGCCGTAGAGGCCGAAGCGGTGGTTCCCCGCCAGGAAGCCGCGCGCGAAATAGCTGGCGGCATATGCGAGCACCGCCACGATCAGCACCCAGTAGAGCGCCTCGGTGCCGCCGAGCAGGTCGTCCTCGAGCGGACCCCGCAGAGCGACCGCCGCCACCGCGAAGGCCAGTCCGAGCGCGAGCTGGATCGTCCCGGCCACGCGCAGGTGCTCGTTGCCGTGAAGCGCCCGGGCGTGGCGGTCCGCGATCGTCCGCGACAGCAGCTGCTCGACCGGCCGGTAGAGCACCGACACGGTTACGAAGATGGCCGACCACAGCAGCGTGATGCCGCCGTAGTCGTGCTCGCTCAGCGTGTAGCTGGCGAGCGAGAAGTAGGCGTAGGTGACGAGCCCGGTGGCGCCGATCCCCGCCGAGAGGATGGCTGCACCGCGGCCGTAGCTACGGGCTGCCAACCCGCACGAGCAGCATGGTCCAGGGGAACGGCGAGCGGGCCTCCTCGACCGTCCCGTAGCGCCCGAGGAGCTCCGCGAAGCCGCGCTTCGACCAGTGATTCAGGTGGCCCGGGGTGTTGCCGAGCGAGCCCCAGTAGGCCCCGCGCGCCATGTTCAGCGCGCGCCAGAGCGGCTCGCGGGGGACCGAGACGAGCAGCCGGCTCCTGGCAACCCGCGCCATCTCCGACAGGGTCGTCTTGGGATCCGGGACGTGTTCGAGCACCTCGATGGCGGCCGCCACGTCGAACTCGCCGTCCGCGAACGACAGCGAGGTCGCCTCCTCGGCTCGGAACTCCAGGTTCTGTCTGCTTCGCGACCGCCATTCGGCGCGCAGCCCGGCGTCCTCGAGGTCGATGCCCACCACGCGCCGGTCGCCGAGCCGCGCGGCCCACTCGCTCGTGAGCACTCCCTCGCCACAGCCCACGTCGAGGAGCGACTCCGGCGCGGCCCGCTCCCAGAGCTCGTCGAGCGCGCGGTTGAACCCCGCCATGAGCCGCTTGACGACCGGGTTGCCAGAGCCGTACTTGTCGTACGTGTTGCCGGTCGGGACTCGCGCCGGCTCGGCGAGCGCCCCGGCCGGCCTGCTCATGCCCTGAGCGCTTCCCGGTCGCTGTCCGGCGGTTCCGTCGAGGATGTCTTGCCCGTCGCCGGACCAGCCTCCGCGCCGGTGGTGGCGGCCTTGCCGGTGGAGTCGGCGCCGGGCTCGTAGTGGGACGGCTCGACCCCGAGCTGGAGCTCCACTCGCCGCACCCGTTCGAGGATCCGCTGCTGAAGCACCCGGCTTCCGGCCAGGATGTCGCTCACGACGCCGAGCGCCGCCAGCTGCACGGCGACGATGAACAGGGTGGCGCCGAGGATCAGCGACTGGATGTGGCCATGGCCTTCGCCGGAGAAGAGGAACCACAGGAAGCGGCCCCAGATCACCGCGGCCCCCAGCGCCACGACCCCCGCCACGACCAGGAAGACGCGCAGCGGCTCGTACATCGTGTAGACGCGGAAGATCGCGAGCGCGTTGCGCCGCACATAGGCCCACATCGAGGGGAACAGGCGCGAATCACGCGTCTGGGGGTTCGTCCGGATCGGGACGTGCTCCGTGGCGACCAGCATCTTGCCCGCCTGGATGATCGTCTCGAGGGTGTAGGTGAACCTCGATACGACCTGCATCTGGAGCGCCGCCTCGCGGTTGTAGGCGCGGAAGCCCGAGGTCGTGTCGGGCACCCCGGTGCCGGAGGCGCGTCGCACGATCGTGCTGCCCAGGCGCTGCAGGCGCTTCTTCAGCGGCGAGAAGTGCTCGACGGTCTTCACCTCGCGGTCGCCGATCACCATGTCGGCCTCGCCGCGCAGGATCGGCTCCACGAGCCTGGGGATGTCGCCGCCGTAGTACTGGTTGTCGGCGTCGGTGTTCACGATCACGTCCGCGCCGAGCTTCAGGCACGCGTCCAGCCCCGCCTGGAAGGCGGCGGCCAGCCCCTTGTTGTTGGTGAGGCGCACGATGTGGTCGACGCCGTGCGCGCGGGCGGTGTCGACGGTCTCGTCCGTGGAGCCGTCGTCGACGATGAGCCACTCGACCGCGTCCACGCCCGGCGCCTCGCGTGGGAGGTCGGCGAGCGTGGCGGGCAGCTGCTCGGCCTCGTTGAAGCAGGGGATCTGGATGATCAGCTTCACGCCCGACCGGGTAGCGTAGACGGGAGGCACCGCCGACGCGTGTGGCGGGTGCCGGCCTGCAGGAGCCCGCGGGGGCGTTTGCTAGCCTGCCGCGGGTCCCGGACCCCGCCCTGACTGGAGCTCAACCACGATGACCACCGTCCTCGCCTACCTGGATCCCGGCAGCGGGAGCATGATCCTCCAGGTCATCGCGGGCGGCCTCGCAGCCGTGGCCGTCACAGCCAAGCTCTACTGGCGCAAGCTGCTCAGGTTCCTGCGCATCCGCAAGGACGAGCCCGAGGTCTCCGAGACCGAGGCTCACTCGAAGCCCGACTCGGCCTAGCTCCCGGGCGACGTCCGCTACTGTTCGCCGCCGCTCGCGGCGGCGCTCTTCCCCGCGCGCGGGCTGCGTCTCCCTGCCATGAGCACGCCCCCGAGCCAGACCTCCGCGTCCTCCGGCCTGGAACCCGGCTCGTTCCGCGACCCGGAGAGCCGCGTGTTCTACTCCGGGGACAGCGTCTACCGGGCGCTCTCCGCTGACGGCCTCGAGGACTTCGAGGCGCTCAGCCGGACCGGCCTCTTCGAGCGCTTCACCCGGGACGGCACGCTCGTGGCCACCGAGCTCGCGGAGGACGCCGCCGGGCTGCCCGGCCTGCTCGTCAAGGAGACCGCCGGCGTCCTGCGCCACGAGCTGATTCCGTTCGTCTCCTATCCATACGAGTGGACCTTCTCGATGCTCAAGGACGCCGCCCTGCTCCAGCTCGACCTGCTGCTCGCCGCCCTCGACGAGGAGCTGGTGATCAAGGACTCCTCTCCCTACAACGTGCAGTTCCGCGGGGCGCGGGCCGTGTTCGTCGACATCGGCTCCTTCGAGCGCCTGCGCCAGGGCGAGCCGTGGGTGGGCTACCGCCAGTTCTGCATGCTGTACCTCTATCCGCTGTTGCTGCAGGCGCTCAAGGACGTGCGCTTCCAGCCCTGGCTTCGGGGCTCGATCGACGGGATCACGCCGGCGGAGATGCGCGGCATGCTCTCTGTCCGCGACCGCTTCAGGCGCGGCCTCTTCACGAACGTCTTCCTGCACGCCCGCCTCGAGCAGCGCTACGGCAACCGCGCGCGGGAGGTCAAGCAGGACGTCAAGCGGGCGGGCTTCAACAAGCAGATCCTGGTGGCCAACGTGCGCAAGATGCGCAAGCTCGTCACGCGGCTCCGCTGGGACCCGCCGGAGGGGGTGTGGACCGCGTATGGCGAGCGCAACACCTACACCGACGACGACGCGCGCAGAAAGGACGAGTTCGTGCGCGAGGTCGCCGGCTCTCGCGACTGGCGGCTCGCCTGGGACATCGGCGCCAACAACGGGCGCTACTCCCGCATCGCCGCCGAGGGCGCGCGCCAGGTGGTGGCCGTTGACGCCGACCAGGGCCCCGTTGAGCTCCTCTACCGCGAGCTTCGCGACCAGGGCGACGAGCGCATCCTCCCGCTGACGATGAACCTGGCGGACCCCTCGCCGGGACTCGGCTGGCGGGGCCTCGAGCGCAGGGCGATGCCCGAGCGCGGCCGGCCCGAGCTCGTGCTGGCCCTGGCGCTCGTCCACCACGTGGCGATCGGCGCCAACGTGCCGGTGAAGGAGTTCCTTGACTGGCTGGCCGGACTGGGGTCCGCGCTCGTGATCGAGTTTCCGACGCGCGAAGACCCGATGGTCCAGCAGCTGCTCGCGCCCAAGCGCGAGGGCCTCCACCCGGACTACGAGCTCGGGTTCTTCGAGCGCTGCCTGGAGGAGGCCTTCCAGGTCGAGCGCAAGGAGCGCCTCGAGTCCGGGACGCGCGTGCTGTACTTCGCGCGGCCGAGATCCGGATGAGCGTCCCGGCGGCGGCTTCCGAGGGGCGCCGGCCGCCCCTGAAGCAATCGGCCTGGGCATTCGCGCACCTGGCCGTCCTGTCCACCTTTGCGGTGGCCCAGCCGCTGTTCGACCTGCTGCGGAAGAACCCGGAGTTCTTCGCGGCTCGCGGCTCGCCCGGCTTCGACGTCATCAGCTTCTCGATCCTGATGGTGGTCCTGCCACCGCTCGTCCTGCTGGCGCTGGAGCTGCTCGGCGGGCTCGCCCACCCACTGGTCCGATTCGTCCTCCACCTGCTCTTCGTGACGGGCCTCGTCGCCCTGATCGCCGTCCAGGCGCTGAAGAAGTCGATCGACGCCTCGGACGCCACCCTGATCGCGTTGTCGGTCGCGATCGGCGCCCTGGCGGCTGCGGCCTACGCCGCGGCCGGCGCCGTGCGCTCGTTCCTGAACGTGCTGTCCCCGGCGCCGCTCGTTTTCCTCGTCATCTTCCTGTTCTTCTCGCCGGTGTCGAAGCTGGCATTTCCGAGCGACGCCAAGGCCAGGTCCGTCGGCGGCTTCTCACGCAGCCCGGTAGTGGTCGTGCTGTTCGACGAGCTCCCCGTGAGCTCGCTCGAGGACGACCACGGAGGGATCGACGCCAAGCGCCTCCCGGCTTTCGCCGAGCTGGCCGGCGACGCCACCTGGTTCCGCAACGCCTTCACCGTCTACGACTCGACCGAGCGGGCCCAGCCTGCGATCTTCGACGGCGACCTCCCCGCCAAGGACAAGCTGCCGACCTCGGCGGATCACCCGAACAGCATCTTCACCCTGTTCGCCAAGAGCCATCGTTTGAATGTCTCCGAGGAGGCGACGAGCGTCTGCCCGCGCGACCTCTGCAAGGACGCCCAGGGGGACGAGTCCTACGGAGGCCGGATGGGATCGCTGTTCGACGACCTCGGACTGGTCTGGCTGCACGTGGTCTCGCCGCCCGGCATCGAGCGCGACCTGGCATCGGTGTCGGACACCTGGGGCGACTTCAGCGGTGGCGGCGGCGACGGCGGCGGGGGGGACCAGGGCCAGCACGGCTCGGACAGCTCCGTGAACACTCGCGGCAACCTCAACAAGAGCCGCAACCATCGCTTCTACGACTGGGTGTCGAAGATCCGGAGCGGCTCGCGGCCGGCGCTCAACTTCAAGCACACGCTGATGCCGCACGTGCCCTGGCAGTACCTGCCGGACGGCAGGCAGTACCACCGCACAGCCCGCGACGCGATCCCGCAGCTCTCGCGCCAGTCGTACAAGGACGCCTACCAGATCGACTCGCTCCATCAGCGGCATCTGCTGCAGACCGGTTTCGCCGACCACGAGCTGGGCGTCCTGCTCCGGCGCTTGAAGCGCACCGGCCTGTACGACAAGTCGCTGATCGTCGTCGCCGCCGACCACGGTGTGGCCTTCGACCTCGGAGCTTTCGACCGGCGCACCATCAAACGCCGGAACGCCGAAGAGATCGGCCCGATCCCCTTCTTCCTCAAGGCGCCCGGCCAGCGCAAGGGCAGGGTCGATCGCGCCTACGCCGAGAGCATCGACATCCTTCCGACGATCCTCGACGTGCTCAACGTCAACCCGCGCGTGCACATCGACGGCGCCTCGGCGTTCAGTCGCCGAGTTCGTCACCGCCGGCAGATCAGGATCCTCCAGCGGGGCACGTTCAAGCCGATGCGCTTCGGCCTCCGCGAATGGGAGGCCGGTAGGCGGCGGGCGCTTCAGCGCAAGCTGAGCGTCTTCGGCACGGGCGCCCAGGGGCCCCTGCGGTTGTTCCGGATCGGCCCCGACCAACAGTTGCTGTTCCAACCGGTGCGCGACTTCCGCGTGGTCCCGGGGTCCGGCGCACGCTTCGTCGGCGCTTCGGAGTACCGCGACGTCGATCTGCGTTCGGCGACGATCCCGGTCCATGTGGCGGGCTACCTGAAGGGGATCCCGAACGGCCGTACGCTGGCGATCGCGGTCAACGGCAGGATCGCCGCGACCTGCGACAGCTTCACGCTCGCCACCGGGATCGGCCCGGTCTTCTCTGCCATGACGCCCGAGTCGTTCTGGCGCCAGGGGCGGAACCGGGTCGAGCTGTTCGAGGTATTGCCGGGGAACGCGCTCAGGCGGTTGGGGACCGCCTAGAGGTTGTCCAGGCAGTTCTCGACGTCCGCGAGCGTGTGGTCGTCCGCCTGGCGCACGTAGAGGAGCGAGGCGCCGATCTGCTCGGTGCCCTCCTCGCGGCCCTCGAACTGGGCGGCGGACGCCTCGCCACCCGTCAGGAAGAAGCGGATGCGCGGACCGCGCGTGGGATCGCCGACCTGGATCGAGTCCCGCCCCTCCAGACGGGCCGCCAGCCCCTTGTCCTCGTGCAGGCAGCGCAGGGCGTCGGGTATCCGGTCGCGGGAGTTGGGCCCGCTCCCCCCGCCACTCAGGCCGCAGCCGGAAATGGCGGCGCAGAGCAGCGCGAGGCCGAGGAGGGTCGTAGCTCGCACGCCGGCCCAGCCTAATGAGTCTCGCGCGGCCCTAGCGGAGCGGCTTGGTCGCGCGGAACGATGCGCCGATGCTCGAGAAGGCGGGCTTCGGTGCGCCGAACTGGTCGATCAGCCCCTTGTTGTTCCAGGGCGGAGTGGCGTATGCGCGGTCGTTCCCGCCGCTCCAGTTGGGCAGGACCCGGAAGTCCTTCAGGATCCAGATGATCGACCCGTTCACATACGGCTTCGACGCGTGGATCGCCAGGTGCTCGCGCAGGAACTTCTGCTGGAACTGGAAGGTGCCCCTCTGCGACTCGGAGCCGTCGCGCGTCGCCTCCGCGCCGTACTCCGTCACGAACAGCGGCAGGCCCGGATAGGCGTTGTGGACCTGGTCGAGGAACGGCCCCAGGTCCGAGGTCTTCGAGGGCCGGTAGCCGAAGGCCGAGTCCTTGTACCAGCCGAAGTACTCGTTGATGCCCAGCACGTCGAGCCGCCCGAGCGCGGGCTGGAAGATCTGCTCGCCGATCCGCGGATTCCGCTCGAGCCCGACGAGCCGCGTGTCGTCGAGCTTGTGGACCTGACGAGCGCCGCGACGGATGTAGTCCGCGTAGCCCGAGCCGATGCGCCCGCCCTCGGTGGCGTCGCCGCCAAGCTCGTTGCCGAGCGACCAGACGAAGATCGAGGCGTGGTTGACGTTGTAGCGGACGGTGTTCTGGGCCGCCCTGATCGCGCTCCGGCGCACACGCGGCTGGTCGAGCAGCAGGTTCGAGAGCTGATAGACCGGCGAGTCGACCCAGTAAAGGATGCCGGCGCGATCGAGCGCTTCGATGAAGGCCGGATGGAGTGGATAGTGCGAGCGCGTCACCGACGCCCCGAGCTGGCGCAGCCGCCGCAAAGTCACGCGCCGCTGCGCGCGCGTGAACACCCCGCCGGTGGAGGGATCGTCCTCGTGCACGCTGGCGCCGCGCAGCCGCACCCTGTGGCCGTTCAGGTACACGCGGGTCCCCTTCACCTGGATCTTGCGCACCCCGAATGCGAGCCGGTACGCGGAGCGCCGCTCACCGTCCGTCGAGGCCGTGGCGAAGAGGCTGTAGAGGCGCGGCCGTCCCGGGCGCCAGAGCGACGGCTTGCGGATCCTGAAGCGCACACGCACGGCGCGGCGGGAACGGGCGTTGACCTTGCGCGAGAACTGGATCCGCTGTGCCCGCCGCCCCTTCGTGCCGATTCGCACGGCGACCTGCACGCGCCGGTCCTTGCGGCCGGCGTTGCGCAGCGCGAGCTCGACGCCCACTCGCGCCGACCCGCGCACGCGGCGCAGCCGCGGCAGCGCCTTCACGTCTTCGATGTCGACGCGGTCGACTGGCCGGACGTAGACCTCGCGCAGGAGCCCGCCGAAGTTCCACCACCCGCCCTGGCCGAAGAAGCGCCAGTGGGTCAGGTCGGTGGTCGACCGCACCGAGGAGACCTTGACCACGAGGCGGTTGCGGCGGTGCCTGCGCAGGCCCTTCAGGTCGAGCTCGAAGGGGAAGTAGCCGCCGATGTGCTTGCCGATCAGGCGGCCGTTCAGCCACACCTTAGCCTGCGCGTTGGCGCTCTCGAAGCGGATGCGCCAGAGGAGCTTCTGCTTGCGCAGCCTGCGCGCGAGCCGGGGCAGCCTGAACTCCTTGCGGTACCAGCCGATCGACTGCTGGTCGAGAGTCGTGTCTCGCGCGTTCCAGTTGTGCGGCACGCGGATCGCGCTCCAGCCGCTGAGCGAGCGCTGTCTGTAGAAGCGCGACGACTCCCCCGTTCGGGCGTCGTCTTGGCGGAAGTACCAGCGGCCGCCGAGCAGCATACGGCCCGTGTTGCCCTCGCGGATGACCACCCTTCTTGTGGGCCGGTCGACCACCAGCTTGGGCGGGGGCGGGGGAGGGGTCGTGGCGCCTGGCGCGCTGCCGCCGCCACCCGTCGCGGCGGTCGCGGGCAGGGCCGCGGCGCCCCCGAGGGCAACTGCTAGTGCGATGGTCCTTGGCAGTCGAAGCAAGAGGTCGGGTGAGGCGGGGCGGCGTCAGGATAGCGGCGGCTGAGGAGACATTGCGGCAGGTCCTGGAGTCACGGCATCTGCCGAATGCTCCTGCTACCGTGCGGCCCCGACCGGGCGGTACCGGCCGGTCGCCCTGCAGGAAGGCCGTTGAGCTCCGGGTCTCCTCGGGTAGTACCCCCGCGGAGGCCGGTGCGGGGAACGCGCCGAGCCGCTGAGCGATGAATCGACGCTTCGCCCTCATCCAAGCCCTGATCTCCCTGGTCGCGCTGGCGGCCGTCGTCTGGTGGGCCTCCAAGCAGGACGCGCCCGAGCTGCCCTCGAGCGCCGGGGCCGTCGCCTGGCTGGTGGGAGCGGCGGTGCTGTACGCGATCGCGACGGTGCTGCGCGGTGAGCGCTGGCACCGCATCCTGCAGCTGACCGGCGTGGAGGTCTCCAGGACGGACGCCTACGGGCTGACCACCGTCGGCTACATGGGCAACAACGTCCTCCCGGCGCGCGCCGGCGAGATGCTGCGGGTGGTGTTGCTCTCGAAGCGTGCGGACGCGGGCAAGCGCGCGCTGCTCGGAACCGTCGTCGCCGAGCGGATCCTGGACGCGGCGGCGCTGGGGGCGATCTTCCTGGCGGTGGTCTACGGCGTGTTGCGCAATACGACGCTCCCGTCCGACCGCCCGCTGGTTGCGGCCGGGGTCGTCCTGGTGGTGTTGGCGCTCGCCCTCGTCGCGCTGCAGGTCCTGCGTCGCCGCGGCGCGCTCGGCCGCTTCCGGGAGTTCATCAGGCCACTGGCGGGCGGCCCGCGGGCGCTGCTCTCGCGGAGCGGCCTGGTACTGCTGCTCGGGTCGCTCCTGATCTGGGCCGTCGAGGCGAGCGTGTACCTGTCGATCGCCCGGGCCACTGAGCTTCACGACCTGAGCGGCATGGGCGCGCTGTACCTGGTCGCCCTCACGAACCTGTTCGCCATGCTGCCGGCCGCGCCGGGCTACGTCGGCACCTTCGACGCCGCCGTGGTCTTCGGCGTGAAGGCGGTCGGGGGCGCAGGCTCGGCCCCGGTCTCCTACCTGCTCCTCCTTCGCTTCGTCCTCTTCGTGCCGATCACGGTGGTGGGTCTGGTGGTGCTGGTCGTCAGGTACGGCGGCTGGGCGCGGCTGCGCGCCGCCGCGCGCCTCGAGGCGAGCAGGGCCTAGGCGGCGCCCCGAAACCCGTGCGGGTCCCGGCAGCCCAGCTAAGGCTCTTCCGGCTGCGCGAGCTGCCGCCGTTCCGGGGCCGCGCGGGCAGCTCGATCAGCGGTGTAGCCGAATCCTCCGGCCCACCGCCGCGCCCCCGGCCGGTGTGGCCCGCGGGGCTGGTGTGCCTGGCGCTGGCGGCGGTCACGCTGCTCCTTCCCTCGACCCCGACGTACGACCCCTGGGCCTGGGTGCTCTGGGGCCGGGAGATAACCCACCTGGACCTGGTGACCACCGGCGGCCCGTCCTGGAAGCCGCTGCCGATCCTGTTCACGACGGTCTTCTCGCTGTTCGGCAAGGGGGCCGCGCCCTACCTCTGGCTCTGGATGGCCCGTGCGGGCGGCCTGTTCGCGTGCTTCATGGCGTTCCGGGTCGCACGCCGGCTGGTCGGCACGCGCGGATACGCGGAGCTCGCGGGCGTGTTCGCCGCGCTGGCCCTGTTCTCGAGCTTCAAGTTCGTTCGCGATGCGGTCCTCGGCAACTCCGATGCCATGCTCGCGGCAGCGGCACTGCTCGCCTTCGAGCGCCACCGTGACGGACGCCGCGACCACGCCTTCTACCTGGGTTTCGCGGGCGCCCTCCTGCGGCCCGAGGCATGGCCGTTCCTGGGGCTCTACGGCCTCTGGCTCTGGTTTCGCGAGCCGCGCCTGCGGGTGCGCATGGTGATCCTCGGCCTGCTCGTGCCCGCGCTCTGGTTCCTCCCCGAGTGGTGGGGCTCGGGGAATCCGTTCCGCGCCGGGGAGCGGGCGAACAATCCGAACGCCGGGAGCGTGGCGTTCGCCGACCACCCCGCGCTGGAGCTGGCCAAGCGCTTCTGGAAGGTGGTGATCGCGCCGGTCAAGGCAGGGGCCGTGATCGGCACCGGTTATGCCTTGAGGAACTGGCTCCGCGACCGGCGGGAGGGGGTGACGCTGGCGATCGCCGCCTGCGGCCTCGCCTGGTTCTGTGTCGTCGCCGCCATGTCGGAGGCGGGCTTCGCCGGCAACCAGCGCTACCTGATCGTCTCGACCGCGGTGGTCTGTGTTCTCGGCGGCGTCGGAGTGGTACGGGCCCTCCAGGGCGTGGCGGCACTCAGCGCGCGCGGGTTCGGCAGGCCGCAGGCCGGGCCGGCCACCGCGCTCGCGATCTGCGTGGTGGGGGTGGCGGCGTCGACGCCGTTCATAGTCGAGAAGGCAGACAACACCGAGCCGGTGTGGCGGGGCCTTCGCTACGAGGCCCACCTTTGGCGGGACCTCAAGGGACTGCTCGACCGCGTGGGACGCAAGCGCGTGCTCGGCTGCATCGGAGTCTTCAGCGGACCGTTCCAGACACAGGAGCTCGCCTGGGAGCTCGGCCTGCCGGGCGTAAGGATCGGCACGCTCGAGACGCCGCCCCCCGGGGCCCTGTTCAGGACCCGGACGATCCAGAATGGACCGCTCGTCACGCGCCCGACCGACGATCGCTTCCGGCAGGTCCTGCGCTACAGGGAGTGGCGGCTCCTGACGGTTCCGCCTCGTCCCAACCGCGGCCGCTGCCCCGCGGCCGACCGCTCGAGTCCGACCGCTCCGCGGCCACCGGGTCTCTGACTAGGCTTGCCCCGGATGGCCTCGGTCGCGTCGCGCACTCCCCCCCTGCCCAGGCTCGGGTCGCTTCCGCGGGGCGCGGCGATCCCCGCCCTGCTCCTGTTGGCGCTCCTGGTCGTGTCCGTGGTCCTGCGGACACGGGCACTGGGCGGCTCGCTGTGGATGGACGAGGGCCTCTCGATAGGAATCGCCACCCAGCCCCTGTTCGACATTCCGCACGTGCTGCGGGTGGACGGCTCGCCGCCGCTCTACTACATGCTGCTGTCGGTCTGGATGGACGTCATCGGCCGCGGTCCCGCCGAGACCCAGGGGCTGTCCGTGGCGATCGCCGTGCTCACCGTGCCCGCCGCGCTGTGGAGCGGCTGGAGCCTGTTCGGCAGGCGCGCCGGCCTGATCGCGGCGGCGCTCGCCGCAGTCAACCCGTTCCTGACGGCCTACGCGCAGGAGACGCGCATGTACTCGCTCATGCTCCTGCTCAGCCTGCTGGTGACGACCGCCTTCCTGCACGTCTTCGCCCTCCGCCGCCGGCGCTACCTGCCGGCGTTCATGGTGCTGCTGGCGCTCATGCTCTACACGCACAACTGGGGCCTGTTCGTGGCGGCCGGCGCGTTCGTGGCGCTGGTGCCGTGCTGGTGGATCTCGGAGGACCGCCGCGCGTTCGTGCGGGACGCCGCGCTGGGCTTCGGGGGGGCGGGCCTGCTCTACCTCCCATGGCTGCCGACGCTCATCCACCAGGTCCAGCACACGGGAGCCCCCTGGCTCAACCCGCCTCGCTTCGGCGCTCCGATCCAGATCGTCAAGTCGCTGCTCGGGGGGGGAACGCCCAGCGTCGCGCTGCTGCTCGCCGGCGGAACCGGACTGGTGGCGCTCCTGCGGCGCCGCGTACAGGACCGGGAGCGCAGCGCGCTGGTGGCGGCCACCGTGCTCTGCGTGGCGACCCTGGCGGTGGCCTGGCTCTTCTCCCAGGTCTCGCCCGCCTGGACGACGCGCTACCTCGGGGTGGCGCTGGGGCCGATCCTCATCCTGGCGTCGCTGGGGCTGGCGCGGGCGGGCACGCTTGGGCTCGTCGCCCTCGTGATCGTCTTCGGCGTCTGGGCGGTGCCGAAGACCTATGGGCTGAAGAACAAGAGCAACGCCTCCGACCTGCGCGAGGCGGCGGTGCCGCAGCTGCACCCGGGCGACCTGGTCGTCTCGATGCAGCCCGAGCAGGGGCCGCTCCTGTGGTACCACCTGGAGCACCTGGGGCACAGGACCGGCCTGCGCTATGCGACCCCGATCGGGCCCACCCAGAACCGCATGGTGATGGACTGGACCGACTCCCAGGACCGGCTCGAGGCTGCCACACCCGCCCGAAACCTCGATCCCCTGCTTGATAGGCTGCCCGCCGGGCACAAGGTACTTCTCGTGCATCCCGTGACGGAGAGGGTCGATGACTGGGACGCGCCCTGGACCCAGCTCGTCAGGCGCCGCTCCGCCCAGTGGGGATACACGCTCGCGAGAGACAGGCGCTTCCGGCGCATCGGCGCCGTCCCGCCCTTCTATCGAAGGGCGACGAGGATCGGGATACGCGGAGTGCTCTACGTGAAGGCCGAGGCCCGATAGAGCAGAGATGACGACCGACGACGGAGCAAACCCCCTTCCCGCGCGAGCGAACGCGCCCGAAGCGCCGCCCACCAGGCCGGCGCCCGAAGAGCTGGCCCGGCCGGAGATGCTCGAGAAGCCGACGGTGATCGTCGGCGGGGGCCCCGCCGGCCTGACGGCCGGCTACCTGCTGGCGAAGAGAGGGCTGCCCGCGATCGTCCTGGAGGCCGAGGACCAGGTGGGCGGCATCGCCAAGACGGCGGTGCGCGACGGCTACCGCTTCGACCTCGGCGGCCACCGCTTCTTCACGAAGGCGACCGAGGTCGACGCGCTCTGGCACGAGATCATGCGTGAGGACTTCCTCGAGCGCCCGCGCATGTCGCGCATCTACTGGAACGGGAAGTTCCTCGATTACCCGCTGCGCGGCCCCGACGTGATCAAGAAGCTCGGCCCGGTGGAGCTGACGCGCGCGTTCTTGTCCTACCTCTGGGCGCAGATCAAGCCGAAGGGGAGCGAGGACACCTTCGAGGAGTGGGTCTCGAACCGCTTCGGAAAGCGCCTCTTCAATCTCTTCTTCAAGTCGTACACGGAGAAGGTCTGGGGCGTGCCGACCTCGGAGATCCGCGCGGAGTGGGCCGCCCAGCGGATCAAGGGGCTGTCCTTCTTCTCTGCGGCCAAGGCGGCTTTCTTCGGCAACCGCGGCGAGATCAAGTCACTGATCTCCAAGTTCAACTACCCGCGCTTCGGCCCCGGCCAGATGTGGGAGACCATGACCGACGACATCCGCCGCCTCGGCGGCGAGGTGCGCCTGAACTCGAAGGTCACGAGGCTCGAGTTCGAGGGCAACAGGTGCACGCGGGTGCACGTCGGCGACGAGGTCATCGAGACCGCCGCCGTCGTCTCCTCTCTCCCTCTGCGCAACACCGTCGGGATGGCCGAGCCGCAGCCGAGGCCGGAGGTGATCGCCTCGGCCAAGGGCCTGCGCTACCGGGACTTCCTGACGGTCGCCCTGGTGCTCGACGGCGAGGACCTGTTCCCCGACAACTGGATCTACATCCACGAGCCGAGCGTGAACGTGGGCAGGATCCAGAACTTCCGCTCCTGGAGCCCCTGGATGGTGCCCGACCCGAAGAAGGCATGCGTGGGGCTCGAGTTCTTCTGCTTCGCCGGCGACCGGCTATGGGAGTCGGACGACGACGATCTGGTCCAGCTCGGGATGCAGGAGCTCGAGCAGCTGGGCCTGGCGCGTCGCGACCAGCTCGAGTTCGGCTTCGTCGAGCGGGTGCCGAAGGCCTACCCGATGTACGACGCCGACTACGCCGAGCGCGTGCACGCCATCCGCTCGTGGCTAGACGGCCTGGACAACTTCATCCAGGTCGGGCGCAACGGGCTGCACCGCTACAACAACTCCGACCACTCCATGCTCAGCGCCATGCGGGCCATCGACAACCTCGTCGATGGGGCCGAGCACGACATCTGGGAGGTCAACGCCGAGTCGGCCTACCACGAGGAGGAGAAGCAGGACGAGCAGCAGCCCTATATCGAGGCTCCCGAGACGGAGTCGATGAAGGAGCCGCTGGCGGGCTGACGCTCCGCTGCGAGGCGCCTGCCTCGCGCTGGCTTCCTGGACGAACGTCCAGGTCTTGAAACGCCGCATCAGGGACTACCCCGGACGCGGCCGATGGGACAGGCATGAGGTATGCCGCCCTAACCCTCGCCCGACTGGCTGCCGTTCTCGCCGTCGTCGTCCTGACGGCGCTCGGTGCCACGTCCGCGCAGGCGAGGCACGGAGAGGATGGGCAGCAGCTTCCGCCCCTCCCGGTGGACCCGCCACCCCTGCCGGTCCCCACGCCGACCCCCACGCCCCCGCCGGTGCCGCCGCTGCCGACCGGTGGCAACTGCCGCAGCGCCACGCAGCCTGCCGGGGTCGACCCGCGCGGCGCCGCGCGCGGCGCGCCGAACCCCCTGAACGGCCTGACCTTCTTCGTCGATCCCGACGAGCCCGCCTGGCACCAGTGGAAGCGCCTACAGCGCCAGGGGAAGACCTATGACGCCTCGTTGGTCGAGAAGCTCGCCACACGGCCGAAGTTCAGGTGGTTCGGCAAGTGGACGCGGCATGGGCCGAAGCTCGTCTCGACGATCCGGGAGTACCTCGCGCACGTCGACTGCACCCAGCCGGGCGCCGTCCCCCTCATGGCCGTCATGCGCCACCAGGGCCGCGCCTGCAATCCGCACTACCGGGCCGGTGGTCGGCGCGAGGATGCCCGCCAGCGCGGGTGGTACCGCCGCTTCGCTCGCGGGGTCGGCAGCCACCGCGTAGTGATCGCCTTCGAGCCGGACTCGCTCGGCACGGTCCACTGCCTGGCCCGCAGCCGTCGCAAGGCGCGCCTGCGGACCCTGCGCTACGGGGTGAAGCTCTTCTCGAGGCTCCCGAACGCGACCGTCTACCTGGAGGCCGGAGCCTCGGACTGGGACTCCGCCCGCCACACGGCCCGGCAGCTCCGCTACATCGGCATCCGCCGGGTGCGCGGCTTCATGCTGAACGTGACCCACTACGACTGGACTTCGCGCAACATCCGCCACGGCCGGAAGATCTCGCGCCTGGTCGGCGGCAAGCACTTCATCATCTCGACCTCCAACAACGGCCGCGGCCCGGTGCACTTCCGCAACTATCGCGGACGTCACGACTGGCGCGTGGTCAACGTCTGGTGCCATCCGCTCATGCGAGGCCTGGGCCCGGCGCCGACCGCCGACACCCACAAGGCCAAGGTCGACGCGTACATGTACATCGGCCGCGCGGGCTACTCCAGCGGACACTGCAACGGCGGTCCGAGTCGGGTCGGTGCCTGGTGGCCGGCGAGGGCGCTGATGTTCGGCAAGTACGCCACGCAGTGGATCGGGCCGCCGCACGGCAGTCGCAACGGATTCTTCGGCCACTTGTCGCTCCGCCAGCTCGGCGGCTGAGCCCGGCTAGCCGCTCTTGGGCGGCGGATGGGGCGGCAGCTCGCGCGCGCGCGGAACCTGGATGACAGGAGCGCCGTACGCCTGGCGGCAGCGGCGCAGCCGGTAGACCGTGGCCGCCGGCCCGGGGCGCTCGTAGGCCGTCGGATAGTAGTTATAGGAGAGGTCGAAGCTGAAGGACACGGGCTTCGCTCCTGCGCGGTAGGGGCTGAACCGAGCAAGCACTCGCGACTCGCCCTTCAACCGGCGGTAGTAACCGCGGACGGGCCCCGAGCCCGTTTCCAGCACGCGGTCGCGGACCAGCCCGAAGGTCACCACGACGCAGTAGCCGTAGAAGCGATAGTCGTCGATCGTCGCCGGGCCAAGCACCTGGTGGTAGGCCGATGCCCGCACTCCCCCGTCGGGCCGGGAGAACTGGCCCGGCTTGAAGCGGCCACAGACCCGGCTTCCCGCCGGTCCCGGGTACGACCAGCCCCGCTCCGACGAGCGTGCGGGCGGCGGGCAGCGCCGCAACCAGGGGGGGTCGCGACCGTCGGGCGCGACGCCGAAGTAGCGTCCGGGGACCGCCGGCTCGAAGGAGGCCCGCAGCTCGGGCGGTAGGCGCCGCGCGAGATAGCCGCGCACCTGCTCCCGCGTGTCGTCGCGACCGAGCACGAGGCCGCTCCGAATGTCCGCCGCAAGCGGCTGGGCGAGCACCAGGGCGCTCAGGGCCACGAGCGCGGCGGCGGCCACGACCGGCCGGCGCAGGAGCGCGGCGCAGCGAACGAGCGCCACGGCCGCCAGCATCGCCAGGACGGGATAGGCGGGCAGGAGCCAGCGCCCGAAGTAGCGCGACTGCAGGCTGAGGTAGAGGAACAGCGCGAGCGGGAGCGCAATCAGGATCAGCCCGCGCGCGGGCCTGCGCCTGAGCTCCAGCACGGCGCCCGCCAGCGCGGCCGCGGCGCCCGCCCAGCCGAGGCCCCAGCCGAGGCTGTCGAGGTAGTAGAGGAAGCCGCCTCGGTCCTGACCCGCCTTGGGCTGGTTGGCGGCAACGTCGGCCTGGCTGTGCAGGTCGTGCCAGAAGGCGTCGAACGAGGTGAAGACGTACGGGTTGAGGAGGACGAACACAGCGGCTGCCGCCAGCCCGCCGGCGACCAGGAACAGCGGCGCTCGCAGGCGGTCGTGGCGCAGCCGCGCCGCCGCGGCGATGCCGAGCGGGAGCAGCACCAGCCCTGCCGTGTACTTGAAGGCAAGCGCGAGCCCGCCGGCGGCTCCGGCGAGCAGGTACCAGCGCAGCCGCCCGTCCTCGGACGCCCGTACCGCTCCCCACAGCGCCAGGGCGACTCCGGCCAGGGCGCCCACGTCTGTCACGGCCACGCGCGAGTAGGCGACCGGCAGGAAGGCGAAGGCGAGGATCGCGGCGGCCACCAGCCCCTCGCGGGAGCCCCACAGGCGGCGGGCCGCCAGGTACACGGCTGCCACGCCCGCCGTGCACAGCACCGCGGCGAGCGTCCGCGCGATGCCCCAGATGCCGGTCGGGTCGGAGGAGAACTGCTGCGTCACGTTCCCGAAGCGCAGCTGCAGCCCGAGCGGTCCGTAGATCGCCCTCAGCAGCCCGTAGACGAGGTACGTGTACGCGGCCGGGTTCTGGTAGTAGCCGGGGTTCAGGCCCGAGTGGAACATCCCGACCGCGCGGCTCGTGAAGTGGTTGCCTTCGTCGAGGCTCCAGACGAAGGGCAGCCCGTAGTGGTTGTTCCAGATCCGCAGGAAGAAGCCCGACGCGAGGATGGCGAGCAGCAGCAGGTGGCGGGGCCGGACGAAGGAACGCAGGCGTCGCATCGGCGGCGCAGCGTATTAGCGGCCGCTCGACCGGCCCCTGGTAAGGTTGACTCGCGAGTCAATCCGGGCGACTGGAGGGCTTGAATGGCTCATGCAGCGGCCAGCGAACTCGACGAGCGGCACCTCCACAGGACCATCGAGCTCGCCGCGCACGCCCGTGGATGCGTCAGCCCGAATCCGCTCGTGGGCGCCGTCGTCGTCAAGGAGGAGCGGCGCATCGGGGAGGGCTTTCACGCCGGCCCGGGCTACCCGCACGCGGAGCGCGAGGCGCTCGCCGCGTGCGAGTCGGACCCCGCCGGCGGAACGCTCTACGTATCGCTCGAGCCCTGCTGCCATGAGGGGCGGACCCCGCCGTGCACGGCCGCCATCGTGGACGCCGGGATCGCTCGCGTCGTGATCGCGTCGGACGACCCGACGGACAAGGCGTCGGGCCGCGGGCCCGGCATCCTGCGGGACGAGGGCCTCGCGGTCGACATCTGCGACGGCGGGCCGGCGCGGGAGGCCCGCCTCCTCAACCAGCCCTTTCGCAAGCACGCGCGAACGGGCCGTCCGCTGGTGGTTCTGAAGAGCGCCATGACCCTCGACGGCAAGGTCGCGACCCGCACCGGCGACTCGAAGTGGATCTCGGGGGACGCCAGCCGGGCGCGTGCCCATCGCTGGCGCGCCGAGTCCGATGCCGTGGCGGTCGGCATCGGAACGGCCCTGGCCGACGACCCACTGCTCACGGCGCGCGTCGAGGGCGTGCCGCGTCAGCCGATGCGGGTGGTGTTCGACTCGGAGGCGCGGCTGCCGCTCGATTCGCAGCTCGTCCGCGGCGCGCGGGACGTACCGCTGACGGTGATCTGCTCGCGAGCGGCCAACCGGACCGCCCTCCAGGCGCTCGAGGCAGCCGGCGCCGACGTGATCGTGACGAGCGGCCCCAACGAGTCCGCTCGGGTCGTCCATGCGCTCGACGAGCTTGGCTCCCGGGACGTGCAGTCGCTGCTCCTCGAGGGCGGTCCGCGCCTCGCCGGCGCGTTCCTGGAGGCGGGCGAGATAGACGAGGCCCGCGTGTTCGTGGCGCCGCTTCTGGCCGGCGGCCGTGAGGCCCGCAGCCCTATCGAGGGCCTCGGCATGCAGGACGTGGCGAGCGCGCTCCACGCCGACGCCGTCGAGGTGGACCGGATCGAGGACGACGTGCTGGTGAGCGCGCGCTTCAGGGAGTGGTGATGTTCACTGGCCTCGTCCAGGAGCGGGGCAGCGTCCGCGCCGTCGAGCCCGCGGACGGCGGCGTTCGCCTGCGAGTCGCCGCGCGGCTGGCCGCCGAGCTCGAGCCGGGCGATTCCGTCGCCGTGAACGGCGTCTGCCTGACGGCGGTGGAGGCCGACTCCGACAGCTTCGCCGCTGACGTGATCGCGGAGACGCTGCGACGCTCGTCGCTCGCGCCCCTCGCGGAGGGCGACGGGGTGAACCTGGAGCTCCCGCTGCGGCCCTCCGATCGGCTGGGAGGCCACGTGGTGCAGGGGCACGTGGACGCGACCGGCGTCGTGGAGTCGGTGACGGAGGAAGGCTCCGCTCGCACGCTGCGCGTGGCCGCTCCCCCGGAGCTCCTGCCCTACGTCGTCGAGAAGGGCTCGATCGCCCTCGACGGCGTCTCGCTGACCGTGGCCGGCGTCGACGACGACGGCCTCAGCGTCTCGCTGATCCCGGAGACGCTCGCGCGGACCACGCTCGGCTCCGCCGAGCCCGGGCGCCCGCTGAACATCGAGGTGGACGTCTTCGCGAAGTACGTCGAAAAGCTCGTGGCCGGACGGGTGCCGGCGTGACGTCGGCGCCCTTCAGCACCGTCGAGGAGGCGCTCGAGGACGTGCGCGCCGGCAAGATGGTCGTGGTCTGCGACGCGGAGGATCGCGAGAACGAGGGCGACCTGACGCTCGCCGCCCAGTTCGCCACGCCCGAGGCGATCAACTTCATGGCCAAGCACGCCCGCGGCCTGGTCTGCCTGGCGCTGACTCCGGAGCGCTGCGACGAGCTCGACCTGGACCTGATGGCGGCCAAGAACGAGTCCCCCTTCCAGACCGCCTTCACGGTCTCGATCGAGGCGCGCGAGGGGATCACGACCGGCATCTCGGCGCACGACCGGGCGCAGACCATCCAGGTGGCCATCGACCCGCGCGCGAGGCCCGCGGACCTGGTCCAGCCGGGGCACATCTTCCCGCTGAAGGCGAAGGCCGGGGGTGTGCTCGAGCGGACGGGCCAGACGGAGGCGGCGGTCGACCTTGCGCGGCTGGCCGGGCTCTATCCCGCCGGCGTCATCTGCGAGGTCATGAACGACGACGGCACCATGGCGCGCGTGCCCGACCTGGAGCGCTACTGCACCGAGCACGGCCTGAAGATGATCACGGTCGCCGACCTGATCGCCTACCGGCGCATGCACGACAAGCTCGTAGAGCGCGTGGCCCAGGCGCGCATGCCCACCAAGTTCGGCGACTTCACGGTCATCGGCTTCCGCTCGCTCGTCGACGAGAAGCACCACGTGGCGATGGTCAAGGGCGACGTCGATGGACAGGACGACGTGCTGGTGCGCGTGCACTCGGAGTGCCTGACGGGTGACGTCTTCCACTCGCTTCGCTGCGACTGCGGTCAGCAGCTCGAGGACGCGCTCCTGCGCATCGAGGAGGAGGGACGCGGGGTGCTCCTGTACCTGGCGCAGGAGGGCCGCGGCATCGGGCTGCTGAACAAGCTGCGCGCCTACCGGCTCCAGGAGGAGGGCCTGGACACGGTCGACGCCAACATCGAGCTCGGCCTCCCGGCCGACCTGCGCGACTACGGGATCGGGGCCCAGATACTGGTCGACCTGGGGCTCACCTCGATCCGGCTGCTGACGAACAACCCCAAGAAGATCGTGGGACTCGAGGGGTATGGGCTGCGCGTCACCGACCAGGTGCCGATCGCGCATCCGGCGAACGAGCACAATCGCGCGTATCTCGAGGCGAAGCGCGAGCGGCTCGGGCACCTGCTCCACCACCAGGGACTGGCGCTCGACGAGGAGATGATCCACGAGGAGCGTCGCCACGATCGCGAGCGGGGCAGAGGCCCCGGAGCCGACACCGACCTCTACGGCGAGGGCCACCGTCCGGGGACGCGACGTCCCGGCGTGGAGCGGCCGGGTGGCTGACCGCTTCGCGATCGCTGCGGCGACCTTCTACGCGGAGCTGGCCGATCGACTGGTCGACGGTGCGCGCGGCGTGTTCGCCGAAGCCGGGGCCGACTGCGACGTCCACGAAGTGCCTGGCGCCTTCGAGCTTCCGCTGGCCGCCGGCTACTGCGCCGGCACGGGGCGCTACGCCGGCGTCGCCTGCCTCGGCGCCGTGATCCGCGGCGAGACCGATCACTACGACTACGTCTGCGCCGAGGCGGCGCGCGGCATCTCCCGCGTGAGCCTCGACACCGGCGTGCCCTGTGCCTTCGGCGTGATCACGTGCGACACGATGGAGCAGGCCCTGGCCCGCGCCGGTGGCGACAAGCGCCACCAGGGGGAGGACTCGGCGCGCGCGGTGCTCCGCATGGCGGAGCTTCGCCGCGAGCTGGCGCCGTGAGGCGTTGCTAGCCTTCCGCCCCGTGCCAAAGGTCTGCTACGTGTGCGGCAAGGGCCCGGCTTTCGGCCACAGTCGCAGCCACTCGATGGTCGCCACCAAGCGGCGCTTCAACCCCAACCTCCAGAAGGTCCGCATCGACGTCGGCGGGGCGCCGCGGCGCGAGTATGTGTGCACCCGCTGTCTCAAGGCCGGCAAGGTCATGAAGGCCGCCTAGCGCCCAGAGGCGCGCCCGGTCTTCCTCGCAAAAGGAGTAGAAAGCCACTGGTGCCCGACGAGAGCCTCGTACGGTTCCGCAGGGTCGTCGCCACCGCGCTCGACGAGATGGAGCGCCGGCGCCAGGAGGTGAACGACCTCAACGTGTTCCCCGTCGCCGACGGCGACACAGGCGACAACATGGCCATGACCATGCGTGCCGTGCTGGATGAGCTGGACCGCATGAACGGCCAGCCGATCGACGCGATCGGGCGGGACGAGCTGGTCAGCGCGGTCGCCCGCGCCGCTCTCCTCGGAGCCCGTGGGAACAGCGGGGTGATCCTGTCGCAGATCGTGCGCGGCGCGGCCGAGGAGCTGGCCTCGAGGCCAGGCGAGCTCGTGGACCCTGTGCTCGTCTCGGCGGCGTTCGCGCGCGCGGCCGACGCCGCGTACGCGTCCGTGCGCGATCCGGCCGAGGGCACGATGCTCTCCGCGGTGCGGGCGATGTCGAGCCGTGTGGCCCATGACCTGGCGCACATGAACACCCGGCGACTCGGCGCCGACTCCACCCCCGACGAACAGGACGCCCTGCTCGCCGAGGTGCTCCAGAACGCGCTGGCGGCCGCCAAGGAGGCGGTCGAGCGCGGCCCCGAGCAGCTGGCCGTACTGCGCGAGGCGGGGGTCGTCGACGCGGGTGCCTACGGGCTCACCGTCATAGTTGCCGGTTGCCTGGCGGCGCTTCGCGGCGCCGACCGCACCGACCTCGACCACCAGGGCGTGCCCGTCGGCTCGCTGCACCTGCCCGAGCACGAGTCGTCGCGCTACCGCTACTGCACCAACTTCGCGGTGACCGGGCAGGACCTGGACTCGGGCTCGTTCGTGCCGCGGCTCGAGGAGCTCGGCGACTCCGTCCTCGTGGTGGGCGACGAGCAGACGCTGCGTGTACACGTGCACACCGACGAGCCCGAGGACGCCGTCGCGCTGTTCGAGGCGGTCGGCGACGTGTCGCGCTTCGACGTCGCCGACATGCGCGAGCAGACCGCCGAGCGGAGCGCGCGGCTGTCCGCGCGCGAGCCGGCCGCCTGCGGCGCCGTCGCCGTGGCGAGCGGCGACGGGCTGAAGCGCCTGTACGCGGACCTCGGCGTGCTCGTCGTGGACGGCGGCGCCACGCTCAACCCGTCAACCTACGAGCTGCTGGCCGGCATCCACGGCGCCGCCGGGGACGAGGTCCTCGTCCTCCCGAACAGCCCGAACGTCATTCTCGCCGCGGAGCGCGCGGCTGAGCTGTCCGAGCGGCCTGCCCGAGTCGTGCCCACGACCTCGCCGCAGCAGGGCCTGGCGGCGATGCTCGCCTTCGACGACTCGCTGCTGGTGGCCGAGAACGCGCGCGCGGTCGCGGACGCCGCGCGGTCAGTGCGCAGCGGCGGCGTCGCGCCGGCGGCGCGTGACGACACCCAGGGCCGCTTCAAGCAGGGGGAGGCCGTCGGATACATCGACGCTGAGCTGGTCGCCTTCGGCGACCCCGGAGAGACCCTGGCGAAGACCCTCGAGCGGGTGACCCAGGGCGCCGAGCTCGTGACCTGCATCGCGGGCGCGGGCCGGCCGCTGCCGCGCGAGCGCGTCGAGCAGGCGCTGCCCGAGGGCGTGGAGCTGGAGTACCACGAAGGGGGCCAGCCGGCCTGGTGGTGGCTCCTCTGCGGCGAATAGGGCCCGAGCGCCCGCCTGACGTCCGCCCCAGCGTCTATCACCGAGCCATACGCACCTTCGCCGGAACCGACGAGCTGACCGAGGAGGCGGCGCGCGCCGCGCCGCTGCGCTCGCTGCCGCGGCCCAGCCTGCTCGCGGAGCCCCTCAGCCTGAAGGGGCCCCCCGGCAAGGCACTCGAGGCACTCGGGATCGAAAGTTACGGCGACCTCGTGGAGCACCTGCCGCGCGAGCACCGGGAGCGGGACGCCCGCCCGATCGCGAGCCTGGCGCCCGGGGACGAAGCGGCGGTCGCGGTCGTGGTCCGCAAGGTCGCCGTGCGCCCGATGCGCAACCGCCGGCAGAAGCGTGTCGAGGCGCGTGTCGCCGACCAGACGGGTCCCATGCTGGCCGTCTGGTTCAACCAGCCGTGGGTGGCCCGCCAGCTGACCGAGGGGAGCGAGGTGCTGCTCTACGGCCAGCGCAGGGACCGCAACCAGTTCTGGGTCAAGGAGCACGAGCTCCTGGACGGCGACCTGGCGGCGCCGGCGGTCGGCAGGGTGCCGATGTACCCGGCCAGCGAGGGGATCAGCGCCGCGAGGCTGCGAAAGCTCGTCTGGGACGCCTTCGGTCGCATGCGCCACGCGGTCGAGCCGCTTCCCTCGCGACTGCGCGCCGCCGAGCGGCTGCCGGATCGCCACGCGGCCCTTGCCGGCGTGCACTTTCCCGACGACGAGGAGGAAGCGTCCGGCGGACGCCGCCGGTTGGCCTTCGAGGAGCTCCTTCTGCTTCAGCTGGCGGTCGCGGGCAGGCGGCGCGCCCGTCGCGAGCAGCTGCGGGCCACGCGACTGGAGCCGCGGGGCGAGCTCGTCGCCCCCTGGCTGGAAGCGCTCCCGTTCGAGCCGACGGGAGACCAGCAGCGCGCGTTCGCGGCGATCGACGCCGACCTGGCGTCCGAGCGGCCGATGCAGCGCCTCCTGATGGGGGAGGTCGGCTCCGGCAAGACCGTGGTCGCCCTGCACGCCATGCTGCGGGCGGTGGAGAACGGCCGGCAGGCCGCGTTGATGGCTCCCACGGAGACGCTCGCCGAACAGCACCAGCTGACGCTCGACCGCTTGCTCGGGGGCCTCGTGCCGATCGAGCTCCTGACCGGCTCCACCTCCGCCGCTCGCCGACGCGACCTCCTCGGGCGACTCCAATCCGGCGAGCTCGGCATCGTCGTCGGCACCCACGCCCTGATCGAGGACGTGGTCGAGCTCCGGTCGCTCGCGCTCGTCGTCGTCGACGAGCAGCACCGCTTCGGCGTCCGCCAGCGGGCGGCGCTCGACCGCAAGGCGCCACCGGGCCACGTCCCGCACGCCCTGCACATGACGGCCACCCCGATCCCGCGGACGCTGTCGCTCACGGCGTACGGCGATCTCGACGCGACCGTGCTGCGCGAGCTGCCGGCCGGGCGACAACCGGTCGAGACGCACGTGGTGGACGGGGAGCGCGCCCGGCGCCGTGCCTATGCGCGCATTCGCGAGGAGATCGGCAAGGGCCGCCAGTGCTTCGTCGTCTGCCCGCTGGTCGACGAATCCGAGGCGCTCCAGGCGAAGGCGGCGACGGCCGAGTACGAGCGCCTCCGCGGCGGCGAGTTCGAGGGCCAGCGCGTCGAGCTGATCCACGGCCAGATGCCCAGTGCGGCCAAGCAGGCCGCCATGAAGGCCTTCGCCGACGGCGCGGCTGACGTCCTCGTCGCCACCAGCGTGGTGGAGGTGGGCATCGACGTGCCCAACGCCACGGTGATGCTGATCGAGGCAGCCGAGCGCTACGGCCTCTCGCAGCTGCACCAGCTCCGGGGCCGCGTGGGGCGCGGGGAGCACAGCTCCCTGTGCATCCTGTTCGGGGATCCCGGGCTGCCGCGCCTCGAGGCGATCGCGCGCGAGGCGGACGGGTTCCGACTCGCCGAGTTCGACTTGCGCCTGCGCGGGGCCGGTGAGGTGCTCGGCACCCGCCAGCACGGGCTGCCGGAGTTCCGCGTGGCGCGGCTGCCCGACGACGCGGAGCTCCTGGAGCGGGCCCGCGCCCGCGCGGACGAGCTGCTCGACGCCGATCCGCAGCTGGCCGGGCCCGAGCAGGCGCTGCTGCGCGAAGCCGTCGCGGCGCGCTTCGGTCCGGCGCTCGAGCCGATCCCCGCGTGAGGGTCGTCGCCGGGGCGTTCAAGGGACGACGGCTGCAGGCGCCCCGCGGGAAGCGCACGCGGCCCACCGCCGACCGCGTGCGCGAGGCGCTCTTCTCGATGCTGGGAGACGTCTCCGGCGCGCGCGTGCTGGACCTCTACGCCGGCTCCGGCGCGCTTGGGATCGAGGCGCTCTCGCGCGGGGCCGCGCGCGCTCTCTTCGTGGACAGCGATCGAGCGGCGGTGGCCGCCATCAGGCGCAACCTGGAGGCCGTCGACAGCGCTGCCGAGGTCCGGCGCCAGGACGTCGTGCGCTTCCTGGCGGCCGGCACGGGCGGCACGTTCGACCTCGTCTTCGTCGACCCGCCATATGATTCCCCTGGCCGCCTGGGGGATTCGCTCTCGGAACGGCTTCCGCCTCTCCTGAGCCAAGACGCCCGCATCGTGACCGAGTCCGACAAGCGCAAGCCCCTCGAGCTCGAGCTGCCGCTCGTCACCGAGCGCACCTACGGCGACACCCGGATTGCGCTCCACCGCCGTGCCTGAACGCAACGGCGGGATCGCCGTCTGTCCGGGGTCGTACGACCCGGTCACATACGGGCACCTGGACATCATCGGCCGCACCTCCGCGGTGTTCGACAACGTCATCGTCGGCGTGGTGAACATGCCGGTGCGGAAGCAGGCGACGCTCTTCAGCGCGGACGACAGGGTCGGCTTCATCGAGGCCGAGGTCGCGGAACTTGGCAATGTGCAGGTAAAACCCTTTGATACGTTGCTCGTCGATTTCGCCCGCGAGAACGGCGCGACGGCCATCGTCAAGG
This sequence comes from Thermoleophilaceae bacterium, assembly GCA_046262995.1. GTDB lineage: Bacteria > Actinomycetota > Thermoleophilia > Solirubrobacterales > Thermoleophilaceae > JBHELQ01. Next base: position 38,372 of record JBHELQ010000122.1, read on the forward strand.
GATTGCGGGCGATTTCGGACTTCGAGTACGAGTTCGAGATGAACCAGCTCAACCGCAAGATGGCACCCGAGATCGAGAGCATCTACCTGATGGCCGCTCCCCAGTTCAGCTTCCTGAGCTCGAGCGGCATCAAGGAGCTCGCCATGTTCGGGGGCGACATCGGCGGCCTCGTGCCCGACCGGGTGGCCGTCCGGTTGGAGGAAGAGCTGAAGCGTTAGCGAACATGCAACCGCAGACGTGATGTCGAAGGGTTTTCGCCATAACGCGGACCCGGACCTCACGCGGAGGTAACTCATGGACGTCCTGGTCCTGATCGACAAGCTCGACGACACGATTCACAACGCCAAGCCGGTGCCGCTGACCGATCAGGTGCGCGTGGACAAGGAGGAGGTCTACGACATCCTCGACCAGATGCGCGCGACGATCCCGGAGGAGATCAAGCAGGCGCGCTGGATCGTCAAGGAACGTCAGGAGATGCTGGCCGAGGCGAAGCGCGAGGCCGAGCGGATCGTCAAGGAGGCGCGCGAGGAGCAGGACCGGCTGATCTCCGAGGAAGAGGTCGTGAAGCAGGCCGAGCGTCAGGCGGAGGAGATCGTCGAGGAGGCCCGGACTCGCGAGCGCGAGATCCGGCTGGGGGCCGAGGACTACGCCGACGAGATCCTGAACACGCTCGAGGTGAACCTCGAGAAGTTCAGCGCCGCGGTCCGGCGCGGGCGCGACCGGCTTGCCGGGCGCGAAGAGGCCGAGGTCGGCTGAGCGCGTACCTCCACACCTGCTACCGGATCGGCGACATCGACCGATCGGTCGCCTTCTACGAGAAGCTCGGCTTCGAGGAGCGGGCCCGGATGCCGATCGGCGACGAGGCGACGAACGTGTTCATGGGCCTGCCGGGCGACGACCCGCGGCTCGAGCTGACCTACAACCACGGCGTGGACTCGTACGAGCTCGGGACCGGCTACAACCACATCGCGATCGCCGTGGACGGTCTCGACGACACGCTGGAGGGGCTGGCCGCCGACGGGATCGATCCGGAGAAGCCGCCCTACCGGCCGGGTGGGCGCACCGAGGGGCCGCGGATCTGCTTCGTGCAGGATCCCGATGGCTACCGCGTCGAGCTGATCGAGCGCTCCTAGGACGGAGCTCGTCTCGGCGGGCTAGTCTCGGGACGGTGAGCCGCCGGACCGACAGCTTCGATCTCGGAAGGCTCGGGCTCTCGTCCGGTGAGGCACTGCGCGTCGAGCTCGATGTAAACGTGGAGCCACTGCGCTTCGGCGGGCAGCAGTACGGGGTCGAGCAGGGATTCGTCGGGTCCGAGCTGGACATCTCACGCACCGCCTCGGGTTACTCGCTCCGACTGCGGTACGCCGCGGGCCTCGAGGGACCCTGCATGCGCTGCCTCGAGCCCGCGCGGCATGCGCTGGTGATCGACGCGCGCGAGGTCGATCAGCCCGGTGGCGGCGATGAGCTCAGCTCCCCCTATCTCGACGAGCAGGAGCTCGACCTGCGCGCATGGACGCGGGACGCCCTGCTGCTCGCGCTGCCCGCGCAGATCGTCTGCCGGGAGGACTGCCTCGGGCTCTGTGCGGTCTGCGGCGAGAACCTGAACGTCGCGCCCGAGCACGGGCACGAGAGCGAGCCGGACCCGCGCTGGGCGGCTCTTCGCGAGCTTCGGCTCGACTAGGCCGGCGGCTAGACTGGCGCCTTCGATGGCCGTCCCGAAGCAAAGGCAGTCTCACTCGCGCACCCACAAGCGGCGCTCCCAGCACAAGATCTCGCCGCCGGGGCTCCACTCCTGCCCCCGCTGTCACTCGCCGAAGCTCCCCCACCGCGTCTGCTCCGTATGTGGCACGTACGCGGGACGCGAGGTGATCGTGCAGGAGCAGGGCGGGCCGGAGACAGAAGACTCCTAGTCCTCTCCGTGATCGCGGTCGATGCCAACGGCGCGGACCGCGGCCCGGCGAGCGTCGCCGAGGGTGTCCGCCTGGCCAGGCTGCCCGCGCTTGTGTTCGGGCCCGCCCGTGAGCTCGCCGGCGCGGGACCGCTCGCCGAGGTGGTGGACGCTCCGGTCGCGGCCGCTGGTGGAGTCGAGCCCACGCGGGCGGTGAGGCGGCACCCCGACGCCTCGATCGTCCAGGCCGCCGGGGCGGTGGGCGAGGGGCGCGCGGACGCGCTGGTCTCCGCCGGCAGCACCGGGCCGACGCTCGCCGCGGCGACCTTGCACATCAAGCGGATCCGCGGCGTCTACCGCCCCGCGCTCGCGGTGTCGTTGCCCGTGCCCGCCGGTCCCGTCCTGCTGCTCGACTGCGGGGCCAACGTCGAGGTGCGTAGTGAGCACCTCGTCCAGTTCGCGTACATGGGCGCCTGCTTCATGGAGGCCGTGCACGGCGTGAGGCGCCCGCGCGTCGGCCTGCTGAGCGTGGGCGAGGAGCAGGGCAAGGGCACGTCCACGCTGCTGGAGGCCCACGCGCGCCTCGCGGACGGCCCGCTCAACTTCGCCGGCAACGTGGAGGGCTTCGACCTGCCGGCGGCCGCGGTGGACGTGATCGTGTCGGACGGCTTCACCGGCAATGTCGCGCTCAAGGTCGCCGAGGGCACCTCGCGGACGATCGGCTCCGCCATTCGGGCGGCCATCAGGTCGGGACCGGTATCGAGCGTCGGCGGGCTGCTGATCCGCCGCAAGCTCGGCCGCCTGCGCGACCAGCTCGACCCGGAGAGAGTGGGGGGCGCGATCCTGCTCGGCCTGCGCAAGCCGGTCGTCGTGGCGCACGGCAGCTTCGGGCCCGACGGGATCGCCAGCGCCGTCCGGCTGGCGAGACGCGCCGTCGACGAACGCATGGTCGAGGGGACCCGCGACGCGCTCGAGGAGGCCGGGGCATTGAGGTCCGTGCCCGCTGCTAGCGTCGCCCCGGCCCAATGACCCGGGAAGAGGTCCTAGAGCGAATACGCGATCACCTGTCCACCGAGCTGGAGGTGGAGCCCGACCGCATCCAGGACGGGACCCGCTTCAAGGAGGACCTGGAGGCCGACTCGCTCGACCTCGTCGAGCTGGTCGTCGAGCTCGAGGACAGTTACGGGATCCGGATCCCCGACCAGGAGGCGGCCAGGATCCTGACGGTCGGCCAGGCCGCGGACTTCGTCGCCGCCCATGCCGCGGAGATCACAGGCTGAGACGCTCGCCGAACTGCTCGATGAGCTTCCGGACGAGCTTCGGGCTCAGGCTCTCACCCACGCCTCCTGGGTCGACCACCGGGCCGAGTCGTACGAGCGCCTGGCATTCCTCGGGGACGTGGTCCTGAGCCTCGCCGTCTCCGACCATCTGTTTCCGCGCTTCGAGCGCTACGGCGCGGGGCGCCTGACCAAGGTGCGGGCCCAGGCCGTCAGCGGCGCGTCCTGCGCGCGCGTCGCCCGCGGGATCGGGGTCCCTGACCTGTTGCGGCAGGCGGCCCCGGAGGGGACCGGCCGCAGCGCCGCGATGCTGGTCGAGTCGGAGCGCGTCCTGGCCTCGGTGTGCGAGGCGATCATCGGCGCGTCCTACTCGGCCTTCGGGCTCGAGCGCACGTCGGCCGGGGTCGTGCGCTCGTTCGAGCGGGAGATCGACGAGGCGCTGGAGCATCCGATCGACTTCAAGTCCCTGCTCCAGGAGCGGCTCGCCCGGAAGGCGGAGGTCGTCGCGTACCGGATCGACTCGGAGGCGGGGCCCGCCCACGACCGCAGCTTCGTGGCCGTCGCCGAGGTCGCGGGGCAGGAGGTCGGGCGCGGCGAGGGGAGGACCAAGAAGGCCGCCGAGCAGGAGGCCGCGCTGCAGGCGCTCGACTCCATCGAGGCGGCGGAGACGGGCTGACATGCACCTCCGCGCGATAGCCCTGAAGGGATTCAAGTCCTTCCCCCATCGGACCAGGCTCGAGTTCGGCCCCGGGGTCTCGGTGATCGTCGGGCCGAACGGCTCGGGAAAGTCGAACATCACGGACGCCGTGCTGTGGGCGCTCGGGGAGCAGAGCCCGCTGGCGGTGCGCGGTCAGACGATGAAGGACGTGATCTTCGCCGGCGGGCACGGGATCAAGGGCTCCGCCGCCGCCGAGGTCGAGGTCGTGATCGACAACTCGGACCGCAGGCTCGCGAGCGACTTCTCGGAGATCTCGATAGCGCGGAGGCTGGAGCGGGACGGCGAGGGCGGCTACCGCCTGAACGGGGCTCGCTGCCGCCTCGTCGACGTGCTCGAGGTGCTGTCCGACTCCGGCCTCGGGAAGGAGATGCACTCGGTCGTCTCCCAGGGAAGGGTGGAGTCGATCGTGCTCTCGCGTCCGCGCGAGAGGCGGCTGCTGATCGAAGAGGCCGCAGGCCTCGGCAAGCACCGAAAGCGCCGGCGCCGCGCGCAGCTCAAGCTCGAACGGACGCAGGAGAACCTCTCCCGTTCGCTCGACGTCGAGCGAGAGGCGCGTTCCCGGCTGCGCCCGCTCAAGCGCCAGGCCGAGGCCGCTGAGCTCCACGAGCGGCTGGAGCGCCAATCGCTCGAGGCCCGGCTCGAGCTGGCGCGCGACGACCTGCGGGGAATTCGACTGGAGCTGGCGACCGCCGAGTCCGGGGCGTCCGCGGCGCGGGCCGAGCGCGACCAGGCTGAGCGGCTCCTGCGCGCGGTGGCCGAACGGCGAGAGGCGGCGGAGGCGACCTTCGCGGCGCACAGCCGCTCCCGAGAGCAGCTCCAGGCCCGTCTCTACTCGGCGCGCTCGGCGGGGGAGCGGATCGGGATGCGGCTGGAGCGCGTGCGGGAGCAGCTGGCCTCGACCGAGGAGCGCGCCGGGCGGCGTCGGACCCAGCTCGAGTTGCTGGAGCAGGCGCTCAACAGGGCCCCCGGGTCTGGAGGGATGGCAGAGCGAGTGGCCACGCTCGAGCGCGAGCTGGCGGCGCTCGAGAGCGAGCGCCAGCGGCGGCTGAGCGACGGAATGAGCGAGCTCGAGGCGCAGCTCGAGCGGGCTCGGGCTCGGCACGCCGATGTGGATGCCGAAGTCGAGCGCGCCCGGCGAGAGCTCGAGTCGGCAGAGGCCTCGGCAGAGGCCGCGCGCGAAGCGCGCCATCAAGCGGAGCGGGCCACCGAGTCCGCGCGGGGACGGGCCGCGCAGGCCGGGGCCGAGCTCGCCGCGGTGAACCAGTTCCTGCGCGGCACGGGCGTCCCGAGCGAGGCCAGGCAGGTGGCCGACGGCCTGCACGTCGAGGAGGGCTATGAGCTCGCGCTGGCCGCGGCGCTTGGCCCCCGCCTGTCCGCTCCGGTGGTCGAGGACGTGCGCGCTGGCCAGGCGCTGCTGGAGTCGGCCGGCGAGGAGGGCGGGACCGCGGTGGTCAGCTCCCGAGCTCGCGGTGGGCAGCCAGGAGCGCCGCCGACGCCCGGCGCGCAGCGGCTGCTCGACCGGGTTCGCCCAGAGGCGTGGCTCGCGGAGCTGGCACCCACGCTGTTGGCCGACGTGTGGGTGGTCGAGTCCCCGGAGCGGGTCGCCGAGGACTTCGACGGCATCGCCGTCACCCGCGCCGGCCGCATGCTCGACGCGAGGCGCGGCGAGCTGGCCCAGGCGCCCGCGGGCGGCGGTGAGCGGCTGCTCGAGGAACGCAACCGGCGCACGCGCCTGGTTCAGGCGTCCACGGAGACGGCGGCGGCGGAGGGGGCGGCGCGAAAGGACCTGGAGCGCGCGCTCGCGGCGCTGACGGAGCGGGACGAGGCCCGTGAGCAGGCCGAGGTGGGCCTGCGGCGGGCGTTGCGGGAGCTCAGCCAGACGGCCGACGAGATAGCGCGGACGGAGTGGCTGGTCACCCGCCGGCGACAGGCGCCGGAGGAGGGCCCGGAGGCGGTGCGACGGGCGGAGCTGCAGGCCGAGCTCCGCGCCGGGCGCCTGGTGGTCCAGCGGGAGCAGAGCGAGCGGGTGGGGCGTGAGCGTTCGGTGGCGGCGCTTCAGGCCGGGATCGAGCGCGACGTGGCTCTCGCCGGGCGCGCCCGGCGCGCGGCCGCCGCGCTCGAGGCGGCGGTCCAGGCCGTCACTGCACGTCGAGAGGCGCTCGAGGCCGAGCTCAGGGCCGGTGCCGCGACGGGAGAGGAGACAGGCGCGACGCTCCGCGCCTGTGCCCTCGAGGAGGCCGAGCTGCAGAATCGGCTGAAGCGCGCGAGCGACCAGGTGACCGCCGGCGAGGTGGCGGCCCAGCAGGTGCGCGACAGCGCCGCGGAATCGGAACGTGAGCTGGGGGAGGTCGCCGCTCGGCTCGGGGTCGAGCCCGCCGCCGCGAGCCAGCCCCTCGACGACGCGGAGCGCGAGGCGCTGCGCGCCCGGGTGGAGCGGTTGGCGCGCAGGCGGGAGCAGCTCGGCCCGGTCAATCCGCTCGCCAAGGACGAGTACGAGCAGGCTCTCGCGCACGTCGAGGAGCTCGAGCTGCAGCGTCGCGACCTGGAGGACGCGCTCGCCGAGCTCGAGGGGCTGATCCGCGAGACGGACCGGCGCATCCGAGAGGCGTTCGAGCAGACCTTCGACTCCGCCGCGCGCAACTTCGAGGATGTGATCCAGCACCTCTTCCCCGGGGGCCGGGGCCGTCTGCGCCTCGTGCAGGACGAGCAGGGCCCGCGCCCGCTCATCGGCGGCGCGGACCCGGCGCCGGAAGCAGCGCCCGAGCCGTCGGACGACGAGCAGGCCCGGCCCGAGGCGGGGGTGGAGGTGGAGGTCACCCCGGCGGGCAAGGCGACGAAGCGGCTGTCGCTCCTCTCGGGTGGCGAGAAGTCGCTGGTTGCGCTGGCCTTCATGTTCGCCGTCTTCCTGGCCCGCCCGTGCCCCTTCTACATCCTCGACGAGGTCGAGGCGGCGCTCGACGACGTGAACATCGACCGCTTCCTCGAGCTGGTGCGGCGCTACTCCGACCGCGCCCAGTTCATCGTCGTGACCCATCAGAAGCGCACGATGGACGCGGCAGACACGCTGTACGGGGTCTCCATGGGCGGCGACGGCGTCTCCCGCGTGCTCTCGCGCAGGCTTGCAAGCGCTCCTGCAGCGGACGAGGCGGCTGCCTAACCCCGGAACTTCGGCTCCGGGTCCGCGTTTCAGGTTCCGGAAACGACGCGGGAGGACCGCAAAGTGACTCGTACCAAGACTTTGATCGGGCTTGCCGCCCTGGCGGCCCTCATGACATTCGCTGCCGTGGCGCTCGCGGACAGCGTCAAGTGCTCCGTCGGCGTCGCCTGCACCGGCACCGCCGGCAACGACAACCTTCGTGGCACGAACTCGGCGGACACCATCGACGCCCTCGCGGGCAACGACAAGGTCAACGGCCGCCGCGGCGCCGACGACATCGACGGTGGCAGCGGCAGGGACCGGCTGCTCGGCGGCTCGGGCGACGACGATCCGATCGACGGCGGCGAAGGCAACGACCGCATCAAGGCGGGTCGCGGCGACGACACCGCCAACGGCGAGGACGGCAACGACCGCGTCGCGGGACAGTCGGGTGACGACACGCTGAACGGCGGGGACGGCGGCGATCGCCTCTCCGGCGGCAAGGGACGCGACGATCTAAACGGCGGCGACGGCGACGACCGGATCAAGGGCGGCAAGGGCGCCGGCGACCAGATCGACGGCGGCGACGGAGCCGACCGCCTGAGCGGACGCGGCGACGGTGGCCGTGCCGACACGATCGACTGCGGCGGCAACGACAACGACGTCGACGTCGTGCGCGCGGACCGCAATGACGTGGTCGTGAACTGCGAGGCGGGCGACATCGTGCGCCGTCCCGGCTCGAACGGCCACGGCCCCCACCACAGCTAGCTGGATCGCACGAGCACCCCGGCCAAGGCGCCCCCGGTCCGGGGGCGCCTGCCGTTGGGGCGCCTATCCTGCCCGCCGGTGGCGCGCACGTGGGCTGAGCTCGTAGACACCGGGGGGGACGCGCCGCCGGCGGTGCCGCGCGAGCCTGCCGAGGAGGAGCGCCAGAGCCTCTTCCGCCGCCTGCGCGACAATCTGTCGAAGACCCGCCAGGCCCTGGGCCAGGAGCTGCAGGCGAGCGTCGTCGGCGGGCTCGACGACGAGGCCTTCGAGCGTCTGGAGGAGGCGCTGATCTACGCTGACGTCGGCGTCCCCACCACCGCGCGCATCGTCGAGCGGCTGGAGCTGGAGGCTGGTGCGGGGGAGCTCGGAGACGGCCGCGACCTCGGGCCGCGCCTGCGCGAGCTGATCGCCGAGACCGCCCGCGGGCGGGAGGCGCGGATCGACCTGACGGCCCGACCGGCCGTGATCCTGATGGTCGGGGTCAACGGCAGCGGCAAGACCACGACGATCGGCAAGATCGCCTGGCACCTCCAACGCGAGCTCGGCCTGTCCGTGCTGATGGCGGCGGGCGACACCTTCCGGGCCGCCGCCGGCGAGCAGCTCGAGGCCTGGGCGGAGCGCGCGGGGTGCGAGCTCGTGCGCGGCGCGGCCGGCTCGGACCCGGCCGCCGTGGCGTATGACGCGGTGGAGGCAGCTCGGGCGCGTGGCCGCGACGTCGTGATCTGCGACACCGCCGGCCGCCTGCACACCCAGCAGCACTTGATGGACGAGCTGCGGAAGGTGCGCCGGGTCATCGGTGAGCGGGCTCCGGGCGCGCCGCAGGAGACATTGCTCACGATTGACGCGACCACGGGCCAGAACGGGCTCAGGCAGGCGCTGCTCTTCCGCGAGACGGTGGGCGTGAGCGGGATCGCGCTCACGAAGCTCGACGGGACGGCCAAGGGCGGCATCGCCCTGGCCATCGCCGAGGAGCTCGGCGTGCCGGTCAAGCTGATCGGCATCGGCGAGGCGCTCGAGGACCTCCGCCCGTTCGACCCGGACGACTTCGCGCGCGCGATTCTCGAGTGAGCCTGAGGGACACGGCGTAGGATCGGTCCCCGTGGACTGGGTCTGGTGGATCGTGGCTGCAGGCGTGCTCGCCGTAGGCGAGATGATCACGACCGGCTTCTTCCTCGGGCCGATCGCCCTCGCGGCGGTGCTGGCGGCGCTCGTGGCGGGGATCGGCGGCGGGATGGCGCTCCAGTGGATCGTCTTCATCGCCGCCTCCGTCGCCTCGCTCGGGCTGCTGCGCCCGATCGCCCGCCGGCACCTGCACCTGCCGGCGCCCACACGCACCGGCGCGGCGGCGCTGATCGGCAGCAGGGCGCTCGTGCTCGAGCAGGTCGACGCCGACGGCGGCAAGGTCAAGATCGGCGGCGAGATCTGGTCGGCCCGGTCCTACGATGAGGACCAGGTGATCGAGCCCGGCACTCGCGTCGAGGTCCTCAAAATCGACGGCGCAGCCGCGCTCGTCTCGGAATAGGAGGAAGCGCTGTGGGCATCCTGATCGTTCTCGTCGTCCTTGCGGTGGTCGTGATTATCGTCCTCGCGCGAACGATCCGAATCGTGCCGCAGGCACGTGCCGGAATCGTCGAGCGGCTGGGCCGCTACCAGCGCACGCTCCAGCCGGGTCTGGCGCTGCTCGTGCCTTTCGTCGACCGGCTTAGGCCGCTGATCGACCTGCGCGAGCAGGTGGTGAGCTTCCCGCCGCAGCCCGTGATCACCGAGGACAACCTCGTGGTCAACATCGACACCGTCATCTACTTCCAGGTGACCGACCCCAAGGCCGCGACGTACGAGATCGCCGACTACATCGCCGCGATCGAGCAGCTCACTGTCACCACCCTGCGCAACGTGGCCGGCGGGATGACGCTCGAGGACACCCTGACCTCGCGCGACCACATCAACACGCAGCTCAGGGTCGTCCTCGACGAGGCCACCGGGAAGTGGGGGATCAGGGTCAACCGCGTCGAGATCAAGGCGGTGGACCCGCCGCAGACGATCCAGGACGCGATGGAGAAGCAGATGCGGGCGGAGCGCGACAAGCGCGCCACGATCCTGACGGCGGAGGGCGTCAAGCAGTCGCAGATCCTGACGGCGGAGGGCGAGAAGCAGTCGGCGATCCTGCGCGCCGAGGGACACCGCGAGGCCCAGGTGCTCGAGGCCGAGGGGCAGTCGAAGGCGATCGAGCGGGTGTTCGAGTCGATCCACCGCGGCGACGCCGACCCCAAGCTGCTCGCCTACCAGTACCTCCAGGTACTGCCGCAGATCGCGCAGGGCGAGTCGAACAAGGTCTGGATCATCCCGAGCGAGGTGACCCAGGCCCTCGGGCAGCTGAGCTCCCAGCTGGGCGGCTCCCAGGCGGATCGAGGTCGATCCGCAGAGTGAGCAGCTCGCTGCCCATCGCGCGCACGAGCGCCGAGTTGAGCCTGTTCGGCATCCGCCGCTGACGGGCGCGCGGGTCGTCGTCCGGCAGCGCGTAGGCCGTGCCCTCGCGCCAGCGCCTGCCTAGCCTGACGCGCACCCGGGGGTTCGCCTCGATGTTGCGCACATAGCCGGCGCGCCGGCCGTGCTCGGCGACAACCCAGAGCGTGTCGCCCTCAACCGCCTTTCCGACCGGCGTGCGCCTCGGCAGCCCACTCTTGCGCCCGGTCGTCTCGAGGATCACGACCCCGGGAAGCGGCAGGCCGGCCTCCGCGGCCGCCCTGACGAGCGGGTTGAAGAGCCGGGCGCTGAGGAAGGTCGAGAGGCGCCGCTTGTCCACGGTCGTCCAGGGTAGGCCCGCTAGCCTGGGCTCGTGTTCGACGCCCTCTCCGAGCGCCTCCAGGAAGCCCTCGGCGACGTCCGCTCGCGCGGCAAGCTGACGGAGGACGACGTCTCGAAGGCGATGCGCCAGGTGCGGCTTGCGCTGCTCGAGGCGGACGTGAACTTCCGGGTCGTCAAGGAGTTCACGGCCGCGGTCAAGGAGCGTGCGCTCGGCCAGGACGTGCTCGCGTCGGTGAACCCCGGCCAGCAGGTCGTGAAGGTCGTCGCCGCGGAGCTGACGCGCCTCATGGGCGGCTCGGGCCGAGACCTCGCGTTCGCGACGAACGGCCCGACCGTGGTCCTGATGGCCGGCCTGCAGGGCTCCGGCAAGACCACGGCCTGCGGGAAGCTGGCGCGGCACCTCCGCGAGGAGCACGGCCTGGACGTGGCGCTGGCGGCCTGCGACGTGTACCGGCCCGCGGCCGTCGACCAGCTCGTGAAGGTCGGCTCCGACGCCGGGGCGACCGTCTACGAGCAGGGCACCTCCCGTGACCCGGTCGACATCGCCGAATGGGCCCTCCACCGCGCAAAGGAGGAGCGCAAGGGCGCCCTGATCGTCGACACGAGCGGTCGCCTGCACGTGGACGAGGAGCTGATGGACGAGCTCGCGCGGGTGAAGAAGAAGGTCAAGCCCCACGACGTGCTGCTGGTCGTCGACGCCATGACCGGCCAGGACGCGGTCAACGTCGCGGAGCGCTTCGCGGAGGTGGCCGACTTCGACGGCGTCGTGCTCACGAAGCTGGACGGGGACTCGCGCGGTGGCGCCGCGCTGTCCGTGAAGGCCGTGACGGGCAAGCCGATCATGTACGCGTCGACGGGCGAGAAGCTGCCCGACTTCGAGCGCTTCCACCCGGACCGGATGTCGCAGCGCATACTCGGGATGGGCGACGTGCTGACGCTGGTCGAGAAGGCCGAGAAGCAGCTCGACGAGCGCCAGGCGGAGGAGCTGGAGCGCAAGCTCCGCAAGGAGCAGTTCACCCTCGACGACTTCCTGGACCAGATGCGCCAGGTGCGCCGGATGGGGCCGCTGACGAGCCTGCTGAAGATGATGCCGGGGGTGGGCCAGCAGCTCGGGTCGCTGCAGGTGAGCGACCAGGAGCTCGACCGGCTGGAGGCGATCATCCTCTCGATGACGCCCGAGGAGCGGGCCAATCCGCAGCTGATCGACGGCTCCCGCCGCAGGCGGATCGCGCATGGCTCGGGCACCACCGTGCAGGCCGTCGGCCAGCTCGTGAAGCAGTTCGCGCAGATGAAGAAGCTGATGCGGCAGCTCTCGCAGGGCAAGATGCCCTCGCTGCAGCAGCTGGCGGGCGGTCGTTAACCTCCGGTCCAATGTCCGTACGAGTCCGGCTCACGCGCGTCGGCAGCAAGAAGAACCCGCTGTGGCGCGTGGTCGTCTCCGATCAACGCTCGCCTCGCGACGGGCGCTTCATCGAGTCGATCGGCCACTACAACCCGCAGACGAGTCCCTCGACGATCGTGATCGACGAGGAGCGGTTCAACCACTGGGTGGGGCGCGGCGCGCAGCCGACCAACACGGTCAAGAAGCTGGTCAAGGCGCATGCCGCGGACAGTTCCGAGCAGGCGGCGCCGGAGACGCCGGCGGCCGGAGACGAGCCGGCGCCGGCAGCCGATCCCGGCTAGGCCGTGGAGGAGCTCCTGGCCTACCTGGCGCGGTCGCTCGTCGATGCGCCCGGCCAGGTGTCCGTCGACTCGTTCGAGGAGGAGGACGGCACGGTCGTGCTGGAGCTCTCCGTCGCAGAGGACGACGCCGGGAAGGTCATCGGCCGGGGCGGCCGGACAATCGCCGCGCTGCGCACGGTCATGAAGGCATCCGCGGTTCGCGAAGAGCGGCGGGTGCTCGTCGACGTGATCGATTGACGCTCGTCGGCGCCGGGCGGGTGGGCCGCAGGCACGGTCGAGACGGGAGCTTCTACGTGGAGGCCCCGGCGCACGCGCTCCCGGAGGGCACGATGGTTGTCGTGGCGGGCGAGAGGCGCCGCGTGCGCCGGCGGGCGGGGACCGCCCAACAGCCGTTGCTTCACCTCGAGGGCGTGGAGGACCGCGAAGCGGCCGCCGCGCTTCGGGGAGAGACGCTGCTCGTCGAGCAGGAGCTCGGCGCCGACGAATGGCTCGCGTCGGAGTTGGCGGGATGCCGCGTGGAGGGGATCGGGGAGGTGGTGCGCGTGATAGCGGCGCCCTCGTGCTCGCTGCTCGAGCTGGAGGACGGCATGCTCGTCCCCTTCGTCTCCGACGCGATCGAGTCGGTCGATACCGAAGCCCGGCGGATCCGGGTGAAGTCCGACTTCATGGGCGGGTCGTGAACATCGACGTCTTCACGCTGTTCCCGTCCTGGTTCGACTGGTTCGTCGAGCAGCGACACGTCCGCAACGCGCTCGAGCACGGGCACCGGCTGGAGCTGGTCGACCTGCGCGCCACCACCCCGCTGTCAGCGGGCCAGGTGGACGACACCCCCTACGGGGGCGGGGCGGGGATGGTCATCCGCGTGGACGTGGTGGAGGCCGCCCTGCGTGCCCGTTACGGCTCGGACCCGATCGAGCTCCCCGGGAGCCGGCGGGTCGTGGCACTGGCGGCGGGCGGCCGCCGGCTCGACGACACGCTGGCCGCGGAGCTCGCCGCCGAGCCGGAGCTGACGCTCCTGTGCGGGCGCTACGAGGGCTTCGACGAGCGCGTGCACGAGCGACTGGCGAGCGATGTCGTGTCGATCGGGCCCTACGTGCTGAGCGGCGGCGAGCTGGCGGCGATGGTGGTGTGCGACACGGTGCTGCGGAAGCTGCCCGGCGCCCTCGGCCACAGCGACAGCGCGATCGAGGAGTCCTTCAGCCCGGCGCTTGAGGGCGCTCCGGAGTATCCCCACTACACCCGCCCGGCGGAGTGGCGGGGGGAGGCGGTGCCCGAGGTGCTGCTGTCGGGCGACCACGCCAGGGTGCGCGACTGGCGGCGCGAGCAGAGCCGCGAGCGTGGTGCCCGGAAGGGCTGAGACCCTCCGCTACCATTGCGCCACGCGCGACGTGCCAGATGGCCTCGCGCCTTCTTTGTGCCTTCTCCATGTCTCGCCTGATCGACAGCCTGGAGCGCGCGCAGCTTCGACGGGTGCCGGCCTTCGCCGCCGGTGACCGCGTGCGCGTGCACTTCCAGGTCGTCGAGGGCGAACGGCGCCGGACCCAGGTGTTCGAGGGCATCGTGCTGAAGCGCCAGGGCAGCGGCGCCCGCGAGACCTTCACCGTGCGAAAGCAGTCCTTCGGCGTCGGGGTCGAGCGCACCTTTCCCCTGCACTCCCCGAAGATCGAGCAGGTCGAGATCGCCAGCAGGGGCGACGTCCGCCGGGCGAAGCTGTACTACCTGCGGGACCGCGTTGGTCGCGGCGCCAGGGTGCGCGAGCGGCGCTACGTGGCGGGGGAGGAGCCGGAGGTCCAGGCGGGCGTGATGCCCCAGGACGAGGACGCGCTCAGGCCCGGCGAGGAGGAGCTCGCCGAGACGGAGGCCGCCGAGGAGGAGGCCGCCGAGGCCGAGCCGCAGCCGCAGGCCGAGGGCGAGACCGGCTCCGAGACGCAGGCCGAGGGCGATGGGGCAGCGGAGGGGGGCGGGCCGGAGGCGCCGGCCGCCGAGGAGACGCCGGCCGAACAGGGCTCCGAGAGGGCCCCCGAGGACGAGTCGTAGCCGGGAAGAAGCACACCGCTCGCGGCTCGCTCATCGAGCTGGTCACGATCGTCGCCGTCGCGCTCGGCCTCGCGCTCGGCATCCAGGCTTTCCTCGTCAAGCCGTTCCGCATCCCGAGCGAGTCGATGGTGCCGACGCTGGACATCGGTCAGCGCGTGCTCGTGGACCGCGTCAACTACCGCTTCGGACGGCCCGACCGAGGAGACGTCGTGGTCTTCAAGCCCCCCAGGGGCGCGGACAGCCACGGGGGCGAGGAGTGCGGGGTTCGTCGCCCGCAGGACTCCCCCTGTCCCAGGGGGACCCGCCAGCGATCGGACACGAACTTCATCAAGCGCATCGTGGCCGTGGGTGGGGACCGGCTGAAGGTCGTCGACAATCACGTCTACATAGACGGCAAGCGGCAGAAGGAGTCCTTCATCAAGCGCGGCACCGAGTGCGCGGCGCCCCTCTGCAACCTCCCTCACGAGATACGGATCCCGAAGGGGTACTACTTCATGATGGGCGACAACCGGGGGGAGAGCGACGACAGCCGCGCGTGGGGTCCCGTTCCCAAGAAGTGGCTGATCGGGAAGGCATTCGCCACCTACTGGCCGCCCCGCCGCATCGGCGTCCTCTAGCGGCGCAATTTCCGGCCTTGCCGCCGACGGCCGCCGCGGGCAACCGTATGATCGCCCGAGGTGGAGCCGGCACAGGTAGCAGAGCCTGGCGCGCAGGCGGGCGAGGTACGGCGGCGGAGGGCCCGCAGCGCCCGCCGCACGGGCCGCCGGCTGTTCGCGTTCGACCGCTCGCTCGGGTGCCGCTTCGTCGCCGGGGCGGATGAGGCCGGGCGCGGCTCGCTCGCGGGGCCCCTGGTCGCCGCGGCGGTGCTCTTCGATCTCGAGCGGCTCAGGCTGTCCGATCGCCGTGCCCTCTCCCGCCTGAACGATTCGAAGCAGCACACGCCAGAGGCGCGCGAGGAGCTGTACCCGCTCGTGCTGCGGGCGGCGGCCCGCTCCATGGTCGTCTCCAGGTGCGTGCGAGGCATCGACTCGCGCGGTCTGCACGTGACGAACCTGGACGCGCTGAGAGCAGCCCTGCGCGGGGTGGCTTGCGTAGAGACCGTCTGCCTCGTCGACGGTTTCTCGCTGCCTGGTCTCGGCCTCGATCAGCGGGCCGTGATCGACGGCGACTGCCGCAGCGCCGCGATCGCCGCGGCCTCGGTGCTCGCGAAGGTCACGCGGGACCGCTACATGCGCCGGGCCGCCGAGCGCCACCCCGGGTGGGAGTTCGAGACCAATGTGGGCTACTCGACCCCCGAGCACCGCAGCGCCATCCGCGAGCGCGGCATCTCGCCGCTGCATCGGATGTCGTTCCAGTCGATCGCCTACCAGCAGCTCGCCCTCGAGGGCTGAGCGGCGCTAGAACGCCCCCTCGAGGTGCTCGAGGGCGCGTAGCCGCCCGTCGGCGTCGAGCTCCACTCCGATCGCGTCGAAGCGGAGCTCGGGAGCGTGCCGCCCGACCCTGCCGCCCCGTTCGGCGAGCCACTGCCGAGCGAGCCGTCGGACCTGGCGGCGCTTCCTCCCGTCGACGCCCGTGAGCGGTCCGAACGGCCCCGGGGGACCGCGGCACAGGCGTGTCTTGACCTCACAGAAGACCAGGCAGCCCCGGTCGCGCGCCACGATGTCGAGCTCTCCGAAGCGGGTGCGGAAGTTAGCGTCGAGGAGCTCGTAGCCGCGCGCGGACAGGTGCCGGCGGGCGAGCCGCTCGCCGAGCTGGCCACGGCGCCTGCGCGGGTCCTCGCTCATGCGGCCCACGCTAGGGAGCGGTGTCAAACGGCGGGGTTGCGCATGTGACGATTCGCCCACGCGCGCCGGCGGTACGCGGCGTCCACATCGTTACCGTGGGGCCCCCACGCGTAACCAGGGCACGCGTAGCGTCGGCCGGCATGCTCGCGAGCGTCGCCACCTTCGCCATCGAGGGAGTCGGAAGCCGAGAGGTGACCGTCGAGGTCGACGTCCGAGCCGGCCTGCCGGTCCTCACCCTCGTCGGCCTGCCGGACCGGGCTGTGCGCGAGTCGCGGGAGCGGGTGCGCGCGGCGCTCCTGAACTCGGGCCTCGAGTTTCCGATGAAGCGGCTGACGGTGAACCTCGCGCCCGCTCACGTGCAGAAGACGGGGCCGAGCTTCGACCTCGGGATCGCGGTGGCGCTGCTGGCGGCGAGCGATCAGATTCCGGCTGCCGCGCTCCGGGCGTGCGCGGTGTTCGGCGAGCTGTCCCTGAGCGGCGGGCTGCGGCCATGCCGCGGGGCGCTCGGCGCCTCGCTCGGTGCGCGGACGGCCGGTTACCGCCGCCTGATCGTGCCGCCGGAGAACGCGGCCGAGGCAGCGCTCGTGGACACGATCGAGGTGCTCGCGGCGCCGGACCTGACGCGCATCGCGGAGCTCTTTCGCGGGCGGTGGACGCCGGACCCGGCCCGGCCGCACGCGACTGGGACGGAGTCGGGAAGCTTGCCCGACCTCGCCGACGTTCGCGGGCAGGAGGACGCCAAGCGGGCGCTCGAGATCGCCGCGGCGGGCGGCCACAACCTGCTGATGATCGGCCCGCCCGGGGCGGGGAAGACGATGCTGGCCCGCCGGCTCCCCGGCATCCTCCCCCCGCCCACGTTCGAGGAAGCGCTGGAGATAACGCAGGTGCGGAGCGTGGCGGGGCTCGGCGACGGGAGCCTGGCGAGCGATCGCCCGTTCCGCTCTCCTCACCACACGATCTCCCCGCAGGGCCTCGTCGGCGGCGGCTCCACGCCACGTGCGGGAGAGATCACCCTGGCGCACCGGGGCGTGCTGTTCCTGGACGAGTTGACCGAGTTCGGTCGTCCGGCGCTCGACGCGCTTCGCCAGCCGCTCGAGGAGGGCCGCGTGGAGATCACCCGAGGGCAACGCTGGCTCGAGTTCCCGGCGAGCTTCATGCTCGTCGCCGCGTGCAACCCGTGCCCCTGCGGAGCGGCGTCGGGCAGCTGTAGCTGCGATGCCGGCGCGCTGGCGCGATACGCGCGCAGGCTTAGCGGGCCGCTGCTCGACCGCGTCGACCTGGTCTGCCAGGTGGGCGCTCTGCCGGCGGAGGAGCTGGCGCGACCTGGCTCGGGCACCGCGTCCGCCGGCGTGCGCGAGCGCGTGGTGGCCGCTCGTGCCAGTCAGGGCGAGCGGCTCCGGGGCCTCGCCGCCTCTTGCAACGGGGAACTGGACGCGGCGGCGACGAGGGAGCGCCTGCGGCTCCGCGTGGGTACGCGCAGGACGCTCGTAAGGGGGGCGGTCCGCGCCGCTCTGAGCGGCCGCGGCTATGACCGCGTGCTGCGTGTCGCCCGCACCATCGCCGACCTGGACGGGAGGAAGTCGGTCATGGCTCGCGACCTCGAGGAGGCGCTCGGCTATCGACTTGCCCCGACGGCGAGCGCGGCGGCATGACCGCCTGCGACAGCTGTCTGCGCCGGGCATATCTCGTGGCGTTCCTGGCTCCGCGGATCGCGGGACTGCTCGACAGCCCGCGTCGCCGGACGCGGGCTCTGCTGGCCCTGCCCGACCAGGAGCTGGTGGCCGCCGTCGGCCGGCCTGAGGACCCCGGCGCGGAGGACTTCCTCGAGCGGTTCGAGCCACGGGAGGCCAGGAGCGAGCTCGAGGACGCGGCGGTCGTGGCGATCTGCCGCCACGAGAGCGACTATCCGAGCGGTCTCCGCGAGCTCCCCGACGCGCCGCCGGTGATCTTCAGCGTGGGGAGGTCGCGACGCCTTCGGGAGCTCGAGGAGACGCCCGCGGTCACGCTCGTCGGCGCCCGGCGCGCCTCGCCGTACGGGCTAGAGGTCGCGTACGCCCTTGGACGCGGGGCGGCCGCGGCCGGGGTGCCGGTGATCAGCGGCCTCGCACTCGGCGTCGATGCGTCGGCCCATCGCGGCTGCGTCCACGCGGGCGGTCTTCCCGTGGCGGTGCTCGCCGGCGGTCCGGACGTCGCCAGTCCCCGCCGCAACGCGCGCCTGTACCGGCGCGTCCGCGAGCTGGGGATCGTGATCTCCGAGGCACCGCCCGGGCGGCGTGCCCTGCGCTGGAGCTTCCCCGCGCGCAACCGGCTGATGGCGGGCCTCGGCGCGCTGACGATCGTCGTCGAGGCCGCCGATCCGTCCGGGTCGCTGATCAGCGCCGAGTTCGCGCAGGACCTGGGTCGCGCGGTCGGCGCGGTGCCGGGCAGGATCACCTCGCGCATGTCCGCGGGAAGCAACGGTCTGCTTCGCGACGGAGCCTGCGTCATCACATCGCCACAGGACCTGCTCGACGAGTTGTTCGGCCCTGGCGCCCGGCAGCTGGGCTCCGAAGCGGACCCGTTGCCCGGGGACCCGCGACTGCGTCCTCTGCTGGAGGCGATCGAGGGCGGGGCTGACCCGCACACCGCCGGGGGCGAGGCCGGGCTCTCGGCGGCGGAGGTGCGCGCTGGGCTCGCCAGGCTCGAGACGGACGGCTGGATCGTGCGCGTCGGCCTGGCGGGCTTCGAGCGGGCCGCCCACCCGCGGAGTCGGGGGGTGAGCCGCTAGCTTCAGGCGGTGGACATGAGACCGGCCAGAGTGCTCGCCATCGCGGGCTCGGACTCGGGCGGCGGCGCCGGCATCCAGGCGGACCTGAAGGCGATCGCGCGCTGCGGCGCCCACGGCATGACGGCGATCACGGCTGTGACCGCGCAGAACACGCGCGCCGTGACCGGCGTCTATCCGCTCCCGCCGGAGGCGATCCTGGAGCAGGTGCGCGCGGTGGCCGAAGACATCGGGGTCGACGCCGTCAAGGTCGGCATGCTCGGAACCGTCGGGACGATCGACGCCGTGGCAAAAGCCCTCGACCTGGTTGGGGACGCTCCCGTCGTGCTGGACCCGGTAATGGTCGCGGAGTCCGGGGCGCGCCTGCTCGACGACGACGCGGTCGACGCACTCGGCCGGCGCCTGCTGCCTCGCGCCGCAGTCGTGACCCCGAACGTGCCCGAGGCCGGCGTGCTCGTGGAGGGGACGGCCGGCGAGCCGGAGCAGCTCGCACGCGCCCTGCACCGACGCGGCCCGGGCGCGGTCGTCGTTACCGGGGGCCACCGCGACGGCGCGATCGACCTCTTCTTCGACGGCCGG
Source organism: Thermoleophilaceae bacterium (assembly GCA_046262995.1). Taxonomy (GTDB): domain Bacteria; phylum Actinomycetota; class Thermoleophilia; order Solirubrobacterales; family Thermoleophilaceae; genus JBHELQ01. The sequence continues at coordinate 57,811 of JBHELQ010000122.1, forward strand.
CGCCTGGTGGAGATCCCCGGCGAGCGATACCCCGACGGCGCCGCGCACGGCTCCGGCTGCACCCACTCCTCGGTGCTCGCGGTCGGTCTCGCGCAGGGCCTCGAACCGCTGGAAGCTGCCCGGCTCGCCAAGCGGGTCGCCTCCGACGCGGTCAGGGACGGCCTGCGCGCCCTCGGTGAGGGCGCCGGGCCGGTGGACGTGTTCGGCCCCAGCCGGCGCCGGGCCCGGGCCGAACGCATGCCATAATCGCTCGCCCATGCTCAGGTTCCTGCGCATGAAGCCGGGCTACGGCGAGGTGCTGCTCGCAGAGGGCGATCCCAGCGCGCGCCAGGACGAGGAGCGGCTGGTGCGGGAGTTCCGTCGCCAGCTCGACGAGGGCATGTGGGCCGCGGTGCCGACGACCCACCGGACGAGCGGTCGTCGCGAGGCGGAGCTGATCAGGGAGTTCGCGGACATCCCGGCCGACGCCGAGCGCGTGATCTTCTTCCCGCGCGCCGCGGGCGGCTGAGCAGCGGGCGGCGACGGTGCTGCTGGCGCTGCTCGCCCTGTCGCTGATCGCGCTGGCGCTGGCGTTGCCCAGCGCGGCCCGGGCGGCGGGACGCGTCCGCAAGCGCCGTGCGCGTCCACGGCGTGGGCTGGAGCCCGGCCTTCCCCTGTACGACCCCGGCCGCGAGCGGCGCGCCGAGCAGCGCGCGCGGGAGCTGTTGCGCTCGTGCGTCAACGAGGAGGAATGGGCGATGTACCGCGACCTGGGCTTCATTCGCGTGTCCGGACGTCACGCGAGGAGGAGCGCGGATGCCGCTGCCGGGTCGTCGTATGCCTACCTCGTCTACCCGCACAAGCCGCTCGTTGCCTTCGTGCCCGAGACGGGCAGGCTGCTGAGCGAATACTGCGTCGAGTTCCCGGACCTCACCGGCGCCGGCCCGAGGGCGCGGCTGCCCGCGTCCGATGACGTGCTCGCCAAGTGGATGGCGCTGACTTCCTCCGAGGAGCGCGTGATCCGGCGCGCCAACATGCACCTGGTCGGGCGCCAGCTCGATCCGGCTCGGGTCCGGCGCGACCTCTGGCGCCTCGCCGAGTGGGAGCGCAGACGCGGGCGGCGCAGCGGGCTGAGTGCGCAGACCCCGTGAGCGCAGATCCCCGCAGTAGAAGCCGGGCCATCCTCGACGGCCCGGAGCGGGCCCCGGCGCGCGCATACCTGAAGGGCATCGGCTACGACGAGGAGGCGCTCAGCCGGCCCCTCGTGGGAATCGCCAACACCTGGACGGAGACGATGCCCTGCAACTTCCACCTCCGCCGGCTGGCGGAGAAGGTGAAGGAAGGCGTTCGGGCCGCGGGCGGCACGCCGATGGAGTTCAACACCGTGGCGATCTCGGACGGGATCACCATGGGCACGGAGGGCATGAAGACCTCGCTCGTATCGCGAGAGCTGATCGCCGACTCGATCGAGCTCGTCGCCCGGGGTCATATGTTCGACGCCGTCGTGGCGCTCTCGGGCTGCGACAAGACGATTCCGGGCTGCGTCATGGCGCTCGCCCGGCTCGACGTTCCGAGCGTGATGCTCTACGGCGGCTCGATCGCCCCCGGGAGCTTTCGCGGCAAGGATGTGACGATCCAGGACGTGTTCGAGGCCGTGGGCGCGCACGCCGCCGGTGAGATGACGGATGCCGACCTGGAGGAGCTCGAGGGCGTCGCGTCGCCAGGCTCCGGCGCCTGCGGCGGCCAGTACACCGCCAACACGATGGCGATGGTGTTCGAGGTCCTCGGGATCTCCGCCGTGGGGAGCTCGATGGTCCCCGCCGAGGACGGGAAGAAGGGCAAGGTCGCGGCCGAGGTGGGGGCGCTCGTGATGGAGGTCCTGGAGCAGGACCGCCGACCCAGCCGGATCATCACCAGGGAGTCGCTCGAGAACTCGATCGCGGCGGTGGCGATGTCAGGTGGATCGACGAACGCGGTCCTGCATCTGCTGGCGGTCGCGAACGAGGCGGGGGTGCCGCTGGCGATCGACGACTTCGACCGCATCGCATGGCGGACTCCGTTGCTCGCCGACCTGAAGCCGGCTGGCCGCTTCGTCGCTCCGGATCTGTTCCGGGCGGGCGGCGTTCCGGTGCTGGTGCAGCGACTGCAGGAGGCTGGGCTTCTGAACGAAGAGGCGGAGACGGTCACCGGGCAGACGATCGGCCAGATCGCGGAGGCCGCCCGCGAAGCGGAGGGCCAGGAGGTGGTGCGCCGCTTGGACGACCCGCTCAAGCCCACCGGCGGCTTCGCGATCCTGCGCGGCAACCTGGCCCCGGACGGCTGCGTCGTGAAGCTCGCCGGCCACGAGCGCGTCGAGCACAGCGGCCCTGCGCGGGTCTTCGAGTCGGAGGAGGAAGCCTTCGCCGCCGTCAAGGCCAAGTCGATCGAGCCCGGCGAGGTCGTTGTGATCCGAAACGAGGGACCGGCGGGCGGCCCCGGAATGCGCGAGATGCTCGGCGTGACCGCGGCTCTCGTCGGCGAGGGCCTGGGCGACTCGGTGGCCCTCCTGACGGACGGGCGCTTCTCGGGCGCGACCCACGGCTTCATGGCGGGTCACGTGGCCCCGGAGGCGCCGCGCGGAGGCCCGATCGCCGCGGTCAGGGACGGCGACACGATCGTCTTCGACGTGCCGGCCCGTGAGCTGCGGGTTGAGCTCTCTGACGAGGAGCTGCGGGAGCGGCTGTCCGCCTACGAGCCGCCGCCGCCGAAGTACGACTCGGGCGTGCTCGGCAAGTACGCCCGCCACGTGGGCTCGGCCGCCCAGGGCGCCCTCACCTCCTAGCGGCCGGCGCTCAGGCTTCCTGGCTCTGTGCCTCGGCCGGCTCGCGGTCCTCCGCGGGCCCGGTCTCGGAGAGGAAGTCGAGCAGCAGGTCGTTGAAGGTTCGCGGGCGCTCCGCCATCGGCACGTGGCCGGTGTCGTCCATCACGACCTTGCGCGAGTCCTCGATCAGCCGCTCGAACTCCTGCGCGTCCCGAACCGGGATGACGGTGTCGTTCTCGCCCCACACGATGAGCGTGGGGACCGAGATCTCGTCGAGCCGGTCGCGGTAGTCGTACTCGAGCGACGCCTTCAGGGCATCATTGAAGCCGGGCTTGCCCGCCCCCTTCATGAAGCCCTCCCAGACCAGGTCGGCGGCGAGCTTGCTGGGATGACGTGCCACGAACAGAAGCGCGGCGTGACGGGTAACCCGCCGCCGGGCCATCTGCCGGTGGCGGGCCGCCGTATAGGAGGCGACCGCCGCCGCGACGCGGCCGACGGTCAGTGTGGGGGCGCGCGACGCGCTCGCGCTGCTGATGCCCGCCGCGGATACCAGCACCAGCCGCTCGACGAGCTCGGGGAACTGGATCGCCACCTCCGAGGCGATGAAACCGCCCATCGAGTTGCCGACCAGATGCGCGCGCTCGATGCCCACGTGCCGGCAGAGCGCCCGCACGCAGCGTCCGTAGCCTGAGATCGAGATCTCGTCCGGGGGCATCTTCGACAGCCCGAAGCCGGGCAGGTCGAGAGCGATCACGCGGCGCTCCTGCCCTATGCGGGGGATGTTCTCGAGCCAGTTCTGCCATTGGCCGCCGAGCCCGTGCACCAGCACGACGGGCGTGCCCTCCCCCGAGCCGAAGTCGACGTAGTTCACGCGCCGGCCCTCGATCTCGGCCTCATGCAGGTGGCTGAGCCAGTCGACCGCCCGCCAGCTCGGCTCTGCGCTCTGGCCGTATTCCTCGTCGGCGCGCTTCGCGTGCCACGGAGCCGTCGGCCTGGCCATGCGGGGGGAACCCTCTGCCACGACGCTTAGGGTAAAGCCGTGGCCCGCATCGCGCTGGACATCGACTCCACCCTGCACCACTACTGGGACCTGCTGGAGCGCATCGCACGTGAGCGCTACGGCGTGCAGCTGCCCTACGAGGAGCAGCGCGGCTGGGGCATCACGGCGCTCGAGCGGGATGCTCTGATCCATTGCGTCGAGGAGACGCACTCGGACCAGAACATCGAGGAGGCGGTGCCCTACCCGGGCGCGGTGGAGGCGATCCGGGACTGGCACCGGGAGGGGCACTGGATCCACGTGACCAGCCACCGCCGCGACGCCGCACACGCTGCCACGGCCCGCTGGCTCGAAGCCATCGAGCTGCCGTACGACGACCTGCACTGCTCGTTCGACAAGATCACGCGCTGCGTCGAGCTGGACATCGACCTGCTCGTCGACGACAGCCCAGTGAACATCACGCGCGCCCGCGAGGCCGGGATGCTCGCCGCCACGATCGTCCACCCGTGGAACGAGGAGCTGGTGGGCCGGGACGGTGTCTACGGAGGCCGAGACTGGTTCGAGCTGCGGGAGCGGCTCAAGCCCGTGCTGGAGAGCTACCCGGCGTAGCCGAAGCGTTCCAGCACCGGGATCTCGTGGATCTGGGGCGGCTGGAGATGGTCCCAGAGGATCCCGGCCGGGCGGCGGTAGGCGCCGTCGACCTCGATCACCGCCCGCGGGGTCGCGATGAGGTTGAGCGGTATGTCGTGGCCGGTCATCAGCAGGTTCTCCCGCACTATCTGGATCGGGTGGACGGTCGTGGCGATCACCGTGCGACGATCGATCCGCCCGGCCTCGGTCAGGAGGCCGTACTCGAGGTCGGAGAAGCCGCCGCCCTTGCCGAGCCGGGCGCCCTTGAGGTTGACGGCGACCGAGCCGGTCAGGACCAGGTCGAGCTCCGGCACCTGGTCGAAATCGATCACCTTGCCGTGCTTGAGGGCGCCCTTGATCGTGGCCGCCTCGCGCTGCTCGTCGTCGGAGAGCCGGCGGGGGTCGAGCAGGCGGAAGGGGTGCTGGTCGCGCAGTCGGGGGACCGCCATCACCAGGACCTTGCCCTGGCTCAGCGCCAGGCGGCGGACGTGCGTCTGGGGCGAGTCGGGGTTGGCCTTGATGATCTCTGCCGCGAGCCAGGTGGGGTGGCGCGTCAGCCGCTCGGCCGCCGGCTTGGCGCCGGCGAAGTTCGGGATGCGGCCCTCCGCACCCGGGAAGCGGGAGACCCCCTCGCGATCCATCGCGCGCCAGATGTCGCGGCGGACCTGCTCCTTCGAGCGCACGGCGAGGCATCCTAGCCTCGCGCCACGGGCGCGCCCTGCCAGAATCCGCCGCCGTGGACGAGTCGGACAGGACGACCCTGAGCCCGGAGGAGCACGAGCGCGACGTGGCGGCCTCGCGCCTGCCGGCGGTTCGGCGCGAGGAGCTCCGCCGCCACCTGCCCGGCGTCGAGCCGGACAGGCAGCTGAACGACTGGGGCCGCTCGGAGCGCGTCGAGGGGTTCTTCGACCGTTCGGTCGGCGACTTCCTCTACCGCTACTGGTTCCGCACCGAGGTCGAGGGGATCGAGAACGTGCCGTCGGCCGGGGGCGCCCTGCTCGTGTCGAACCATGGCGGCGCCCTGCCGCCGGACGCCGGGATGATCGTGAAGGCGGTGCGCGAGGAACACCCGCACCCGCGTCCCGTGAACATCACCGTCGAGCACTTCTTCAAGGGGTATCCCGGCGCCTCGATGCTGATGCCGAAGATCGGCTGCGTCGCCGCCCACCCGGCCAACGTGGACCGCCTGCTCTACGACGAGGGTCAGCTCGTGCTCGTCTTCCCCGAAGGCCGCAAGGGAACTCAGAAGCTCTACAAGGACCGCTACCGGCTGCGACGCTTCGGGCGCGGCGGCTTCGTCGAGGCGGCCATGCGCGCCCGCGTCCCGATCGTGCCGATCGCCGTCCTGGGGGCGGAGGAGGCCGCGCCCGTCTTCGCCCAGCTCGCGTTGCTCCGGCGGCTGACCGGATTGCTCTACTTCCCGATCACGCCGACCTTCCCGCACTTCGGCCTGGCCGGGATGCTCGGCTACCTGCCTGCGAAGTTCCGCATCCGCTTCCTGGAGCCGATCACCTTCGACGACCACGGCCTGCACGAGGACAAGGCCCTGGTGCAGACGGTCTCGCACGAGATCCGGGCCCGGATCCAGGAGAGCCTGTGGCAGATGCTCGGCAAGCGCAAGTCCGTCTGGTTCGGGTAGCGGCGGTGTCGTCGAAGCGCGTTCTGGTCACCGGTCTCTCGACCTACTGGGGCGGGCGCCTCGCGCAGGCGCTCGAGTCCGATCCCACGATCGAGGCGATCGTGGGCGTGGACAACGAGGACCCGAACGTCGAGCTCGAGCGCACCGAGTACGTGCGGGTCGGCGCGCAGCACGCCCTGCTGCGGCGCGTCGTGGAAGCCGCGGAGATCGACACCGTCGTCGACACCCGCCTGGTAGTCGACTCGAGCACGACCTCGCCCGGCAAGGCCCACGAGAACAACGTGATCGGGACGATGAACATCCTCGCCGCCTGCAGCGGGCGCGAGTCGCCCGTGCGCAAGGTGGTGTTCAAGTCCTCTACCCACTTCTACGGGGCGGAGCAGGACGATCCGGCCTTCTTCGACGAGGGTATGGGGCGACCGCACCCGCCGCGCGCGGCCATCGAGCGCGACATCGTCGAGGCGGAGGCCTCGGTCGGCGAGTTCGCGGAGAAGAACCCGGACGTCGCCGTCACGATCCTGCGCTTCGCGAACGTGCTCGGGCCGGACGTGCGCACCTCCCACGTCGAGTTCTTCTCGCTCCCGGTGGTGCCGATGATCCTCGGCTTCGACCCGCGCTACCAGTTCGTCCACGAGGACGACGTCGTCCACGCCCTCGAGCACGCCGTCAAGGACAGCGTGTCCGGGGTCTTCAACGTCGCCGGTGACGGCGTGCTGGCCCTGAGCGAGGTGGCCGACCTGCTCGGCAAGCCGTATGCCCCCGTGCTGCCGCCCTGGGGCACCGGCCTGGCCGCCTCCGCGCTTCGGCGGCTCGGCCTCCAGATTCCTCCGGAGATGCTGAACCAGCTGCGCTTCGGGCGGGGTGTCGACAATCGCCGCTACAAGGCGGCCGGCTTTCGCTACCAGTACACGAGCCGGGAGACCGCCTTGCAGCTCGCCGAGCACCTTCGCCTCGACCCCGTCTTGCGCGGCGCGCAGGAGCCCTACCGCTACGAGCGCGAGGTCGAGGAGTTCCTGCGCTGGAGCCCTCACGTGCGGGAGTCGCGACGGCGCGAGGAGGGCGCGCTGACCCGGGAGCAGCTGCTCGAGCTGAGGCGAATGCTCGACGCGTTCGCCGATACCGCCGGCATGGAGGACGAGCCGCCGCGTCCCGAGCAGCCCGAGGCGCCGGTGGCTTCGGAGGTCGAGCCGGCGCCGCCCCCGGAACCGCCTCCGGCCCGGCCGGGGGTGGAGCACTACGACGAGCTGGAGGCAGAGGAGGTGATCTCCCTGCTCGGCTCGTTGGAGATCGAGGACCTGGCGACGCTGAAGCGCTACGAGGGCGAGCACCGGGCCAGGGGGAGCGTGATGGGCGCGATCGACTCGGTGCTCGCGCGCGCGGGGCAGACGGGCAGCCGGCCCGCCGCCGGCGCTTAGACTTTCTCGCCTTCGGCTTGTGATGAGACAGAGGTCCTTCATCGTGGTGGCTGTCGTCGTGGCCGCGCTGATCGCGGGCGCGATCGGCGCGTACGCGTACGACTCCTCGCGCGACGACCTGATCGCGAAGGGCGTCACGGTCGCGGGGGTGGACGTCGGTGGGCTCAAGGCCCCGGCGGCCCGCCGCGTGGTGCGCCGTCAGGTCGCCGCCCGCCTCGAGCGCCCGCTGGCCGTGGCGTACGGGAAGCGCCGCTTCCGGCTCTCGGTGAGGCGGGCGGCGCTGCGCGCCGACGTCGAGGGGATGGTCGACGACGCCCTCAGGGAGAGCCGCTCGGGGAACATCATCGGTCGAGTTGCAAGAGATCTGACCGGCGGCGAGGAGGACGCACAGGTCCCGGCCAGGCTGAGCTACTCGCGTGCCGCGGTGGGGCATCTCGAGCGACGGGTCAGGCGGAGCCTGAACCGTCCTGCCCAGGACGCCACGCTGAACTTCCCTTCGCTCTCGAAGGTGAAGGAGCACAACGGCATCACCGTCAGGGAGGCCGCCCTTCACCAGCGGATCGGCCAGGCGCTGACCGTGCCCGGCGTGTCCCGGAGGGTCCGGGCCCCCGTCCGCATCACGCGACCGAAAGTGACGAGAGCCCAGCTGGCAAGCCGCTATCCGAAGCTGATCGTGATCGACCGCAACGCCTTCCAGCTCCGCTACTACCGGCATCTGCGGCTGGTGAAGGCGTACTCGATCGCGGTCGGCCAGCAGGGGCTCGAGACCCCGGCGGGCCTCCACCACATCCAGGACAAGCAGGTGAACCCTTCCTGGCACGTCCCGAACAGCTCCTGGGCCGGCTCGCTGGCCGGCCGGGTGATCCCACCCGGCCCCGACGATCCGATCAAGGCCCGCTGGATGGGCATCATCGACGGGTCCGGAATCCACGGCACCGACGAGGTCGGGTCGCTCGGAAGCGCGGCCTCGCATGGCTGCATCCGGATGTCGATCCCCGAGGTCGAGGAGCTCTACGACAAGGTCGCGGTCGGCACGCCGGTCTACGTCGCCTAGACGCCGATCTCGGGCACCGGCACCTCCTGCCAACCGCCTTGCTCCAGAAAGGCCTGCCGCCCGGTGTGTCGAATGCAGAGGGTGCCGATGAAGACCCCCCGTTCCCGCTTGCGCAGTACGGCGTACCACATCGTCGAGGCGTCGTCGGGGCCCTGGATCGGATGCCAGGGCCGGACGGGCTGCTCGACCTCGTCCACAAGTCCTGCCTCCGCCAGCTGATTCCGGGTGGCGACCCGGCCGTCGCGCGTGTTGACGAAGAAGACGCCCACGAGCGGAGAGGGTAGGTGGGCCACCGCCCTGCGCGCGTTCGACGACGGCTTGCGGGCACGAGGCATGGCGGAGCGGACGCGACGAGCGTATGGCGCCGACCTCGGCCAGCTCGCGGAATGGTCCCAGGCGCACGGGCTCGCCCCGAACGAGCTCGAGATGCGCGACCTGCGCCGGTTCGCGAGCGTCCTCTCGGAGCGCGGCTCTTCCCGCTCGACCGTGGCGCGCAAGCTCGCCGCAATACGGACGTTCTACGGGCGGCTCGTCGAGCGAGGTGAGCTCGCCTCGAATCCCGCCGACCTGCTCGCGACCCCGAAGCGGGACTCCTACCTGCCGCGCGTGCTGAAGCCCGCCGAGGTGGCCTCGCTGCTCGACTCGATTCCCAGCTCGAGCTCGCTCGAGCTGCGCGACCGGGCGATGTTCGAGCTCGCGTACTCGGCGGGGCTGAGGGCGGCCGAGCTCGTGACGCTCGACCTCGTGAGCGCGGATCCCGATCGCGAGGAGGTCAGGGTCGAGGGGAAGGGGGGAAAGACGCGCATCGTCCCCGTCGGTGAGCCGGCCTGGCGCGCGCTGGACGCCTACCTCGCCCGCGCGCGGCCCTCGCTCGCGAGCGGCCGGTGCGCCGATCCCGCCCTGTTCCTGTCCCGCAGCGGCCGGCGGCTGTCGACCTCCGACGTGCGGCGGAGGCTCCGCCTCCAGCTCAGGCGCGCCGCGCTCCAGGGCGGCGTCTCGCCCCATACCCTCCGACACTCGTTCGCCACCCATCTGCTCGAGGGAGGAGCCGATCTGCGCTCGATCCAGGAGCTGCTCGGTCACGCTTCCCTCAGCACGACCCAGACCTACACTCGGGTAGAGTCGAAGCGCCTCAAGAAGGCCTATGCGCAGGCGCATCCACGCGCCTGAAGGGATCGAGGGTGGAAACGAATCTAAAGGCGATCGAGCTCAAGGACCTCTGGCGCCGCTACAAGGACGACGGCGACGAGAAGGCCCGAGAGCGCCTGGTCCTGGCCTACTCCCCGCTCGTCAAGTACGTCGCCGGACGCATGTCGAGCGGCCTTCCCGCGCATGTCGAGGAGGCGGAGCTGATCTCCTACGGCCTGGTCGGGCTGATCTCGGCGATCGAGCGCTTCGAGCCGGCGCGCGAGATCAAGTTCGAGACCTTCGCGATCACGCGGATCAAGGGCTCGATCATCGACGAGCTGCGCTCGATGGACTGGGTGCCCCGATCCGTTCGCACCAAGGCCCGCGAGATCGAGCGCGCCAACGCGAGACTCGAGCACCAGCTGCACCGGGCGCCGACGGACCAGGAGATGGCCGACTCGCTCGAGGTGTCGGTCGAGGAGTTCCAGGAGTCGCTCGTGCGGATCTCGAACTCGTCCGTCATCGCGCTCGACGAGCTCTGGACCGTCTCCGACGCCTCCGGGGACCAGGTTTCGCTGCTCGACACGCTCCAGGACCCGGACGCGGTCGACCCGGCCCAGGAGCTCGACACGAGCCAGATGAAGGATCGGCTGGCCGAGTCGATCGCGCAGCTCCCCGAGCGCGAGAAGCTCGTGGTGGCGCTCTACTACTACGAGAACCTGACCCTGCGGGAGATCGGGGAGGTCCTGGGCGTCACCGAGTCGCGCGTCTCGCAGCTGCACACCAAGGCGGTGCTCAGGCTCAAGTCGCGGCTGCAGGGAGATCCGCTCGCGGAGGGCGAGTAACCGTCATCGTGGAGCGCGCCCGCGTCGAGGACCGCCCCCACGACAGCGAAGCCGGCTTCCGCGAGCTGGCCGACACCGTCCCCGCCCTGATGTGGATGGCCGACCCCGAGGGCCGGCTCACGTTCGTGAATCAGGGCTGGCTGCGCTTCACGGGCGGCTCGCCGGAAGAGGAGCTCGGCGAGCGACTCGGTCTGAGCGCCCACCCCGACGACCGGGCCGCCCTGCTCGAGCGCTGGCACCGGGCGCTCGCCGCGCGCGTCGAGCTGCGGGCCGAGTACCGCCTTCGCCGGCACGACGGCGAGTACCGCTGGGTGCTCGAGGTCGGAATCCCGCGTGCGGGCGCGGACGGCCAGCTCCTGGGCTATGTCGGCACCGTCACCGACATCCACGAGCGGAAGCTGATGGAGGAGGGCCTCCGGGAGTCCGAGCAGGGTTTCCGGGAGCTGGCGGACACGGCCCCGGTCATGATCTGGACCACCAATCCGGAGGGGAACGTCACCTTCGTCAACCAGGGTTGGCTTCGCTTCACGGGGAGCTCCCTGGCCGAGGAGCTCGGCGCCAGCTGGACCCGCGGCGTGCATCCGGATGACGCGGACGAGGTGCTCTCGAGCTGGCTAGCGGCGCTCGACGAGCACAGCGTCTGGGAGCGCGAATACCGCTTGCGCCGGCACGACGACCGCTATCGCTGGATCGTCGACCGGGGCGTGCCGCGTTTCGAGGGGGGCCGCTTCGCGGGCTACATCGGGACGGCCACCGACATCCACGAGCGCAAGGTCATGGAGCAGCGCCTGCGAGAGGTCTACGAGCGTGAGCACCGGATCGCCGAGACCCTGCAGCGCAGCCTGCTCCCGGAGCGGCTGCCCGAGATCGAGGACGTGACCCTTGCCGCGCGCTACCTGCCCGCCGGGCGCGACACCGCGGTCGGCGGCGACTGGTACGACGCGCTCGAGCTCCCGGGCGGAAAGGTCGCGCTCGTGGTCGGGGACGTGGTGGGCCACGGGCTGAGGGCGGCCGCAGCCATGGGACAGCTGCGAAACGCCTGCCGCGCCTACGCCCTCGTCGAGTCGTCCCCGGCCTCGGTGCTGACCCGCATCAACATGTTGCTCGCGCGCGGGGGCGAGGACACGATGGCCACGATGATCTTCATCGTGCTCGATCGCACCACGGGAGAGGTTGTCTGGAGCTGCGCCGGTCATCCGCCGGCGCTCCTGCTCGAGCCGCAGGGCGCCCGCTTCCTGGAGGGCGGCCGTTCGGTTCCGCTGGGCGCAACGGACTCCGCGACCTTCCGCGAAGGGACGGCCCAGCTCGCGGAGGAGGCGACGCTGCTGCTGTATACGGACGGGCTCGTCGAGCGCCGCGACATCGGACTGGACGACCGCCTGGCGCAGCTCTCGGCCGCGGCCCGCACGACTGGCGGGGAGCTCGAGCAGGTCTGCGACCAGGTGCTGGCGGGCGTGCTCGGCGACTCGCAGCCGGCCGACGACGTGGCGCTGCTCGCGGTGCGGCCGGAGCCGGCGAATGTCGGGAACGTGCGGCTGGTCCTGCCCGCCGAGCCAGGGTCGCTGCCCCGCCTGCGCCGGCGTCTGACCCGCTTCCTGTCCGCCGCGGGCGCCGACGAGGCCGAGGCCTACGAGATCATCCTGACTGTGTGCGAGGCCGCCGGCAACGCGATCGAGCACGCCTACGGCCCCGGTGACGAGACCTTCGCCGTGGAGGTCGGGCTGGAGGAGGGCGCCGTGATCGCGGTCGTCAGGGACACCGGCAGCTGGCGCGAGTCGCGCGACGACCGGCGCGACGAGTACAGGGGGCGGGGACTCACGATCATGGAGGGTCTGGCCGACGAGGTCGAGGTGCTGCGCGAGGCCCGGGGCACGACCGTGCGCATACGGCGGCGCCTCGGCGACGGAGTGGCGGCGTGACGACCTCGGCGGAGGTGTCCGTCGAGCGTCGGGACGCCGCTGTGATCGCGCGGGTGAGCGGGGAGGTCGACATGACGAACTCCTCCTACGTCGGGGACGAGCTCATGAGGGCGGTGCCTAACGACGCCGGGCTGCTCGTCGTGGATCTCGGGGAGGCGCGCTACCTGGACTCGGCCGCGATCGAGCTCCTGTTCGACCTGGGCAGGCGCCTCGAGCGTCGGCGCCAGGCCGTTCGCCTGGTGCTTCCTCCCGACTCGCCGATCAAGCGCGTGCTGCTTCTGACGGAGATCGACAGCGTCATCCCACTGCACGAGACACTCGACTCCGCGCTCGCGCCGAGCTGAGCGCCGGCCCCGAGCGAGGGCAGGCGGGGGGCGCTATGTTGCCCCGAGCGAAAGAGGGAAGGAGTCGGATGGCGCACGAACCCCCGAAGCGGATCCGCAACGTGGCGCTGGTCGGCCACCGCGGCAGCGGCAAGACGTCCACGTGCGAGGCGCTGCTGTTCGAGGGCGGGGCGATCAACCGGCTGGGCTCCGTCGCGGACGGCACGACGGTCTCCGACGCGGCGCCCGACGAGAAGGCGCGCGAGATGTCGATCTCGCTGAGCCTCTGCTCCTTCCACTGGCAGGACCGCAAGATCAACCTGATCGATACGCCCGGGGACCCCAGCTTCCTGGCGGACGCACTGGCCGGCCTGAGGGTCTGCGAGGGCGCCGTGTTCGTGGTCAACGGGGTAATGGGCGTCGAGGTCTCCACCGACCGGCTCTGGCACCGCGCCGAGGACCTCGGGCTCTCGCGCCTGATCTACGTGAACATGCTCGACCGCGAGCGGGCGGACTTCTTTCGCACCCTCGATTCGCTCAAGCAGGCCTTCGGCCAGCACGTGGTGGCCACCGAGATCCCGATCGGCGCCGAGCACGACCTGCGCGGGCTGATCGACCTGATCGACATGAAGGCCTTCGTCTACGAGGGCGCCGGCCGCGACAATGCCGAGGAGGTCGAGATCCCCGAAGAGCTGAGCGCCCAGGCCCAGGAGTACCGCGAGAAGCTGATGGACGAGGTCGCGGAGGTCTCCGACGAGCTGATGGAGCGCTACCTGGACGGTGAGGAGATCTCGCACGAAGAGCTGGTCGGCGCCCTCAAGGCGGGTGTCACGGAGGGCCGCATCTTCCCCGTCACCTGCGGCGCCGCCACCCGCAACCTCGGAACCAACCGCCTGCTGGACGCTTTCGTCGACGACCTGCCCTCCCCGGCCAAGAAGGGCTCGGTGGAGCTGGACGGGCTGAGCCTGGAGCCGGACGACTCCAAGGACGCCGTCGCCTTCGTCTTCAAGACCCTCTCCGATCCTTTCACCGGCCGGCTGAACCTGTTTCGGGTCTACCAGGGCGTCGTGGGCGCCGACTCACACGTGTTCAACTGCCGCGCCCACGCCAAGGAGCGCGTCGGTCAGCTGCTGGTGCCCCAGGGCAAGGAGCACTCCGAGCACGCCGACGCGCTCGGCGCGGGCGACATCGGCGCGGTCGCGAAGCTGAAGGAGACCCACGCCGGCGACGTGCTGTCCTCCAAGGACCAGGAGCTTCGGATCTCGCTGCCCGACATGCCCCGGCCGGTGATGGCCTTCGCGATGGAGCCGAAGGCGAAGGGCGACGAGGAGAAGGTGGGGACGGCCCTGAAGCGGCTGCAGGAGGAGGACCCGACGATCGACGTCCACCGCGACACCCAGACCGGTGAGCTGATCGTGGCCGGCCTGACCCAGGTGCACGTCGAGGTGATCGTCGAGCGGATGAAGGAGCGCTACGGCACCGAGGTCGGCTTGAAGCCCCCGCGTGTGCCCTATCGCGAGACGATCCGCGGCAAGTCCACGGCACACGCCCGCTACAAGAAGCAGACGGGCGGCCGGGGGCAGTTCGCCGACTGCCACATCGAGATCGAGCCGCTCCCGCAGGGCCAGGGCTTCGAGTTCCAGAACGCGATCAAGGGCGGCGTGATCCCGGGGGGCTTCATCCCGGCGGTCGAGAAGGGCGTGCACGAGGCCATGCAGGCCGGCATCGTCGCCGGCTACCCGGTCAAGGACGTGAAGGTGCGGCTGTTCGACGGCCAGCACCACTCGGTCGACTCGTCTGAGATGGCCTTCAAGATCGCGGGCTCGATGGCCTTCAAGGACGCGATGGAGAGCGCCCAGCCCGCGCTGATGGAGCCGATCATGACCGTCACGGTGATGGTCCCCGAGGACTCGGTCGGGGACGTGATCGGCGACCTCAACTCCCGCCGGGGGCGGCCGCTGGGCATGGAGCCGAAGGGCGCGGTCACCGAGGTGAAGGCCGAGGTGCCGATGGCGGAGATGCTGAGCTACGGCCCGCACCTGAGGGCGATCACGGCCGGCCGGGGCGAGTACACGATGGAGCTCGCGCGCTACGAGGAGGTGCCGGGGCACCTGACGCAGCAGGTGGTGGCCCAGGCCGAGGAGCAGGGCGAGGCCGTCAAGGCCTGACGCCTCCGGGCATGGACGGAAGTTCTAGGGGGATGGGGACCTCGCTCGCCGTATCATCGACCTCGGTGAAGAAGGAGCTCCGGCCGGTCCACGAGAACGTCGCCTGCGAGATCTGCGGTCGCACGATTCTCAAGGGCGAGCGCACGGAGTCCTATCTCGCGCCGGGCGGGCGCCGTCACCAGGTCTGCGAGCTCTGCTTCGAAAGCGCCGAGCAGCACGGCTGGATCCGGGAGACCGCGGCCGGCGACTCGCCGGCCCGCGTGCCCCGTCAGGAGCCGCGACGCCCGCTGTTGTCGCGCCTGCGACGTCGTGCCGGAGCTCGGCACGCGGAGCACCCGCCTGAGGAGCAGGCGCCGCTCGCCGAGCCCGAGTCCGGTCCCGGTCACGACGCCGAGTGGCCGAATGGCGCCGAGCCGGTGGCCGCCGACTCTTCCGTCGAGGTCGACGCAGGGATGCCCCCTCGCCGGCGCGAGCTCCCCAAGGAACCGCGCCACGTGCGCGCGGTGCCCACGACGGCCCAGGTGAAGATCGAGCGCGCACTCGAGCTGTTCAACGGGTCCGAGCATCAGCACACGATCGCGGGCCTGGCGCGGACGCTGGGTGCGCCGTGGGTCTCGGCCGCGCCCGACGAGGCCCAGCCGAGCGCGGTCGACGTCGTCGTCGCCTGGGAGCTGTCCTGGTACCGCTTCCGGATCGACCTCGGTGACGAGGCCGCCCCTGTGGCGCTGCTCGAGAAGGGGGAGCAGCTCGACGAGATCGACGGGCCGAAGCGCGAGTGGAACGCCGCCATGGACCCCGACGGGCGCCTGCTACCGGGTCATGCCATGGCGGGCGAGGGAACCGAGCAATGATCTACTGCGTCGTGCCCCAGGCGCTGGCGGACGAGCTCTACGAGAAGCTCTCCGCCTACTACGAGAACGACCCCAACGTGACGGTGATCGTCGATCGCCGCGGCCAGGGCGGCGAGCCGGGCACGCACCCCGCGCACACCGACCGCCGCCGGCAGCGCCCCAAGGGCAGCTTCCCGCCGATCGATCCGCCCTCGGGCGGCTAACCGCTTGGAGAAGGTCGTCGTCCACGTTGACGGCGGCGCTCGTGGTAACCCCGGGCCCGCCGCGGTGGCGGCCGTGGCCACGACCCCGTCGGGCGACGAGCTCGCCGAGCGGAATGCCTTCATCGGCCAGGCGACCAACAACGTCGCCGAGTACCGCGCGCTGCTCCTGGGCCTCGAGCTCGCCCGCGACCTCGGCGCGAGCGAGGTCGAGCTGGTGAACGACTCCGAGCTCGTCGCGCGGCAGATCGGGGGCGAGTACAAGGTCAAGCACGCCGGGCTGAAGCCTCTGTTCCTGGAGGCGATGCGCGAGCTGCGCGACTTCGAGCGCTGGTCGGTCCGCTCGGTGCGGCGCGAGGCGAACGCGCGCGCCGACGAGCTCGTGAACGAGGCGCTCGACCGGGCGCTCGAGCCCTGACGCCGGGCCAGGTGACGGCTGCTAGCGTGCCGCGCCTCGCATGGGCGGCCGACTCCCGATCCTCGTGCCCGCAGCCGTCCTGGCGCTGACCCTCGGCCTCGCCGCCTGCGGCGGCTCGAGCGAGGACAAGCAGGCCGTGAAGAAGCGCGTCGAGGGCTTTCAGGCTGCGCTGGGCGCCAACGACCCCGCCAAGGTGTGCGGCGCGCTCACGAAGACGCGGAGGGGCACTCTGACGAGGCAGGCGAGGGGAGCGAAGAACTGCGGGGAAGCGATGCGTGTCGCCTTCGTGGTGCAGGGAGGCGCCTTCAAGAACGCCGGCAAGGCGGAGGTGAAGGACGTCCGTATCGACGGAGAGAACGCCTCCGCCAGCGTCACCTACGGCGGCAGAAGGGCCGACGTGACCCTCTCGAAGGAGGGGGGCCGCTGGCTCATATCGGGCTTCGGCCGCCGGGGGCGCTAGCCCGGGCGCGCGCCCATCGGAGCGAGCAGCCGAAGAGCTTCGGCGCCGCCGCGTGCGCTGACGCTGCCCCGCAGGATGCTCAGTTAGCGATGACCGTGGGCGTCCGGAGCGATGGCACGCCAGCTCGCGGCGTCGCGGTACGGACTAGGCTCGCCCCGTGTCCGAGCGGGCGGTCGAGCTCCATCGGCGGATATTTGATGCATTCAACGAGCGGGACGTAGAAGCGCTCATCGACTGCGTGCATCCGCAGTTCGAACTTCACTCGAAGCTGGCGGCCCTTGCGCCCTCCGTCTACGAGGGACACGGGGGCCTACGCAGGTGGCATCAGGATCTCGAGGATTCGTGGGAGGGGCTTCGCGCCGAGCCAGAGGCGTACTTCGACCTCGGCGAGCAGACGCTGGCCGTTTACGTGCTCCGTGCACGAGGACGACAGAGCGGATTGGAGCTCGCGCTGCCGATCGCCGCGCTCGTTAGATGGCGTGACGGCCTTGCCCGTACCTGGGTGACGTACGAAAACCGAGAAGACGCCCTCAGGGACCTCGGCGTCTCAGAGGACGCGCTCGAGCCGATCGCCCCATAGCCCCAGTGCGCCCGCACCAGGCGATGGGTGCGGAAGCGGAACGTGCGCACCCGCCGAGGGCGGCGGTACGCGAGGTCAGCGAGGAAGCGGCTGATGGGATTCGAACCCACGACCTTCTGCATGGCAAGCAGACGCTCTAGCCAGCTGAGCTACAGCCGCAAGGGGGCCGAGTATAGAGCCGGCCCCGCGCCCCTGGGATCGACCGATCCGGCGCTACGCTTGAGCCGCCCGGCGCCGTGGCGGAGTGGTTACGCAGCGGCCTGCAAAGCCGCGTACACCGGTTCGATTCCGGTCGGCGCCTTGCTGTTTGCGGGGTCGCGGGACCGGATAAGACTTGTCCCAGCGACATCCCGACGAGGAGGGACGAATGGCCAGGGTCATCAACTGCCCGTGCGGACACGTCATCAGAGGGGACACCGACGAGGAGCTCCTCGCCGACGCCCACAAGCACATGGACGAGTCGCACCCCGACAGATCCCACACGCCGCCCGACGAGGAGTTGCTGGCGAGCGCCCAGGAGGAGTGACCCTGGCCCGCCGCGCGTAGCCCCGAGCGGGCCGGGGTAGATTTCCCGAGAGCTCGATACGGCGGACGAAGGAGGGCGGATGGCTACCGAGGAGCGGACGCAACTCTCTGGCGAGGCGCTGGAGCAGGAGCTTTCCCGGCTGCTCGATCAGGAGACCTTCGAGCCGCCCGAGGAGTTCCGCGAGCACGCGCTGATCTCCGACGAGTCGGTCTACGAGGAGGCGGAGCGCGACTTCGCCGGCTGGTGGGAGAAGCAGGCCGAGGCGCTCGAGTGGTTCGAGCGCTGGGACCAGACGCTCGACGACTCGGAGGCGCCCCTCTACAAGTGGTTCGCCGGCGGCAAGCTGAACGCCTCGTACAACTGCCTCGACCGCCATGTCGAGGACGGCAGGGGCGACAAGGTCGCCTTCCACTGGCGCGGCGAGGAGGGCGAGGAGCGGGACGTGACCTACGCCGACCTGCTCGCGGACACCCAGCGCCTGGCCAACGCGCTGAAGGACCGCGGGATCGAGCCTGGCGACGTGGTGGGGATCTTCCTGCCGATGATCCCCGAGGTCGTCGTCGCGATGCTCGCCTGCGCGCGGATCGGCGCTCCCCACAACCTGGTCTTCGGCGGCTACTCGACGGACTCAGTCAAGGAGCGGATGGAGTTCTCCGGCGCCAAGGCGCTGGTCACGTCGAACCACGCCCGCCGCAAGGGAAAGAAGGCGGAGATCAAGTCGGCGGTCGACGAGTTCCTGGACGACGTGTCTTCGATCGAGACTGTGGTCGTCGTGCGCAACACCGACGACGACGCCCCGATGAGGGACGGTCGCGACGTCTGGTACCACGACGCGCTCGAGCAGGCGGACGACGAGTGCCCCGCTGAGCCACTCGACGCGGAGCACCCTCTCTACGTGCTCTACACCTCGGGATCGACGGCGAAGCCGAAGGGCATCCTGCATACCACGGGCGGCTACCTGACGGGCGTGGCCTGGACGACGAAGTACGTCTTCGATCTGAAGCCCGACGAGGACGTCTTCTGGTGCTCGGCCGACGTCGGCTGGGTGACAGGGCACTCCTACATTGTCTACGGGCCGCTCCTGAACGGCATGACGTCAGTCATGTACGAGGGGCCGCCCGACTACCCGCAGAAGGACATTTGGTGGGACCTCTGCGAGCGCTACGGGGTCAGTGTCTTCTACACGGCCCCGACGGCGATCCGCGCCTGCATGAAATGGGGCTCCGAGCACCCGCAGGAGCACGACCTGTCGGCGCTGCGCCTGCTCGGCACCGTCGGAGAGCCGATCAACCCGAAGGCCTGGCTCTGGTACTGGCTCGTGATCGGCGGCGGGCGCTGCCCCATCGTCGATACCTGGTGGCAGACGGAGACGGGCCACATCCTGATCTCGCCGCTGCCGGGGGTGACCGCCGCCAAGCCCGGCTCGGCCACGCGGCCGCTGCCGGGCATCGAAGCAGCGGTGCTGACCGAGGAGGGCGACGACGCCGGGAGCGAGCAGGGCCTGCTCGCGCTGCGCCAGCCCTGGCCCGGGATGCTGCGGACGCTCTACAGGGACGAGGAGCGATTCAAGGAGACCTACTTCTCGAAGTGGGACGAGACGACCTATTTCGTCGGCGATGCCTCCCGCCGGGACGAGGACGGCTACTTCTGGGTGATCGGGCGCGTGGACGACGTGATCAACGTCTCGGGCCACCGGATGTCGACCGCGGAGGTCGAGTCCGCGATCGTCTCGCACCCGAAGGTCGCGGAGTCCGCCGTGATCGGGCAACAGGACGAGGACACGGGTCAGTCGATCTGCGCCTTCGTGACGCTCGAGGGCGACCGCGAGGGCGACGACGAGATGGTGGGGGAGATCCGCGAGCACGTGGCCAAGCGGATCGGCAAGCTGGCGCGGCCGAAGCGCGTGATCTGGGCCGACGACCTGCCGAAGACCCGCTCCGGCAAGATCATGCGGCGCCTGCTCCGCGACATCGCCGAGGGTCGCGAGCTGGGCGATGTGACGACGCTGCGAGACCCCGATGTGATGCAGCAGCTCGAGGGCCGAGTCAAGGAGCTTCAGGACGAGGAGGAGTGAAAGGGCGCCCGCGGCCGAGCCGCGGGCGCCCTAGCAGCGGAAAAGGGGCCTCGCGGGCCCCCCTTTTCCGTGAAGACGTGCCACCGAGACGCTTTCGCGGAAACGGTTCGTCGGTCTTCCTACCTAAGCCATCGGCAACTCTCGCCGGAGCTTTAGGATGCCGGCGTGCGCTACGTCATCACGGGCGGGTCCGGCTACCTCGGGACCTGCCTGGTCGACAGCCTGTCCAGGCGGGAGGACACGGAGCTGATCGTGGTGGCCGACGTGCGTCCGCCGAGCTCGTTCCGGCCCAAGACGCGCTTCGAGCGGCTGGACGTGCGCGACCGCGGGGCGGTCCGGGTCCTGCTCGAGCGGGTCCAGCCCGACGTGCTCCTGCACCTGGCCTTCATCCTCGACCCGGTCCGCGACGAGCACCGGATGTACGACGTGGACGTGAACGGCACCCAGAACGTTCTGGACGCCGCGGGGGCCGAGGGCACGCAGCAGGTCCTGGTCACCTCGTCCGCGGTCGCCTACGGCGCCTTCCCGGACAACCCCGAGCCGATCGAGGAGGACTGGCCGGTTCGCGGTGTCGCCTCCTTCTCCTATGCGCGCGACAAGAGCGACGCCGACCGCATCTGTCAGCTCTGGGCCCTCGAGCACCCCGAGCGCACGATGACGATCCTGCGACCGTGCATCGTGCTCGGCCCGGGCGTGGACAACTCGTTGGTGCGCCTGTGGACGAAGCAGCCGTTCCAGACCGACGTGGGCAACATGGAGCGACGGATCCAGTTCCTGCACCAGGACGACCTCGTCGCGGCGGTCACGCATCTGCTCCACGGCCGCCACAGCGGCGCCTACAACCTGGCGGGCGACGCGCCGATGACATTGCGCGAGTGCGCGGAGGTCGCCGGCGTGCCGATCCGGCGCATGCCGCTGCGGCTGTACCGGGGGCTCGCCAAGGTGTCATGGCGTCTGCGGCAGTCGGAGTCGCCGCCGGGCCAGATCGAGTTCGCCGTCCATCCCTGGGTCGTCTCGACCGAGAAGCTGAAGGCGACGGGCTGGAGGCCGCGGTACACGAGCCGACAGGCGTTCGAGATCGCGATGCGCGCGCATGGAAAGCTGCCGGCCGAGCCGCCCACGTCGCCTCCGCCGGCCGGCCCTGACGGCCGCCCACCCGTTGCTACGCTAGCCGGCCAAGACTCCCCGGGCCGTTAGCTCAGCTGGGAGAGCGCCGGCTCGACAAGCCGGAGGTCGCTGGTTCGAACCCAGCACGGCCCATCAGCGGCGCGATTGGCGTCGCCTGGCTGTGTCATCGGGGCAGGGCCGTGCGGAGCACTTGCCCTGCCCCTCTTCCTTGCCATGCTCGCCCCTCCCGCCGCTGCTGGGCCGTGCTTCGCACGGCCTCGGCTCGGTCGCGCTCTAGCTTCCCAAGCCCGCATCCTCCAGGGCCTGGGCGGGGTCGTCGTAGTTGTCGAGGCGGGTGACCTTTCCGTCGTGGAGGGTTGCGATCTGGGCCATCTTCAGGTCCATCGGAATGCCGCTGTCCCGACCCTTTCCGCGGTGCCGAAGCATGCTCACGACGCGGCCGTCCGGAGCGGCGATGATCTCCTCGACGGTGACCTCATAGTCGTCCCAGACTTCGAGCCACTCGTTCAGGAATCGCTCGACGCCTTCGATGCCGTGGTAGGCGGCTTCCGGCCAGTCGCGAAAGTGCTCGTTGTCCCAGACGATCTCGGGGTCGAACATGCCGAAGAGGCCCGGGAGGTCTCCCCGCAGCCACGCATCCCACCCTCCACGAATGACGTCGACGTTCTCCCGCGCCATCGGGGCGCAGTATCTCGCCCACGACGAAGCCCCGCCAGGGCGGGGCTTCGCTCACGTTCTGCTCGCCGGGTCTAGAGGCCTACCAGGGCCAGTTTCTCGAGGCTGCGGTCGAGGTCGTGGTCGTCCGGCTCCTGGTTGCCCCGGGGGGTGGTCTTCTCCCAGACCGGTGGCTGCTCCTCTTGCTCGCTGTGAGCGGGCGTCACGTCGGTCTCCCGTTGCGGGCGCTCGTAACACATGCGAGTACCTCCCTTGGATCGAGTCCGTTCAATTCAGGCTTCCAGGGGTCGGGGCCGGGCTAAACGCTCCTCAGGAGTTTTTTAGGCTGACGAGTCGATGCTGGGCCTTCTCTACGACATCCACGGGAACTTGCCCGCGCTGGAGGCCGTCCTGGCCGACGCTGCCCGGGCCGGCGTGGAGCGGTTCGTGCTGGGTGGCGACTACTGCCTCTTCGGCGCCTGGCCGGTCGAGACGGTCGAGCGGCTGCGCGACCTCGACGCGGAGTGGATCCGGGGCAACGGGGAGCGTTGGACCGCCGCGCCGCCGGAGGCGCCGGATCAGGTCCAGGGGGCGATCGAGCGCTGCCGCGAGCTGCTGGGGGAGGAGCTGGTGCGTCAGCTCGCCGCGCTCCCCGAGACGTTCACAGCGGACGGAGTTCTGTTCTGCCATGGATCTCCCGCCTCGGACGTGCGCAGCTTCCTGCCCGAGCCCGCGGAAGACGAGCCTGAGCTGCTCGTGGGCGTCGAGGCCCGCAGGCTGGTCTTCGGTCACACCCACCTCGCCTTCGAGCGCACCGCGGGCGGAGGCATCGAGCTGCTCAACCCCGGCAGCGTGGGCATGCCCTTCGACGGCGATCCGCGAGCCGCCTGGGGATTGATCGTGCCCGACGGCGGAGTCGAGCTGCGGCGGGCGGAGTACGACCAGATGGCGAGTGCCGCCGCGGTGAGAGAGCGCCTGGGGGAGGCTGGTGAGCTGCCGGCGCGGCGGATCGAGCAGGCGCGCTTCGAAGCCTGAGCCTGGCGCGGTCTCCGCCGCCGGCTCTGGTAGCTTGGCCGGGCCGGTCGCGGCCCCGGCACCCGGAAGGAACCCATGCGCCTGTCCGGCCTCATCGCTCCCAAGGAACGCGAGTTCTTCGGCCTCTTCGAGGAGGCCGGCGGCAACATCCTGCGCGCGGCAGGGCTGCTCGAGCAGATGCTCGACACCTACCCAGATCGCAGGGAGCTGGCCAGGGACATCCTGATCTGCGAG
>JBHELQ010000123.1:0-11712 GCA_046262995.1 Thermoleophilaceae bacterium
CCTGGTGGTCGAGGACGTCGTCACGACGGGCGGCTCCACGGTCGCGGCCATCGAGCGCCTGCTCGAGGAGGGCGTTCGGGTGGCGGGCGTGGCCAGCGTGCTCGACCGCCTGGCCGGCGGTGAGGACGCGATCAACCGGGCGTCCGGCGGCGCGCCGTATGCGGCGCTGGCCACGATCGACGACGTCTACCCGGACCGCCTCGACCGCTAGCGCGGCACGCCGGCCCTGAGGCTGCGGAAGATCCGCCGCAGGGTGCCGGCGGCGAAGCCCGCGGGCACCGCTCCGTTGCGGAACGCCACGACGCTGTAGGTCACGCGCCCGGGCACCCGCAGCGCGGCCACCGAGATGCGCTGCAGCCTGCGGCTCGTCCTGACCCTGCCGGCTCCCTGCACCAGCGCGGAGCGGTAGGGCGAGCCGCGCACGCGGGCCGTCCGCGGCGAGAGGGAGCCGTCGAAGTCGGGCAGGTCCTGGAGGGTCTCGCGCGCGTACTGCGAGACCGGCAGCTCGCGTCCCGCGTCACCGCGGTCGGCGACGACGGTCGCGGCGACCAGCCCGCCGGGGGCGCGCAGCAGCGTGGCCGCATGCTTGACGCGAACGGTCCAGCGCTTGGGCGCGGCGATCGTGAAGGCGGCGCGGCGGTTCGCGACGGTGCGCCAGCCAGGCGGTGGCTTGGCTGGCCGGTCCGCTCGGGTAGCCGGCGCGCTGAAGTCGCCATTCCCACCGCACCCCGGACCGGCAAGCCCGGCCATGGCCACGAGGAGGAGGGCGACCGGTCGGGCGCTCAGATGCCGCCCTCCCGGAGGAACCCGATCACCTCCTCGGCGCAGCGGTCCGGCTCGTCCTCGAAGAGGAAGTGGCGCACGCCCTCCAGCACCACCAGCCTGGAGCCGGGAATCTGCCTGGCGAAACGCGACGCGTAGTCGAGCGGGATGTACTCGTCCCCCTGGCCCCACAGGATCAGGGCGGGAACGTCGAGCGCCGCGAGCCTCTCCTGGTAGGGCTCGAGCTCGTCGAGGTCGAAGGAGCGATAGAGCTCGAGCATGCCCCGGCGCCCCTCCGGGGTCGAGAACGCTTTCCAGTACTCGTCCAGGGCCCGCTCGTCGAACTGGCTGGAGGCCTCCTCGAGCAACGTGGCGAACCCGTCCCGGGAGAGGCTGTCCACGAGCGCCTCGCCCTGCATCGGGGTCCGCATCGTCTTGGCGATCGCGATCCACTCGACGTCCGGGAAGAACCCCGTGTTGGTGATCACGAGGCCGCACACCCCGTCCGGGTGATCGCAGGCCCAGCGCAGGCCGATCAAGCCGCCGGTGTCGTGGACCACCAGCACGACCCGCTCGAGGCCGGTCTGGGACCGGAAGCGCTCGAGCGCCTCGACATGGCGTTCGTACCGTCCCGGCGGATCGGCCGGCGAGTCGCCGAAGCCGGCGAGATCCGGGGCCACCGCCCTGCGGCCCGCCGACGCGAGCGCGGGAAGCAGGTGACGCCACATATATGAGCTCTGCGGCCAACCGTGCACGCACAGCACCGGGGAGCCGTCGACCGGCTCGAGCGGCTCCGTCTCGCGGTAGGCGATCCCGTCCGCGCGCTTGAGCGCCACCTGCGGCACGGTCACACGCTACCGGCGACGCCCCGGGCAGGATTCGAACCTGCGGCCTACTCCTTAGGAGGGAGTCGCTCTATCCAGCTGAGCTACCGGGGCCCGCGGCAAGGGTAGCCCCGCCTACTCCTCCTCGTACAGCGCCTCGACCGCCAGCTCCATGCCCTTGCGGCCGTAGAGCCGCACCTCCACGTAGTCGCCGGTGTAGGCGTCGAGGGAGAGGAGCGTGAAGCGACCCTCGACCAGGATGCACTGGTCGGTAGTGGTCGGACCGAGCTCGACGGTCGCGACCGCGCCGTTGGGCACGAGCGCCGCCCCCCACACCAGGGTCAGCTTGCCCCGCCGCCCCTCGGGGCCGCGCCAGTCGGCGACCTCGAGGTCGGAGAGGTCGAGCTTCCAGTCCGGATTCGCCTCGGCCGTGTCCTCGGTGTAGTACGCGCCCGCCTCGAAGTCGCCCGCCTGGGCTCCCTGGTCGGAGCGCAGGTAGGAGACGTAGCCGCAGACCTCGCCGCCGTCGCCGCTCGGCGCCACGCCGGGCACGTAGGTGCGGGCCCCCCAGGTGCGGTCGGGGAACCAGGTGATCTCGCCAAGCTCGGCCCGGCTCTCGTCGGGCGTCGCCTGCAGGAAGTGCTCGCGCAGCGCTTCCGCCCAGCGCCCGTAGGGGAGCGGCTCCTGCGGCGGCTCTGCCACGTACATCGGGATCGGGCGCTCGGACGGCGGCACGGGCGCGCGAACCCTAGAGGCTCGCCTCCCGCAGTCGCCGGGCCGCCTCCTCGGGTGGCAGCACGTTCAGGTGAACCCCGGCGCCGATCTCGAGCCCGGCCAGCTGGGCGAGCCGTGGCAGCACGTCGATCCGCCAGCAGAAGCGCTCGGCGCCGCGCGGCGCCGTGCGGACCCACATGTTGAGCGGAGGCAGCTCGCCCAAGACCGCCCGCAGCCGCCCGAGCGCCTGGTGGAGCATGCGCGCGCAGAGCGGCCCGTTGTCCTCGAAGGCGGTGGCGGGTCGCCGCGGGACCACCTGGAGCTGGAACGGCACCCGCGCGGCGAAGGGGCACATGGCCACGGCCTCGTCGTCGACCGCCACGACTCGCTCGCGCCGGCGCACCTCCTCCTGCACCAGGTCCTCGAGCAGGTTGCGGCCATGCGTGCGGTCCGAGTAGGCGGTGAAGCGCTCACGCTCGCGGGCGACGGCGGCGGGGACGAAGGGCAGCGCGTAGAGCTGGGCGTGGGTGTGGGGAAGCGAGGCGCCGGCCTCGGGGCCCTCGTTCACGATCGCGTGGACGTAGGCGGCGCCGTCGTGCGCCCGCGCCCGCTCGCGCCAGACCGACATGGCGCGCTCGACGGCGTCCGGCTCCAGCTCCCCGAGCGAGTAGACGGGGTCCGGCGCGTTCACGACCACCTCGTGCCCACCGGTCGCCGGCCGGGCGGCGAAGAGGTCGGGCTCGCCGCGACCTCCGGCCAGCGGCTCAGCCTCCGTCTCCGCGCCGTCCCCGCTCAGGGCCGGATAGAGGTTCGGCACCACGCGGACCTGCCACCCGGGACCGTCCGGGGGACCGCCGTTCGGTCGCAGGGCATAGACCTCCGGTGGCGTGCGGTCCTCGTGGCCTTCGAGGAAGGGATCGCGCTCGGGGTCGATTGGCGGACGCGGGTCCACCTGGAGCCACGCCCCGGGGCGCCCGCTGCGCTCCCCCGCCACGATCACCTTCACGCCCGACAGCGGATCGATCCGGAGCTCAGGCAATCTGCTTCTCCATCGCCACGTGGCGGATCCCCTCTTCGACGAAGACGTCCCCACGCTGCTCGTAACCGCCGCGCGCGTAGAGGGAGAGGGCGCGGGTCTGCGCGTGCAGGGCGATCCGCGCGACGCCGCCCGCCCGCGCCTGGCGCTCCGCTTCCTCGAGCAGAGCGGCTCCCACGCCCTGGCCACGGCGATCCGGCGCCACCGCCATCCGCCCCAGGCGCGCGCTGGCGCCGCGGAAGACGAGCCGGCAGGTCCCGATCACGGCACTCTCGTGGAGCGCCACCAGGTGGACCGCCTCGGGGTCGCGGCCGTCGCGGTCCGCCTCCACGGGGACTCCCTGCTCACCGGCGAACACGCTCTCGCGCAGCGCGAGCGCGTCCTCGACCTCGGCTTGGGTGCGGGCGGGCCTGACCTCCAGGGCGCTAGCGAGCGTAGCGCTCTATGTCGGCGGCAAGCCTCCGCTCGGTCGCGTAACCGCCCAGATGCACGAAGGCGAGCCGCCCGCGGCTGTCGTAGAAGGCGGTCGTGGGGAAGGCCTGCACGCCGTGGAACTGCGCGGCGATGCCGAGTTGCGGGTCGCGGTAGCTCGGATAGGTCAGCGGCAGCTTGCGCAGGAAGCGGCGGGCGTCGCCGTCGTTGTCGTTCGAGTCAACGCCCAGGAACGCCACTCGCTTGCCGCGCGCGAGCGCTTGCCTCTGGAAGAACGGGAACTCCCCGCGGCAGGGCGGGCACCAGGAGGCCCACTTGTTGACCACGACGGGCCGGCCGCGCAGTCCCCGCAGGCGCGCCTTGAACGCGTCGGCCCCACCGCCCAGCAGCTGGTTGGCCTGGCGGTGAAGCGCCGCAAGCGGGGCGGGAGCGCCGGCCAGCGCGGCGCGCTCGGCGCGGGCGCTCTTTGGAGCCGCGCTGCGCGGGTCGCTCGAGCCACAGCCCGCCAGCAGCAGGGAACAGGCGAGTAGCAGGCCCAGCCGGCGCATCCCCGCGAAGGGTGGCAGACGTCCCGTATTCGGGCCGGAAGCAGGCGATTCGGGCACCCTTGTGCTGTAATTAGGGACGACGCCCGGCCCATCCCGGCCCGGCGCCTCCGCCGCTCGGGGATCTCCAGAGCGGCAAAACCACCCGGCGGGACTCGCCGTTTCCGCGACGGCCGCTTCACGAGCGCGGGAGCCGGCTCGCCCCGTCCCTCTACACACAAGCCCCCGTGGCCGACAGCACTTCCGTTCTGGCATCCCTGCCGGTCTCCGGCGATGACCTCGAGCGCGCCGAGCGCTTCACGAAGGAATCGTTCGTCCTCGAGGGGGAGGAGCCCGGGGCCACGCTCGCCGAGGGCACGCCTCGGCGCATGGCGCTCAACGCGGCGCTCGCCGAGCTGAACGGCGGGCGCCAGGAGCCCTCGGTCGAGTGGCGGCGCGACTACTCACTGCTGTTGGGGCTCGAGCGGCTGCTGGCGGAGGACGAGCCCCACCTGGCGGACGGGGCCGTGCTTTCGGCCCACCAGGTCGACGCGCTCTCCGGAACGCTGATCGCGATCACCTCGGAGCTGCAGGTCTCGCGCAACGGAAACGGGCAGAACGGCGGCCCCGTCGAGCTGGCGGCCCCACCCGCCGAGCCGCCGGCGCCCCCGGTCGAGCCCGACGACGAGGACGGCGACCTGGTCGAGGACGAGGACGAGGAAGAGGACGAGCCGCTCGACTGGGACGCGGCGGAGGAGGCCGAGGAGGAAGAGGCCGCCGACGCCCACGCGGACGACCCGGGCGCCGCCCGGCGGTTCTGGTTCGAGCACGCCACCGGCGCCGGCAAGACCGTGGCCGCCCTGGGCTTCGTCGAGGCCTCCCGCACCGGCGGCATCCTGATCCTCACCCACAGGCGCAACCTCGTCGACCAGTTCCTGGGCGAGTTGCGCGACCGCGGCTACCGCAAGCGGATCAGCGGGCCGCTGCTGGGCGACGGAGACGTCCCCGCCACCGGTCCGGTCACGGTCGAGACCTACCAGTGGTTCGTCCGCAACGCCGGCAAGATCTCCGACGCCTACACGATCGTCATCTGCGACGAGGCCCACACCGCCCTCGGCGAGAAGACGAGCGCGTCGATCCGGAAGTGGATCGGACCGGTCTTCATCGGCATGACGGCGACCGGCGCGCTGATAGCGCGCCACGTCACCGACCTCTTCCCCACCCAGACCTCGCGCTTCGACCTCGCGCAGGCGGCGCGCCGCGGCGTGATCGCGCCGCTGCGCTGCGTCCGCATCCCGCCCGGCGTCGGCGTCCGCTCGATCGCGAACGTGCCGCTCCGCCGCGGCGAGGTCGACCAGGACTTCGACCAGGAGGAGCTGGCCGCCCTGCTCGACCAGGAGCCCTTCAACCTGGCCGTGGCGGACCTCTACAAGACCCGTTTCAGGGAGGTGCCGGGAGTCGTCTACACGGCGGGCGTCCGGCACGCCCACCACGTGGCGGAGGCCTTCCGCGCCGCCGGCATCAAGGGCAAGGCGGTCTCGGGCGAGACGCCCAAGCGCGAGCTGACCCGCGTCCTTGCCGCCTACGAGCGGGGCGAGATCGACGTGCTGGTCAACGCCCAGCTGCTGGCCGAGGGCTGGAACTCGCCGCGGGCCACGGTCTGCATGCACCTGGCGCCGACGGCCTCGAAGCGCGTCTACCAGCAGCGCGTGGGCCGGGTCACCCGCCGCACCCAGGGCAAGGAGGCCGGGATCGTCGTCGACTTCGTTCATCCCGCCACGCCCAACGACGACCCCGTCGTGACCCTGCACTCGCTGCTCGACCGCGACGTCTACCGCGGCGGCGCGATCGTGGTCGGGCCGGTCCGCCGCGGGCGCGGACGGCGCGTGCGGGTGGAGCGCCGGGTGGTTCCGGTCACCGCCGACCAGGACCGCCGGGCGCAGGTCTTCGAGCGCGAGCTGTGGCGCATCGCCGTCGAGCACCTGGGCTGGGGGGAGCAGCAGGCCTGGGCGATGCTCGCGGGCGCCCGCGTGGCCACGAACAACTGGCGGC
Source organism: Thermoleophilaceae bacterium (assembly GCA_046262995.1). Taxonomy (GTDB): domain Bacteria; phylum Actinomycetota; class Thermoleophilia; order Solirubrobacterales; family Thermoleophilaceae; genus JBHELQ01. The sequence continues at coordinate 6,345 of JBHELQ010000123.1, forward strand.
GCGCCAAGGCCATGCTCCACTTCGACAGGACGGGCGAGCTCCGCCGCCTGTTCCTGCTGACCTGTCTGCAGCGCAACCGCAACACCCAGCTGCGACTCCGCGCGCTGTCCGAGGTCGGCAACGGCCGCGACGCCGAGGCGTTTGACGAGGCCGTGGAGATCGTCGGCGGCTGGACGCGCGACGAGCGCCGCGAGGGCGTCAAGGTGCTGCTCCAGGCGCTGGCCGAGAAGCAGATCGGCCGGCGCGACCAGGCGGCGCGCTGGCTCTGGCACCTGGCCGAGTACAGCCGCGAGGTGCACGAGGAGTACGCGGTCCAGCGCTGGCCCGAGACCAAGCGGCTGCTTGGCCTGCTCGTGAACTCCTCAGGCGCGGCGCATGCCCGCAACGCCCGGCGCCTGGTGCAGGCCGCCCGCAAGCACGACCGGCGGCTGTCGGCTGCGCTGCTCGCGGCGGCGCTGGCGCATACGCCGGAGGCGCAGCAGGTGCTGGACGGCGCCCGCATGCGACTGGCGCGCAAGCCGTCGGCGCTGGCCAGGGAGCTGCTGCGGAACTTCCCCAAGGGCAAGCGCAGGCGCGGCGGGCGCCGCCGGCGCCGCAAGGGCGAGCCGGATGCGCGCGGCGGTTCGCGGCGGCGGGCCGCCAACAAGGACCCTGACCGGGAGAAGCCTGATAGCGGGTCCGGCGGCGACGAGGCCGCGGACGAGCGCGACGCAGCCTGACTCGGCCGCGGGGCGCCGTCAGGCCAGCAGGTGCACCTCGCCGGCGTCGAGCGCGACGCGGCCCGAGTCCGTCTCCACCAGCAGCGCCCCCGACTCGTCCACGCCCGCGGCCAGGCCGTGCCCGCCGTTCCAGCGCACGCCCGAGCCGCGGAGCGCGTCGCGCTCACGCCAGGCTGTGAGGACCGATTCGGCCGGCGCGTCGAGCCGGCGGGCCAGGGCGGGGACCACGGCGCGTAGGGCCACCTCGGGGCCGGGTGACGGCGCCCCCGCCGCGGCGGCCAGCGAGGTCGCCGTGTCCCGCAGCTCCGCCGGGAAGTCGGCTGCCCGGGTCGAGACGTTCAGGCCGATGCCGAGCACCGTCCATCCCTCCTGCGGGCGCCCCTCGAGCAGGATCCCGGCGACCTTGCGGCCCCCGATCCAGACGTCGTTGGGCCACTTGATCGCGCACTCGACCCCGGTCAGCGACTCGCACGCCTCGCAGACGCCCACGGCCGCGCCCAGCGGCAGCATCGCGTGCCGCTCCTCCAGTCCCCGCAGGAGCAGCGACATGAGCAGGGACGAGCCGGGCGGCGCCGTCCAGACCCGGCCCTGGCGGCCTCGCCCGGCCGTCTGCTCGTCTGTCGTCACCAGCGTGCCGTGCGGCGCGCCGGCGGCCGCGGCGGTCTTCGCGCGCTCGTTGGTCGAGTCGATGACGCGCCAGTGGATCCGCGGAGAGCCGATCATCTGGGCCGCAGCCGCAGCTCCGCGTCGGGCCGCAGCCCGAGCGCGCTCCCCGCGTCGCCGCGGTTGATCGCGACGGCCAGGTTGCGGTAGGCGTCCTCGTAGACGAGCAGCTCGCCCGGCTTGACGTCGGCGAAGGTCTGCGCGTAGGTGGCCAGGTAGCGCTCGCCCGCCAGCTCGAGCTCGACCGTGCCCCCGAGCGTCATGCCGCTGCCCGCGAGGTCGCCGTGGCCGACGTTCAGCCCGGCGTTCCCGAAGCGATCCACGATCAGGACGTGCGCGACCAGAGCGTCGCCGTCGCGGCGCGGCTCTGGGAGCTCGACCCGCGCCAGCGATTCCGGCTCGAGCGGATCGCCGGCGTCGGCCAGCTCGGCGCCCGCGGCCAGCTGCGCGGCGACGGGCGAGAACAGGTCGCGTCCGTGGAACGTGGCGGAGACCGGCTCGAGCCGGTGCGGCGAGCGGGTCACGTCGACCGCCAGGTCGATTCCGCCGCAGCGCTCCCAGGCAAGGCTCAGCAGGCCGTTGTCGGGGCCCACGAGCAGCCGCCCGTCCTCGGTGCGCAGGGCGATTGCCCGCCGCTCGGTGCCGACCTGGGGATCCACCACCCCCAGGTGCACGCCCACCGGCAGGTAGGGGAGCGTGTTGCGCAACACGATTGCGCCCTGGCGCACGTCGTAGCCCCTGATGCCGTGCGTGATGTCCACGAGCTCCGCGCCCGGGCAGATGCCGCGAATCACGCCGTGGCAGACCCCGACGAAGTCGTCGTCCCGCCCGTAGTCCGTGAGCAGGGTGACGATCACCCGGGCCTCGCGGCGGCGTCCGCCGTAAGCGCCGCCACCAGGCCGTCCAGGTCGTGGCGATCGGCCTCCACGTCGACCGGCAACCCGCTCTCGCGCAGCGCCTGGCTCGTGACCGGGCCGATGGAGACCACCCGCGCGCCCTCGGGCAGCTCCCCGGCCTGCTCGAGGAAGAAGCGCACGGTCGAGCTGGAGGTGAAGGTCACGTGGGTGGCACGGGCCAGGGCCTCACGGGTCGGATCGTCGAGCGGCTGCGCCAGCGTGTCGTAGAGCGCCAGCACGTCGAGCTCGGCGCCGCGCTCGCGCAGCGCGTCGGGGAGCACGTCTCGGGCCTCCGCGGCGCGGGCCACGAGCACCCGGCGGCCCTCGACGGGAACCGCCTCGAGCGCCTCGACCAACGACTCCGCGACCGAGCGCTCGGGCAGCACGTCCGCGCGCACCCCGCGGGCCTCGAGGGCGGCGGCGGTGCCAGGCCCGATCGCCGCGACCGTCGCGCCCGCCAGCTCTCGCGCGTCCCGCCCGCGGGCGGCAAGGGCGTCCAGCAGCAGCTCCGCCCCGTTCGGGCTCGTCAGGCAGACGAGCGCGTAGTCCGCGATTCGCTCCACCGCCTGCACGAGGGCGCCGTCGACCGGCCGCGGCACGATCCGGATCGCCGGGGCCTCGACCACCTCGGCGCCGAGCGCGGTCAGGCGCGCCGCCAGTGCGCTGGCCTGGGCGCGGGCGCGGGTGACCGCGATCACGCGTCCGTGGAGCGGGCGTCGCTCGAGCCATGCGAGCGCCTCGTGCAGCGCCGCGACAGGGCCGACCACCGTCACGGCCGGGGCGCTCACGCCCGCGTCGCGGGCCCGCTCGGCGATCTCCGCGAGCGGCCCCGTGGCGGTCAGCTGCCCGGGAAGCGTGCCCCGGGAGACGACCGCGGCCGGCTCGGACGCGTCCCTGCCCGCCTCGATCAGCGCGGCGGCTATGCGGTCCAGACGCCCGACGCCCATGTACAGGACGAGCGTGCCTGGGAAGCGCGCCAGCGCCCCCCAGTCCAGGGCGTCCTCGCCCTTCGCCGGATCCTCGTGGCCGGTCACGAACGCGACCGCCGAGGCCAGCTCGCGGTGGGTCACCGGGATGCCCGCGTGCGCAGGGGCCGCGATCCCGGCGGTCACGCCGGGGACGAGCTCGAACGCGACACCGGCGGCGGCGAGCGCCTGGGCCTCCTCGCCGCCGCGGCCGAACACGAACGGGTCGCCGCCCTTCAGGCGCACCACGGCCTTGCCCTCCCGGGCGAGCTCCACCAGCTGGCGGTTGATCTCATCCTGTCCCGTCGCCATGCCGCCCGGCTCCTTGCCGACGTATCGCAGCTCGCAGTCGGGCCGCGCTCCGTCCAGGGCGCCGCGCGGGATCAGCCGGTCGTGAAGGATCACGTCGGCCGCCGCGATCAGCTCCAGGGAGCGACGGGTCATCAGGCCGGGGTCCCCCGGCCCCGCCCCGACCAGATAGACGGTGCCCTCGCGCGCGGCGCTCATCGCGCACACGCTCTCAGATGAGCCGAGGGTCAGGCATCCGCACGTTCGGCCGCGGCGAGCAGCTCGCGGGCGCCGGCGGCCAGCATCCGGGCGGCGACCTCGCGGCCCAGCTCGCCGGGTTGAGCGGCGTCCGACTCCAGCCCGTCGCGGATCCAGTGGCTTCCGTCCGGAAGGCCCGCGAACGCCGACAGGCGCAGCCGACCGTCCGCGAGCTCCGCGTAGGCGGCCACGGGGGTGCGACAGCTCGCCTCGAGCTCGGCGACGAGCGCCCTCTCGGCGGTCAGCCGCACCAGGGAATCGCGGTCCGTGAGCGACTCGGCGGCCTCCCGGGCGCGGTCATCCTCCGCGCGGGCCTCCAGCGCCAGCGCCCCCTGTCCGGGTGCCGGCGTCAGTTCGGACGCGTCGATTGGAGTCCCTTCGGCGGAGCGCTCCAGGCGCGCGAGGCCGGCCGCCGCCAGCACGAGCGCGTCGTACGCGCCCTCCGCCAGTCGGCCGAGGCGCGTGTCCACGTTCCCGCGCAGCTCGAGCACCTCGAGGTCCGGCCTCAGCGCCAGCAGCTGCGCGCGCCTGCGCAGACTGCTCGTGCCGATCGCCGCCCCCTCGCCGAGCGCCTCGAGCGAGCCGGCTCCGCAGACGGCGTCACGCGCGTCTGCGCGCTCGGGCACGCCGGCGATGGCGAGCCCGTCGGGAAGCTCCGCCGGCACGTCCTTGGCGGAGTGCACGGCGATATCCACGCGCTCGTGGAGCAGGGCGTCCTCGAGCTCCTTCACGAAGCGCGCCTTGTCGCCCCGCGGGGCGGCGGGATCGCGATCGCCCGACGTGCGGACGGTGACGATCTCGACATCTGAGCCGAGCCGGTCGGCCACGAGGCGCGCCTGGGCGAGCGCCAGGGCGCTCCCACGCGTGCCGAGCCGCAGCGTCAAGCGTGGCGGCGCTTGCGGCGAGGCTCGAGCGGGGTCACCTCGGCCGGGGCCGCTTCGTCGCCCATGCCCGCCCCGCTGCCCGGATCGAGCCCGAACAGCTCGCGCAGCGTGTGCACGTAGCGGTAGCCACCGCCCTCGCCCGCGGAGCCCTTCAGGCGCAGCGTCGGCTCGTGCAGCAGCCGGTTGACGAGCGCTCGCGCCATCACCCCCAGCCGCTCGCGATCGGCATCCGAGAGCGACTCCCAGCGCGACTCGTTCTCGCGCAGGACCTGCTCGACCAGCAGCTCGCCGCGCTCGCGAAGCGCGCTGATGGTGGGGACCACGTCCAGGCTCGCGAGCCAGGCGTCGAAGCGCTCCACGTCCTGGTCCACGAGCGTCCTCGCCTTCGCCGCCTCGGCCTCGCGCACGTCGAGGTTCCGCGCCACGGCGCGCTCCAGGTCGTCCATGTCGTAGAGCGCGATCCCGGGCAGGTCGCGCACGCTCGGATCGATGTCGCGAGGGACCGCGATGTCGATGATCACGAGTGGCCGCTCGCCGCGGCTCGCGGCCACGAGCTCCAGCTCCTCGCGGCCCACGATCTGGTGCGGGGAGGCCGTCGAGCTGACGACGATGTCGGCGCGCTCCAGCTCCGCCGGCAGGTCGTCGAAGCGCACCGCCGAGCCACCGAAGCGCTGCGCCAGCCCGATCGCCCGGTC
>JBHELQ010000124.1:0-1472 GCA_046262995.1 Thermoleophilaceae bacterium
CACCGACGCGGTCGCCGGGGACGACGAGGAGGCGGAGGCCGGGGACGAGCCGAAGCCGGCGGATGCCGAGCCGGTGGCCGCGGGCTCCGAGCCGACCGGGTCCGAGGAGCCCACCGCGGACCAGCACGCTGCCGAGGCGCCCCCCGCGGTCGAGGAGCAGCCGGCGGTGGAGGAAGCCCCCCTGGCCGATGAGTCGGCCCAGGAGCCGGGTCCCGCCGTCGAGCGGCCATAGCCCCGCTGCGCACCTGCGTCGGCTGCGGCCGCGCCCTGCCCAAGGCCGAGCTGCTGCGGCTCGTGCGCGGCCCCGACGGGCGGCTGAGGGCCGACCCGGCCGGGCGCGCTCAGGGCCGTGGTGCGTACGTCTGCAACGCGAGCCGGTGTGCTGAGCTGGTCCCCGGCAGCGCTTCCCTGGCCCGCTCACTGCGGGGCCATGTGGAGATCGACGGCGAGAGCTTAGACTCAATACGGGAATGGCAAAGAAGCGCGTTCACGAGATAGCGAAGGAGCGAGGCATCTCCAGCAAGGAGGTGCTCGCGGTGCTCCAGCAGGCCGGCCTGGACGTGAAGGCCGCCGCTTCGAGCGTGGACGAAGCCGAGGCGGCCAAGGCGTTCTCGGATGGCGGAGCCGCGGGCGCACAGGCCGCCCCGGAGCCGCCCGCCGCTTCGCAGGGCGACGGCGCGGCCGCGGACGGCGGATCCAAGGGCGCGGCGCAGCGGCCACGCGCGCGCCCGACCCGGGGCGGGCGCGCCGGCGAGGGCAGCGGGGGAGGAGGCGGACGCCGCCGCCGAGTCGTGATCGACTCGCAGGCCGCCCGCCGCGACCGACCGCCGCCCCCGCCGCAGCAGCCACTGCGCCGCGGCCGCGGCCGCCGCCGCCGTCCACAGTGGGTCGAGCCCGATCTGACGCCGAAGCCCGAGGAGCCGAAGGAGGAGCCGATCGTCCCGGTGCAGTCCGGCGCGACGGTCAAGGAGGTGGCCGAGACCCTCGGCCTCTCGGCTCCGGAGGTGATCAAGAAGCTGATGGAGCTCGGCGAGATGGCCACCCTCACCCAGACGCTCTCCGACGACGCGATCGGGGTGCTGGCGGAGGCGCTTGGCAAGAAGACGGAGATCGTTCATGCGGCGGACGAGGTCGAGGAGGAGCCGGCGTACGAGGACAGCGAGGGGGACCTGGTCGAGCGCCCGCCGGTCATCACGGTCATGGGGCACGTCGACCACGGCAAGACCTCACTGCTCGACGCCATTCGGGAGACCGAGGTCGCGGCCGGCGAGGCGGGCGGGATCACGCAGCACATCGGGGCCTATCAGGTGCGCCGCGACGGCCACACGATCACCTTCCTGGACACCCCGGGACACGAAGCCTTCACGGCCATGCGAGCGCGCGGCGCCAAGGCCACGGACATCGCCGTGATCGTGGTGGCAGCCGACGACGGCGTCATGCCTCAGACAGTCGAGGCGATCGACCACGCCAAG
>JBHELQ010000125.1:0-1130 GCA_046262995.1 Thermoleophilaceae bacterium
CGGGCGTCGATCTCGTACTCCTCGATGTGGATCGAGGTGAGCTCGTCGTCCTTCACGAGCCGCTCGGAGATGATCACGGCGTCCTCGAAGTTGTAGCCCTCCCAGGACATGAAGGCCGCGATCACGTTCTTGCCGAGCGCCAGCTCGCCGCCGTTCGTCGAGGAGCCGTCGGCCAGCAGCTCGCCCTGCTTGACCTTCTGGCCCTCGGACACGCGCGGCTTCTGGTGGATGATCGTGCCCTGGTTCGAGCGCATGTACTTCTCGAGCGGGTACTCCTGCTTGCCCTTGCCCTCGACCACCACGTGCCGGGCGTCGACGCTCGTGACCTCGCCGCCCTCCTCGGCCAGCACCACGTCGGCGGTGTCGACCGCCGCGCGCACCTCCATCCCGGTGCCGATCAGGGGCGGCTCGGTCTTCAGCAGCGGCACGGCCTGGCGCTGCATGTTGGAGCCCATCAGGGCGCGGTTGGCGTCGTCGTGCTCGAGGAACGGGATCAGGGCGGTCGCGACCGACCAGATCTGGTTCGGCGAGACGTCCATCAGGTCGACGTCCTTGGGCGGCGCCAGCACCAGCTCGCCCTCGCGCGTCCGGCATTCGACCTGGGGCCCGCGGAGCTTGCCGCTCTTCAGGTCGATCTGCGCGTTCGCCTGAGCGATGACGTGCGCCTCCTCCTGGGTGGCGTCCAGCTGCACGATGTCGTTGCTCACCACGCCGTCCTTGACCACGCGGTATGGGGTGGTCACGAAGCCGTGCTCGGAGACCTGGGCGTAGCTCGAGAGTGAGCCGATCAGGCCGATGTTCGGGCCCTCGGGGGTCTCGATCGGGCACATGCGCCCGTAGTGGGTCGGGTGCACGTCGCGCACCTCGATGGGCGCGCGCTCGCGCGTGAGACCACCCGCGCCGAGCGCCGACAGGCGGCGCCGGTGCGTGAGGCCCGCCAGCGAGTTCGTCTGGTCCATGAACTGCGACAGCTGACTCGAGCCGAAGAACTCCTTCAGCGCGGCGACGACCGGGCGGATGTTGATGATCGTCTGCGGCGTGATCGTGTCGGCGTCCTCGGTGGTCAGGCGCTCGCGCACGACCCGCTCCATCCGGTAGAGGCCGATCCGGAAGGCCTCCTGGATCAGCTC
>JBHELQ010000126.1:0-4293 GCA_046262995.1 Thermoleophilaceae bacterium
TGGATCCGGGCGCGGAACAGCGCCTCGTCCGCGTAGATGTTGCCGACCCCCGCGATCCGCTCCTGTGTCAGCAGGAAGGCCTTGACGGGGGCGCGGCGCCCCCGGGCCAGCGCCCGCAGCGCGTCGGCGGTGAAGTCCGGCCCGAGCGGCTCGACCCCCAGCCTGGCATCGAAGTACGCCTGGAGGGCCTCCGAGCCGAGCAGCACCACCCCTGTGCCGAAGCGGCGCACGTCGCAGAACAGCACGCGCATGCCGGAGTCGAGGCACAGGCGCGCGCGCAGGTGCGGGCGCCGCTGCCCGTCGTCCGCCTCCGGCACGAGCAGCAGCGTCCCCGTCATCCGCAGGTGCATGACCAGGTGGACGTCGTCCCCGAGCTCGAGGACCAGGTACTTGCCGCGCCGCCAGACCCGCTCGATGCGCCGGGCTCGGACCGCGTCCTCAACCTCCGCGGGCGCAGCGGGCTCGCACCAGCGCGGGTCGAGCACTTCGAGCGCCTCCAGCCGCCGGCCTTCGAGCGCCGGGCCGAGCTGGCGGCGGATCGTCTCTACCTCGGGGAGCTCCGGCATCGCCCCCTGATCTTGCCCGACAGCGCGTCAGTTCAAGGTCGCCCGCGGATGGGCGCGGAAGTACACGTCCTTCAGGCGCTCGCTCGAGAGGTGCGTGTACAGCTGGGTCGTGGTCACGTCGGCGTGGCCCAGCATCTCCTGCACCGAGCGCAGGTCGCAGCCGCCCGCGAGCAGATGCGTGGCGAACGTGTGGCGCAGCGTGTGCGGGCTCATGCGCTCCGCGAGCCCGGCGGCCAGTGCGTTCCTGCGCACGATCTTGTAGAGGCCCTGCCGGGTCAACGGCCCGCCGCGGAAGTTCACGAACAGCTGCGACTCGGAGCGGCCCTTCACGAGCGGCGCCCGTCCGCGCTCGAGGTAGGCGCGGAGTGCCCGGACAGCGCTCTGGCCGACGGGCACGACGCGCTCCTTCGAGCCCTTGCCGCGCGCCCGCAGCACCCCCTCCTCCAGGTCGACGTCGCCGACGCCCAGGCCGATCGCCTCGGACGCGCGCAGCCCGCAGGCATACATCAGCTCCAGCAGGGCCCGGTCGCGGAGAGCGGTGGGCTCGGTCCCTTTCGGCTGTGCCAGCAGGCGTTCGACCTCTCCGCGGGTCAGGACCTGGGGAAGCTTGCGGCTGCGCCTCGGCCCGTGGAGCGTGGCGGTGGGGTCCTCGTCCATCACCCCCTCACGTCGCAGGTGCCGGTAGAAGGAGCGCAGGCAGGCGGTCTTACGGTGGATCGTGGCGGGCGAGGCGGCCTTCCCCTGGGTCGCAAGCGCGGTCAGGAAATCGGCCAGGTCGGCGTTCTTCGCTTCCGTCGCCGACAGCTTGCGCTTCTCCAGGAAGCGCCCGTACTGGAGCAGGTCGGTCCGGTATGCCTCGAGGGTGTTGCGCGAGAGCCCGCGCTCGAACTCGAGATAGGCCAGGAAGTCGAGCAGCAGGCGCTCGAAGCGGGCGCTGTCGGGGATCCGTTCGACCGTCGCCATCCTGCGACGGATTCGGCCGCCGGCAGGCCGTACCTCCGCGCTGCAAGGCCGCGGTCAGCGGCTGAAGGCGCGGAACCAGAGCAGGCCGACCAGGCTCTTGGCGTCGCTGCAGTCCGCGATCACCGCATCGAGCCGCTCGAGCGGCTCCACGACGAGCTCGATCCGCTCGCCTTCGTCGCCCCCGGACTCGACGTCCTCGAGCTCGGTGGCCAGGTACACATGCACCTCCTCCGATGTGAAGCCCGGCGAGGAGTAGAACCGCGTGAGCAGCTCCCAGCTCCCGGCCGCCTTGCCGATCTCCTCGGCCAGCTCGCGCTTGGCGGTCTCGAGCGGGCCCTCGCCCTCGACCTTGCCGGCCGGCAGCTCCAGGAGGCTCTCCTCGTCCACCGCCTCGCGGGGCTGGCGGACCAGGTACAGCCGCTCGCCGTCGTGGGCGACGATGGCGACCGCGCCGGGGTGGGCGACGATCTCGCGCTCCGCCTCCTCCCCGTCGTCGTAGCGGAAGCGGTCGACCCGGACCTTGGCGATGCGGCCCTCCCAGACGTCCTCGCCGCCGATCCGCTCGAAGGCCATCGCGCCCTCCTACCCGGCGCTCGCCGCGACGATGCCGAGCGTGAGGTCGAGCACCCCCTCGAGCGCCTGCACGCTGACGCACTCGTCCGGCTCGTGGTTGTGCTCGGTCCCGTTCGCGACATTGAGCACCGGCAGGCCGGCGGCTATGAACGCGTTGGCATCGCTGCCGCCGCCGGTGGTCACGTAGGAGGGCTCGATGCCGAGCGCCTCGAGGGCCTGCGCGGCCGCCTCCACCGGGGGGGACCCGCGCGAGAGGCGGTAGCCGCGGAACAGGCGCTCGACGCCGGTCTCGACGTCGCATTCCGCGTCGCTGGCGGCCTCGGAGGCGGCGTCCACGAGCCGCTGGACCACCTCCCCGGCCCGGGCCTCGTCCACGCTCCTCGCCTCCAGCTCCACCCGGCAGCGCTCGGCCACCACGTTCGTGGCGGTGCCCCCCTCGATTCCCCCGACGTTCGCCGTGGTCTCGGGATCCAGGCGACCGAGCGGCATGGCGGCGATCGCCCGGGCCGCCGCCGCGATTGCGTTGCGCCCGTCCTCGGGCCGGATGCCCGCATGCGCGGCCCTGCCGCGGAACTCGGCCTCGAGCCTGTAGTAGCTGGGCGCCGCCATGATGAGCTCCCCGACCGGGGACGCGTGGTCGAACACGAATCCGAACTCGGCCCGCAGGCGTCCCTCGTCGAAGGCCTTCGCGCCGGCCAGCGCCAGCTCCTCGCAGGTCGTGAACAGGACCTCCAAGCCCACGGGAGATCCCTCCACCGCAAGCCGGCGCGCGACGCCGAGGATCGTGGCCACCGCCGCCTTGTTGTCGGCGCCGAGGATCGCGTCGTTTCGGTTGCGCAGCATCCCGTCCTCACGCGCGACCTCGACCGGGGCGGCCAGAGGCACGGTGTCCAGGTGCGCGCAGAGCAGGATCGTCCTGGCGCCGTCGGGCCCCGGCACCCGTGCGAGCAGGTTGCCTGCCTCCGAGCCGGTCTCGCCACCGCTCGCATCTTCCTCGACCTCGAGCCCGATGGCGCGCAGCTCGTCCGCCACGGCGTCCGCGATCTCCCGCTCGCGCCGCGAGGGGCTCTCGACCTGGCACAGCCGCACGAAATCGTCGAGCAGCCGCTGGCGCTCGAGCTCGGAGGCGCGCTGCATGTCGGCGGCCCTCACCGCCGGAAAGCTACTGCGCGGGAGCCTCCTCCTGAAGCTCATGGCCGCCCCGCCCGAGTGCGCGCCGGAAGGCGGCGCCGACGAACTCGCGGAAGAGCGGCTGCGGCCGCAGCGGCCGCGACTTGAACTCGGGGTGAAACTGCGAGGCGACGAAGAACGGATGCTCCGGCAGCTCCACGATCTCGACCAGGCGATCGTCCGGCGAGGTGCCCGAGCACACCAGCCCGGCGTGCTCGAGGCGCTTGCGCAGATGGTTGTTGACCTCGTAGCGGTGGCGATGGCGCTCGTAGATCACCGCCTCGCCATAGAGCTCTCGCGCACGCGTGCCCTCATGAAGCTTCACGGGGTCCGCGCCGAGCCGCATGGTGCCCCCCATGTCCCGGACCTCCTTCTGCTCGGGCAGCAGATCGATCACGGGGTGGGGCGTCTCGGGATCGAACTCGGTCGAGTTGGCCCCGTCCAGCCCGGCCACGTGACGGGCGAAGTCCGCGACCGCGATCTGCATCCCCAGGCAGATGCCCAGGTAGGGGATGTCGTGCTCGCGCGCGTAACGGGACGCCTGGATCTTCCCCTCGATCCCGCGCACGCCGAAGCCGCCGGGCACGAGGATGCCGTCGCAGGCCGCGAGCTCGCGCTCGCTCTCCTCCTCGTCGAGTCGCTCAGAGTCGATCCAGCGAACCTCGACCTTGCCGCCGTGGTGGATACCGGCATGACCGAGCGCCTCGATCACGGACAGGTAGGCGTCGGCGAGCTTCGTGTACTTGCCGACGAGACCGATGCGCACGGGCGTCGAGGCGGCGTCGATCCGCTCGACGAGTCCGCGCCAGCGCTCCAGGTCCGGCGGCCCCGCCGGAATCCCGAAGTGCCCCAGGACGGTGTCGTCCACGCCCTCCGAGTGGAACTCGAGCGGGACCTTGTAGATCGAGTCGACGTCGCGCGCGGAGACGACCGACTCGACGGGCAGGTTCGCGAACAGCGCGATCTTCTGGCGGATGTCCTGGCCGAGCGGCTCCTCGCAGCGGCAGACGACCATGTCCGG